>NZ_CP023407.1:2470000-2778750 GCF_003665435.1 Streptomyces fungicidicus
GGTGACCCTTCCCTCGTCCGGACCGCTGACGCTCACCGCGACGGGTGACGTCCCGTCGGTGACCGGGCGGAGCGACGGCGCCCTGGCCTTCTCCGCCGGGAACCTCGCCGTCGACCTGGCGCTCGACGCCGCGGAGGGGGCCACCGCCGATCCCGGTGCGCTGACCGTCGACTGCTCCCCCGAACGGGACGCTCCGGAGGAACTGCTGCTGGCCACCGTCCAGGTCGGCACGGACGAGCCGGACGGCTCGCCGTCCCCGCCCGGCGCCTCCCCCGGCACACCGGACCCGTCTTCCAGCACACCGGGCGGAGGGGAGGACCGGCAGGGCGACCGCGCCCCGGAGGTGACGGACGCCCCGTCCGGCGCCGCCGCGGACCGCGACGCACCGCCGTGCCGGTACGACGACGAGCACCCGCCCACACCGGCGTCGCTGAACGCCTACATCACGGGCCACACCAACGTGAAGAAGCTGAAGGGCGCCTCGCTCCTGCCGCCGTCCTGCATGCTGATCGAGCAGGGGAACCCGGTGGACGGCCCGCCCGACCCGGACCACCTCATCTTCGACACCGCCTCGCACGGCGACTTCCACTACCAGGGGCGCAAGCAGACCCCGCCCTTCCGGAGCACCTTCCTGACGTTCGGCTTCACCCCCGTGACGGCCACGATGGTGCTGGAGCAGAAGGGCACCGTCACCATCGACTCGCGCATCAAGCTGCGCCTGTCCGACTTCAGGACGATCACGGACACCTACGTCCGGGCTCCGCTGACCCTCCGGGTGACCGCCCTGGAGGTCAACGGAACCCCGCTGGACGTCGGCCCCGCCTGCAGGACCGAGACACCCCTCACCTCGGCCGACCCGGATCCCGCGAACCATCCCGGCGACCACCTGGTGCTGTACGGCAGGGGCGAGCAGGACCTCGGCCTGCCGGCCACCGGCTACCTGCTGCTCTCCGGCGGCACCCTGTCCGGTGAGGCGACCATCCCGGCCTTCACCGGCTGCGGCGCCGACGAGGACCTCGACCGTCTCCTCACCGCCTCCATCTCCGGTCCCGGCAACGAGATCCTCCAGGTCCAGGGCCAGACCTGCAGCATCGCCAACCCGGTGTTCGGGGACGAGTTCAACGCCCCCCAGTGCACCAGCGACCTGCAGCCGTACGTGATTCCCGTCCCCGAACGCTGAGCCGCCTCCACCCTCCCGTCACCCTCCCTCCTCCACGGAAGGCCACCACCATGCCCGCGATCTCACCGCGCACCCGGCTCGCCACCGTCTCCGCCCTGACCGCGCTGGGCGCCTTCGCCTCCCTGGGCACCGCGACCGCCGCCGAGCCCGCGCTGAACGGCGAGTGGGCGCCCTTCACCCGCTGCCCCGTCGACGCGCCGGCGATGCTGGCCGCCGACGGCTTCGACAGGACCCCGCAGTGCGTGGTCTCCACCTCCTCCAGCGGCTCCATCAAGCTGGGCAAGACCACCGTGGTCACCGGGAAGACCAATCTGCAGCTCGGCGTCGTCCAGAAGGCGGACGGCACCAGCACCGTGGTCGCCCCCGCCTCCGGCGCGCTCGTCGCCGACTCCGCCACCGTGCCCGGCGGTCTGCTGGGCCTGATGTGCCCGAGCGACATCCCGGTGATCACGTCCATCTGCAAGACGCTCGACGACTCCACCCTCAACAGGATCACCGCGACCATGGAGTCCGTAGGCGCGCCGTACGCCTTCGACCAGACCGCCGGCGTCCTCACCGACATGCCCATCGTGGCCCTGCCGGTCCGCATCCACCTGGAGAACCCCCTCCTGGGCAGCAAGTGCTACATCGGGACGGCCGCCAACCCGGTCCTGCTGCGCCCCGAGAACCGGAACTACCCGGAGTTCGGCATGAGCTTCTACCGGGGTGACGGCACCGCCGACGAGGCCGGCGAGATGAGCCGGATCAACCTCACCGGCGCCACCCAGAACGACAGCGTCTTCTCGGTCCCCGCGGCCACCGGCTGCGGCCTGAACGTCGGCCTGATCAACGCCGCGGTCAACGCGAAGACCGGGCTGCCCTCGTCCTCCGGGAACAACAGCCTGACCCTCAACGACACCCGCACCCACCTCACCGGCCTCAACGCGCCCGGCACGGTCGCCCCCGACGCCGGAAAGGTCCTCGCCCGCAACTGGCACTCCGCTGTCCGGTAACGGCCACCCCGGGCAGCCATTCCGGCCAGCCCCGCGGCGGACCCCCGCAACCGTGCAGGAATTTTGACGAAATGGTGTACGCCACAAGGAATCTGATTTAGTTTCAGCGCTCCAGGACCGTCGCGACGCGGTGGCGCGGTCCGGGCGCCGTCCGGCCGGATGGCGGACGGCGCCCGGACGGCCCACCCCCCGCCGGACACGTCGGAGAGCAAGGGGTCACTCATGCCCGCAACCACCCGGCCCCTGCTGGCCGGTGAACCGCTCGAGCCGTTACCCAGGCAGTTCGCGGCCTTCATACGGCCGCAACTGCCCGCGCTGCTCAACGAGATACGGGCCGAGGTCACCCGCGCCTACCCGGTGTACGGCCGGCTGCTCAACGGCCCGGACGGGACCGCGATCCGCCAGGGCGTGGAACAGGCGCTGGTCGCCTTCGTGGACCGGGTCGCCGACCCGGGCAGGAGCGCGGAGCTCCGGGACCAGCTGCTGCGCCGGTTCGGCCGGGTGGAGGCGTACGAGGGCCGCGACCTGGAGACCCTGCAGAGCGCCTACCGGCTCGGCGCCCGGGTCGCGCTGCGCCGGGCCAAGACCATCGGGAGGCAGCACAACCTCTCCCCCGCCCTCATCCTCGCCTTCGCCGACGCCCTCTTCGCCTACATCGAGGAACTCGAGACGGTCACCCGTGAGGGTTACGCGGAGGTGCGGGAGCGGGCCGCGACCGAGGTGTCGGCGTTACGAAGACAGCTGCTGCACCTGATCCTGGCCTCGTCCGCGCCGCCCCAGACGACCGTCTCCGAGCTGTGCGAGGCCGCCGCCTGGGAACTGCCCCGGACGTGCACCCTCCTCGCCCTCCGCCCCCCGGTGCCGGACCACGTCCAGGCGGCCCTCGACGGCGACGTCCTCGCCGACTTCGACATCCCGCAGCCGCATCTGCTCGTCCCCGGCGACCTCACCCCGCAGCGCCTCGAGACGCTCGGCCCCGCGCTGGCCGGCGCCCGCGCCGTGGTGGGTCTGACCGTGCCGCTCGCACAGGCCGCCGACTCCCTGCGCTGGGCACGCCGGGTGCTGCAGTTCGTCGACGACGGTGTGGTCCCCGACGCCCCGCTGATCCGCTGCGAGGACCATCTGACCACGCTGTGGCTGCTCTCCGACCCGGCCCTCGTCGGCCACCTCGCGGCCCGCGAGCTGGCCCCGCTGGACGGGCTGCCGGCCAGCCGGCGCGACCGGCTCGTCGAGACGCTCCGGGTGCACATCTCCACCCGGGCGCCCGCCGAGCAGGTCGGGGAGATCCTGGGCGTGCACGCCCAGACCGTCCGCTACCGCCTGCGCAGTCTGGACGCCCGGCTGGGCGACCGGCTCGCCGACCCCGAACACCGTTTCGCCCTCGAGGTGGCGCTGCGCTCCCTCCACCTGCGCGACCGCGACGACGGGAGCGCTCCCGCGGGCAGATGAGCCACGCCGGCACGGGAGGAAACGGGCGTAACGGAGGCCTCGTGTGAACGGCGGGGTGCCGGTTCATGGACAATGACCCACCGGCACCCCGTGTGGCAGCACAAGCAGGAGGCGCTCCCTTGGAGCTCAGCAGGCGTACGTTCACCGCCCTGGCCGGTACGGCGGCGCTCGGTCTCGCGCTGGCCGGCAGCGGCGGGGCGGCGACCGGCACGCACGGGCCCCGCAGCGTGCCGACGGGCCCGCCGCCCCCTCCGCCGAGAGCGGACGGCAGGCGCCACCGGATCGGCCACGACGCGTACTCCCTGCTGGTCGACGGCCGGCGGCTGGTGCTGTGGTCCGGCGAGATGCACCCCTTCCGGCTGCCCAGCCCGTCCCTCTGGCGGGACGTGCTGCAGAAGCTGCGCGCCCACGGGCACAACGCGGTCGGCGTCCCCGTGCCGTGGAACCACCACTCCCCCGCGCCCGGCGTCCACGACTTCACCGGCGTGCGGGACCTCGACCTCTTCCTGCGCATGGCGGCCGAGGAGCGGCTGTACGTCGTCCTGCGTCCGGGGCCCTTCCTCGGGTCCGCCGACATCGACGCCGGCGGTCTCCCCGGGTGGCTGACGGCCGTCGGCGCCACTGCGGGGACCGCCGACCCGGAGTACCTGCGGCACGTCGACGAGTGGCTGAGCGCCGTCAACCGGATCGCCGTCCGGCACCTCTACACCGCCGGCGGCGGCACCGTGCTGCTGTACCAGGTCGAGGACGGGTTCGAGGTCCCGGACGGCGATCCGGCCGGGCGGGCCTACCTGACCCACCTGTACGCCAAGGCGCGCGCCGACCGCATCGACGTGCCGCTGTTCCACACGGACGCCCACTTCGGCGAGCGCCCGGACGGGCGGCCGTCGCCCGGCATGCTGTTCGCGGCGGCCGGCGGGGCCGCCGACCCGTGGGGCGGGGCCGTCTCCGGCGGCAAGGGGTACGCGGAGGTGCGGAGCGCCCACGACGCGGCCGAGCAGCGCAGCGGCCACCTCGCCCGACTCGCCGACGGCATCACCGTGCACAACGTCCGCATGGCGTTCGGCGGCACCTCCTGGGGCTGGCTGCCCGGACCGGGCGTCTACACCTCGTACGACTTCGGGGCGGCCGTCGACGAGGGCCGCCGGCCCACCCGGGAGATCGCCGCGGCGCAGCAGCTGGGCCATCTGCTGCGGTCCGTGCCCGATCTCGCCCGGCTGGACCCGGCGGAGGAGGTACGGGCGGAGGACGGCCGGCTGAAGGTGCGCCACCTGGCCAACCCCGACACCGGCGCGCAGGTGTACGTCCTGCGCAACGACTCGGCGGAGCCGGTGGACTCGCTGCTGCCGGACACCGCCGTCGAGGTGCCGGTCACCGTCGGCGCGCACGACGCCAAGCTGCTCGTCACCGGCCTCTCCCTGGGCCGGCGGCGGCTGGCGTTCACCACCGCGCAGCCCATGCTGAGCACGACGGTCGGGCGGCAGGACATCGCCCTGTTCGCGGGCCGCAGCGGTGAGACGGCGCACGTCGCGCTGGAGTGCGACTCCGAGCCGCTCACCTACCGGCTGGACGACGAGCCCGGCTGGTCCTACGACCGCGGCAGGCTGAACGTGGTGGTGCCGCTGGGCCCCGGCGGGCTGAGCCGGGTGCTGCTGGTGGGCGGGGACTCCGAGACGCCCATGGTGCTGCTGTTCGCCGACGACGCGACGGCGCTGCGCCTGTGGCCCTACGAGACGCCGTCCGGCTCGATGCTGGTCTACGGTCCGGCGCTGCTGCGTTCGGTCACCCTGCGCGGCGCCACCGCGCACCTCGTCGGCGACCTCGTCGGCGAGACCGGCCTGGAGGTGTGGGTGCCGCGCGGGATCACCGCGGTGACCTGGAACGGCCGGCAGGTGCGCACCCAGGTGAGCCGCGCCGGCAGCCTGGTGATGGAGGGGCTGCTGCCGGGCGTGCCGGAGGTGCGGCTGCCCGCGCTGGACGGCTGGCGCCGGCGGGCGGAGAACCCGGAGTCCGGGTCCGGCTTCGACGACTCGGACTGGACGGCCGCCGACCGCACGTCGTCGCACAGCACCACGCCGGTGCCCGACGGCGGTCCGGTGCTCTTCGCGGACGACTACGGCTTCCACCACGGCGACGTCTGGTACCGGGGCCGGTTCGAGGACACGCGCGGCCTGAAGACCGTGTCGCTCTCCTACAGCACCGGTACGCAGGGGCTGCTGATGGCCTGGCTGGACGGCCGTCCGCTGGGCACGCACCGCATGCCGGTGCCGGACGGGGACACGGCGGGGCGGGGCACCTGGACGGCGACGGCGTCCTTCGCCGTGCCGAAGAAGCTGCGCGGGAAGGGCCCGCACGTGCTGTCCGTGCTGGTACGGCCGATGCAGCACGACGGGGGCGACGGGACCGGGGGCGCGTACAAGGCCGCGCGCGGGCTCGTGTCCGTCCGGTTCGAGGGCGGTTCCCGCGAGGTGGAGTGGCGGATCCGGGGCGCCGGGTCGCCGGACCGGGTGCGCGGGCCGCTCAACGACGGCGGGCTGCACGGGGAGCGGGAGGGCTGGCACCTGCCGGGGTTCGACGACGGGGAGTGGCGGTCCGCCGGGTTCCCGCGCGAGGGCCGGCGGCAGGGCGTGACCTGGTACCGGACGGAGTTCCGGCTGGACGTCGATCCGGACGTGGACGCGTCGGTCGGGCTCACCCTCGAGGACGACCCGGAGCGCGCCTACCGGGTCCAGATCTTCCTCAACGGCTGGAACCTGGGCCAGTACATCAACGATGTGGGCCCGCAGCACACCTTCGTCCTGCCGAACGGGATCCTCCGCACACGGGGGCCCAACACACTGGCCCTGGCGGTGCTGTCCGACGGCACCACGCCGGCGGGGCCGGGCGAGGTGCGGCTGACGCTGCTGGGCGCGGCGCAGGGCGGCGTCGCGGTGGAGGCGGTGGACTCGCCGGGGAGGTGATCCGGCGGCGAGCCGGAAGGGCGGGCCCACCGCCGGGCGCGGTTCACGCCAGCCGGATCACGTTCCAGGAGAGCGGCTCCAGCACGGCGCCGAGCCGGCCGTCGGCCAGGGTCGTGCCCTCGGCCGTGTGCGGGGTGACCCGCTCGGGCTCGGCGAGGGTGTTGCGGGCGTCGGGGTCGGCGTCCGCGAGGACGCTGTGCTCGACGACCTCGGTGAGGCCGAGGCCGCCCAGGGCGATGTCGAGGGACAGGGACTCGGTGCGGCCGCGGTTGACGGCGAAGACGGTGACCGTGCCGTCCTCGGCGCGTACCGCGGTGGCGTGCAGCAGGTCGGTCTCGCCGTACTTCTTCGTCGGGTACGTCGGCGAGTCCACGCGGACGTCGAGGACTTCGCCGCGCCCGTACCGGGAGGCCTGGGCGAACGGGAAGAACGTCGTCTGCCGCCAGGCCGGGCCGCCGGGCTCGGTCATGATCGGGGCGATCACGTTGACGAGCTGGGCGAGGCAGGCGACGGTGACCCGGTCCGCGTGCCGGAGCAGGGCGATCAGGAGCGAGCCGAAGACGACGGCGTCGGTGACGCTGTAGTTGTCCTCCAGCAGGCGCGGGGCCTCGGGCCAGTCGAGGGCGCTCACCTGGGCTTCGGTGCGGGACAGGTACCAGACGTTCCACTCGTCGAAGGAGAGGTTGATCTTCTTCTTGGACTTGAGGCGGGCGCCGACGTGGTCGCAGGTGGCGACGACGTTCTCGATGAAGGACTCCATGTCGACGGCGGAGGCCAGGAAGGAGTCGACGTCGCCGTCGAGCGGCTCGTAGTAGGCGTGCAGGGAGATGTGGTCGACCAGGTCGTAGGTCTCCCGCAGGACGGTCGCCTCCCACTCGGCGAAGGTGTCCATGGACTGGCCGGAGGAACCGCAGGCGACGAGTTCCACGCCGGGGTCGATCTGGCGCATGGCGCGGGCGGTCTCGGCGGCGAGCCGGCCGTACTCCTCGGCGGTCTTGTGCCCGGTCTGCCAGGGGCCGTCCATCTCGTTGCCGAGGCACCACATGCGGATGCCGAACGGGTCCTTGTCGCCGTGCTCGGCGCGCAGGTCCGAAAGGGCCGTCCCGGAGGGGTGGTTGGCGTACTCCTGGAGTTCGAGGGCCTCGGCGACCCCGCGCGTGCCGAGGTTGACCGCCATCATGGGCTCGGCCTGGGGGCCGATCTTCTTCAGGAACGCGATGTACTCGGAGAGGCCGAAGCGGTTGGTCTCGGTGGAGCGCCAGGCCAGGTCGAGGCGCCGGGGGCGGTCCTCGACGGGGCCCACGGAGTCCTCCCACCGGTAGCCGGAGACGAAGTTGCCGCCGGGGTAGCGGATGGCGGTGACGCCGAGTTCGCGGACCAGTTCCAGGACGTCCTGGCGCAGGCCCTCCGCGTCCGCGGCGGGGTGGCCGGGTTCGAAGATGCCGGTGTAGACGCAGCGGCCCAGGTGTTCCACGAAGGAGCCGAAGAGACGGGGGTTGACTTCGCCGACGGTGAAGGCGGGGTCGAGCGTGAAGCGGGCGGTGCGCATGGGGTCCTCTCGGTGCGGGGTGCGTCGGGGCGTGGCGGTCACTGGCCGGCCAGACCGGTGTGGGCGACGCCCGCCACGATCTGGCGCTGGAAGAAGACGAAGACGACGATCAGCGGCAGGCCGGCCATGAGGCCGCCGGCCATGAGCTGGGCCCACTGGATGCCGTAGGAGTTCATGACGGTCGCGATGCCGTTCGGCATGGTCATCAGGTCGGGGTTGTTGGTGACCATGTAGGGCCACAGGAAGTTGTTCCACGAGCTGATGAAGGTGAAGATGCCGACCGCCGCGAGCGAGGGGCGGGAGAGCGGCACGACGATCGTGAGGAAGACGCGCCAGCGGCCGGCGCCGTCGATGAAGGCGGCCTCCTCCAGTTCGCGCGGGACGCCCTGGAAGAACTTGTAGAGGATGTAGACCATCGCGGCGGGCGCGCACTGCGGCAGGATCATGCCCCAGTAGGTGTCGACCATCCCCATCTGCTGGACGGTGGTGAAGAGGGGGACGCCGAGTACCGCCGGGGAGACCATGAGGCCGGCCATCACCACGCCCAGCAGGACGCCCTTGCCGCGGAACTCGGTGCGGGCGAAGCCGTATCCGGCCAGTGCGCTGACCACCAGCACGATCGCCGTCACGCACACGGACACCACCAGCGAGTTCACGAACCAGTTGGTGATGTTGCCGTTCTCGAGGAGCGCCGACCAGGCCTGGCCGGTCCAGTCCCGCGGCAGCCAGTGCGGGGGTACCTCGACGGCCTCGGTCTCGGACTTGAGCGAGGTGAACAGGGCCCAGGCAAGCGGGGCCAGGAACACGGCGGAGACGGCGGTGCCGAGGAGGGTGAGGACGATCTGGCCGGGTGTCCAGGCCTTGCGCTGCCCGACCGGTTTCTGCGGTGCGGCGGTGGTCATCGGCCGCCCTCCTCACGGTTGCGCAGCAGCCAAATCCGGGCGAGGGCGACGGCCGCGATGATCACGAAGAAGATGATGGAGACGGCGGAGGCGTAGCCCACGCGGTAGCTGGTGAAGCCCTGTTCGAGGGTGTACTGCACGAAGGTGCGGGTGGATTCCTCGGGGCCGGGGAGGAAGTCCTGCATCACCACGGCCTGGTCGAAGACCTGGAGCGAGGCGAGGATCTGCAGGGCGACGACCAGGCCGGTGATGTGGCGCAGCATCGGCAGCGTGATGTGGACGGCGCGCTGCCAGGCGCCCGCGCCGTCGAGCTTGGCGGCCTCGTAGAGGTGGGCGGGGATGCCCTGGAGGGCGGCGAGGTAGAGCAGGAAGCTGAAGCCGACGGTCCACCACAGGGTGGCGAGGACGATGGCGAGCATGGCGTACGACTTGTCGGTGAGCCAGGGCGTGTCGAGGCCGAAGACGTGGTTGATCATGCCGGTGCCGGGGTTGAACAGCCACTGCCAGAGGTTGGCGGCGACGGTGGACGGCAGCAGGAACGGCAGGAAGAAGCAGAGCCGCCACAGCCATTTCCCGCGTTCGATGTGGTGGGCGAGCATCGCGAGGAGGAAGGCGAGGACGGTGATGCAGGGCACCACGAGCAGCGTGAACCAGGCGCTGTGGCCGAGGGAGTCCCACACCAGGGGGTCGTCGAGGGCCTCGCGGTAGTTGTCGAGGCCGACGAAGCGTGCGCCGTCGCCGGAGATGTTGGCGTCGGTGAGGCTGAGGTGGACGCCGCGCAGCAGCGGCCAGACCACGAAGAGCGCGAACAGGGCGAGGAACGGGGCGATGAACCAGCCGCCGTGCTGGAAGCCCTGCCTGCGGCGGGGGGCGGCGCCGGCTGCGGCGGTGTGCGCGCGTGCCGGGCGGATGACGGTCCCTGCGCTGGTCGTCGTCATGCGACGGCACCTCCCTGCGCGGCGGTGCGGCCGTCCATGGGGTTCTTCATGGCGAGGAGCTGGGTGAGGGTGCTCTTCATCCGGCCGGCGGCGGTGTCCGGCGCGGCGGATCCGGTCGTGGAGGAGACGACGACGGGGCCGACGCGCTGGGCGAGGATGCCGGTGGAGCCGGCGAACCAGACCTTGGGCTCGGTGGCCTGGTGGTCCATGGCGGAGACGTACTCGCTCTGCGGCTCGAGCTTCCGGTACGCGTCCGTGGACAGGGTGGGGGTGTGGGCGGGGATGTGTCCGCCGGCGGCCCACTGCCGGGCGTGCCGCACGATGTGGACGGCGAGCCGGTGGGCGGCCTCGTTGGCGGCGCCGCCGCGGCCGGACTGGTGCGGGAGCACGAAGGCGTGCGACTCGGCGTGGGTGGCCTGCTTCCCGAAGACCGGCGGCAGGGGTGTCGCCCCGTACTCGACCTTCGCGGTGTCGAAGACCGGCACGGACCAGTTGCCCTCCCAGACGAAGGGGGCCCCGTTGACGAACTGTTCGGCGCCCGCGCCGCCGCCGAATCCCGGGTTGGCGTAGCCGTCGCCGACGTGCCGGCGGAGGAACTCCAGGACCTGGGTGGCCTTGTCGGTGTCGAAGGTGACCTCGGTGTTGGCCTCGTCGAACCAGGTGCCGCCGAGCTGGGTGTAGAAGGCGACGAAGAACCACCACTGGAAGTTCTGGTCGTTGTGCCACAGGCCGATGGTCTGCAGCCCCTTCGCGGTGGCCTTCCTGGCCTCCTTGAGCACGTCGAACCACTCGTCCACCGACGTCACCGGCGTCAACCTGCCGTCGGCGCCGAGCAGTCCGGCCTTCTTCAGGACGTCCTTGCGGTAGAAGCAGAGCTGGACGTGGATGTCGAGGGGGAGCGCGTAGAGCCTGCCGTCGACGACGGCGCGTTTCCACAGCTCGGGGTTGAAGTCGCTCTCCTTGACGCCGTATTCGGCGAGCAGGCCGACGTCCCAGGGGTCCAGGAGGCGGCCGGGTGAGAAGCCGGTGACGCGGCCCAGGTGCATGACGCCGAGGTCGGGGGCGCGGTTGCCCGCGGCGGCCATGGCGAGCTTGGTGTAGAAGGGGCTGCCCCACTGGAGGGTGGAGTCCTTCACGTCGATGCCGGGGTGGGCCGCCCGGAAGGAGTCCAGCATCGCGATCATGTTGTAGCCGTCGCCGCCGCTGAAGAGGTTCCAGTAGCGCACCCGGGTGTCGGCTCCGGAGGCGAGCGCGTCGGCCCCGGTCCCGAGCGCCGCGAAGCCGAAGCTCCCGGCGACCGTCAACCCGCCTGCTCCGGCGAGGAATTGCCTGCGATTCAGGCCAGGTCGTCCCATGCCCTGCCTCATCTGCTCGAGATGGATCGTTCGGCTTGTTCGACATATCGAATAACGCCCGTAACTTCGAACGGGACCGTAGGTGGGAAGCGCTTTCACGTCAATGGTTCGGACGCGAACCCGGGACGGGACTTTTTCGTGTGCCGCACACGCATGACGCGGACACGCCGGGCCGCGTAGGCTCGAACGGCCTTGCGTGCGGCGGCGGTCCCGGCCGGCGCCCCGGCCGCCGTCCGCACGAACGAACCGCCGAAGGTCACCGAGTGACCGCGCCTCACCCGGAACTGGCCGGGAGGGCACCCGACTTGGCATATTGCACAGGTGACCGGGCAACACCCAGGGGAACAGGGAGACAGCGGTGCGTACCAGGAAGGAGATGCGTCGTCTCGCTGACGCCCTCATCGACCCCATCCAGGTGGCCGTCCCGGCCGATCCCGAGGTGCTCTTCGACGCCCTGGTCGCCTCCGTCAGCGCGTGGCGCGGACGTGACGTGGTCGTCCACCGGGCGGCGTTCCCGCCGCACACCGCGAGCGGGCTGTGGCTGGAGCGCGAGGGCCACGACGACGTGGTGGTGGACGAGCGGGCCGCCGTGTGGCACCAGATCGTGATCTTCTGCCACGAGGTGTGGCACATGAACCGCCGGGAGGCGGACTCGGCCGCCGACGGGCAGCCCGTGACCGTCGCCGCGCGCACCGACTTCAGCCTGGCGGAGGAGCAGGAGGCCGACCGCTTCGGCATGCTGATGGGCCGCCGGCTGCGCATCTGGCTGGAGGCCTCCACCGACTCGGTGTACGCGGCCGAGGGCGGCGCCCCCGGCAGTCCCCCGGACCTCGCCGGACGCATCGGGGCCGCGCTCAACCACCGCGGGACGAAGAGATGAGCGGCCTCGTCAACTACGTCAGCTGCGGCGTGCTGTGGGCCGGGCTGCTGGTGAAGGCCCCCGATCTGCTGCGGCACCGGCGCGACCCGTATCTGCGGTCCATCTGCGCCGTACTGGGGCTGGCGGGGCTGTGCTTCTTCCTGGGGGCGCCGCCCACGGTCGGCGCCGTCAACCGGATCGGCGGGGTGCCGAACCTCGCGGCGCCCCTCACCTACGCGGCGATCACCGGGTACTGCGCCGCCTCCCAGGTCCTCATCGTGCGCTGGCGCGGCGGGCCCCGGGTGCACCGCACCGCCCGCCGCTGGATGCTCGCCTACGCCGGGGTGGTGCTCGGCATCGCGGTGACCTTCGCCCTCGGCGACGCGCCCGTGGAGCGCCGCACCGACCTGGACACCTACTACGCGACGACCCCGTTCATCGCCGAGATGATCGTGCTGTACCTGGTCGCGCACCTCGCGGCGGTGACGGTCACCACGGTGTCGTCGCTGCGCTGGGCGCGCCGGGTGCGCGGCGGGCTGCGGGCGGGGCTGGTCCTGCTCGGCACCGGTTCGCTGTGCGGCGCCGGGTACAGCCTGGCCAAGCTGATCGCGGTGGGCGCCCGCTGGGCCGGGGAGGACTGGTCGGCGCTCGGCACCGCCGTCTCCCCGGCGGCCGCCGGCCTGGGCGCCCTGCTGACGGTGGTCGGGGTGCTGGTGCCGCTGGTGGCGCCCCGGGTCGCCGAGGCACGGCGGGCACGGCGGACGTACGCCCGCCTCGAGCCGCTGGAGCGGGCGCTGGACGATCTGCTGACCCGGCGGACGCTGCGGCTGCCCCGGCCCCGGCTCGCCTCCCCCACCACCCGTCTGGTGTGGCGGCAGACCAGCGTCCACAACGCGCTGAGCCATCTGGACGCCTACTTCGACGCCGGGCTGTACGAGCGGACCCGGTCCCGGGCGCTGGCGGCGACGGGCGACGAGGACCGGGCCGAGGCGGCCGCGTGGGCGGCGGTGATCGGCGCGGCGGTGCGGGCCGAGGCGGATCCGGGTCACCGGGTCCCGCCGCCCGACGGCGCCGGCCGGCCGCTCGGCCGGGTGCCGGGCCCGGCCGCCCTGGTGCGGATCGCGGACGCGGTGGCCGGCACGGCCCCGCTGCCTGAGCCCGCCGCGGTGCCGAGCGGCACGGCCCCGGCGGGGACCGCGTGAGCCGGGGCCCGGGCGGAAGGAGCCGTCCGGCATGAGTCTCGTGGTCTATCTGGCGGCCTTCGTGTTCGGGATGACGTCCGTGGTGCTGTTCCGCCGCCCGCGCACGGCCGCCCGGCGCAACCCGCTGACCCTGTCCACCTGCGCGGCGATCGTCCTGGGCGCCCTGGTCCTGGTGTGCGCCGCGCCGGCCACCCTGGGCACCGTCAACGCGCTCACCGGCGTCCCCAACTTCGGGGCCCCGCTGACCTACGGGATGCTCTCCGCGTACAGCTGCTCCGTGCTGGTGCTGCTGATCCACTGGCGGGGCGGGTCCCGGGAGCGGGTGCGGCGCATGGTGCTGCGCAGCGTCGCCGCGTACGGGGTGCTGGTGGTCGCCATCGTCGTGCTGTTCCTGCTCGCCGAGGCGGACACCGAGCGGCTGACCGACCTCGACACCTACTACGCCAACACCCCGTTCATGCGGGAGATGATCCTGCTCTACCTGCTCGGGCACAGCGCGGCGATGCTGGTGATGTGCGCCGTCTGCGTCAAGTGGGGGCGCGAGGTCGGCGGGGTGCTGCGGACCGGGCTGCGGCTGATCCTGGTGGGGGCGCTGCTGGACCTGGTGGGGTTCCAGCTGGCCAAGTACACGGCGGTGGTGGCCCGTTGGGCGGGGCACGACCTGGACTTCCTGTCCACCACGCTCGCCCCGCCGATGGCCTCGCTGGCCGCGCTGCTGTGCTCCGCGGGGTTCGCGCTGCCGAGGCTCCAGCCGTCCGCGGTCGCCCACTGGCGGGGGCTGGCCGACTACCGGCGGCTGGCTCCGCTGTGGTACCTGGTGCGGTCGGCGTCCACCGCGCCCAAGCCGCCGGCCACCTGGTGGCAGCTGCCGCAGGCGCGGCTCCAGTGGCGCGAGGTGTCGATCCACGACGCGCTGCTGGCGCTGGCGCCGTACTTCGACCACCGGGTCCGCGAGCGGGTGCGGGACGACGCCCTGCGCGCGGGCCGCTCCCCCCACGAGGCGCGTCTCGTGTCGGAGGCGGCCATGCTCACCGACGCGGCGCGCCGGGCCGCCGCCCGCGAGGAACCGCCCGAGACCCCGGGGACGTACCGGCTGCACGCCACCGAGGTCTCCGGCACCGGCGGACTGGTGGAACTGGCCCAGGCCCTGCACCGTCCGCCCGCCGCGCGGGACGGCGCGGCGCCGTCCTCCCTGACCGGATCCGTGAGCGAACCCGAGGAGCCCCATGTCGCGTAGAGCTGTCGTCATCGGTGCCGGCCTGGCCGGCATGCTGGCCGCGGCCGTCCTGTCCCGCGCGGGAGCGGACGAGGTGGTCGTGCTGGACCGGGACGAGCTGCCCGAGGGGCCGGAGCACCGCAAGGGGCTGCCGCAGGGGCGGCACGCGCATCTGCTGATGGCGGGCGGCATGGACGCGATGGAGGAACTGCTGCCGGGCGTACGGCCGCGCAAGCGGCTGCTCGCCGCCGGGGCGCACGAGATCCCGCTCAACTCCGGCATGCTGGCGCTGACTTCGGAGGGCTGGCTGCGGCGGTGGCGGCGCGAGGGGCCGGTCATGGTGACGTGCAGCCGGGCCCTGGTCGACTGGGTGGTGCGGTCGGCGGTGAGGGAGCAGACCGCCGTCGAGATCCGCAAGGCGGCCGTGGTGGGGCTGGCCGGCTCCGCGTCACGGGTGCGGGGGGTGCGGATCGCGGCGCCCGGCGGGGATACGGACCTCGAGGCGGACCTGGTGGTCGACGCGAGCGGGCGCGGCACACGGATCGTCAGCTGGCTGGACGGGCTCGGGCTGAGCGGCGTCCAGGAGCGGGCGGTGGACTCCGGCCTGGTCAACGCGTCGCGCGTGTACCGGGTGCCGGACGGGGCGGAACGGTTCCCGCTGACGATCGTGCAGGCCGACCCGTACGCGTCCCGGCCCGCGCGCAGTGCGATGGTCATGCCGATCGAGGGCGGCCGCTGGCTGGTGAGCTGCGGTGGCTCGCGGGGCGGTGAACCCCCGGCGGATCCGGAGGGGTTCCTCGCGTACACGCTCGCGCTGCCCGATCCGATCGTGGGGCGGCTGATCTCCGGGGCGCAGCCGCTGACCGACGTGCATCTGAGCCGGTCGACGAGCAATGTGCGGCGGTACCTGGAGAGGATGCCGCGGTGGCCGGAGGGCCTGGTGGTCCTCGGGGACGCGCTGACCACGTTCAATCCGGCGTACGGGCACGGCATGTCGGTCGCCGCGTTCGGCGCGCGGGTCCTGGACCGGGAGCTGGCCCGCGGCGGCATGGGCGCGCCGGGTCTGGCCCGGCGGGTGGTGCGGGGGGCGGCGCACGCGGCGGACCCGGCGTGGTCGATGGCCGTCGGCCAGGACGTGCTCTATCCGGGGGTGCGGGGCGGGGCGCCGGGGGCCGGCGACCGGGTGGTGACGGCGTACACGCGGCGGATGACGCGGGCGGCCACGGGCTCGTACGCGGCGGCCTCGGCGATCTGGGACGTCACCAGTCTGCGGACGCCGCCGGGGCGGATGTTCCGGCCGGACGCGCTGCTGGCGGCGGCGGTCGGGTCTCCGCTGCCGCCGTCCACGGAGCCGCCGCTGACGCCGGGTGAGCGGGAGGTTCTGCGGGGGCTGGACCGCACGGGGGTGTGAGCGTGGGGGCGTTGAAACGCCGGAGGGGCTGAATTCAGCCCCTCCGGCGTTTGCCGGGAACGGTTCAGCCCGCGAAGGCCGGCTGGGGGAAGCCCGTGCCCGCTTCCGGGACGACCAGGAGGGAGCCCGCCAGCGGGTGCGGGGAGGTCAGCCCCACCCGCGCCGTGGTGATGTACAGATCGCGCAGGCCGGGCCCGCCGAACGCGCAGGCCGTGACCCGCGGCACCGGAAGCCGTATCTCCCGGTCCAGCTCACCGGAGGGCGTGTACCGCCGCACCGCGCCCCCGTCCCACAGCGCCACCCACACGCAGCCGTCCGCGTCCACGCACAGCCCGTCCGGGAAGCCCGCCCCGTCCTCGATCGTCACCAGGCGGCGCCGCCCGGTGATCCTGCCGTCCGCCTCGCCGACGTCGAAGACGTCGACCCGGCGGGTGGGCGAGTCGACGTAGTACATCAGCCGTCCGTCCGGGCTCCAGCCGGTCCCGTTGCTCACCGCCACGTCGTCGAGCAGGACCCGGACCGTGCCGTCGCCGGTGACGCGGGAGAGGGTGCCTCCGCAGGGCGCCTCGTCGTACCGCATGGTGCCCGCCCAGAGGCTGCCGTCGGGGGCGACCGCGGCGTCGTTGGCGCGGCGGCCGGGGACGACCTCGCGGTGCAGCCAGCGGAAGGCGCCGTCGGGGTCGAGCAGGCCGATGCCGTCCCGCAGGTTGAGGACGAGGCCGCCGCCCGCGCGGGGCTTGACGGCGCCCACGTGCTGGCCGGTGCGGCGCACGGTGCGCCGGCCGGTGGCCGGGTCGTAGGTGTGGACGCGGGAGCCGAGGATGTCGATCCACAGGAGGCGGCCGGCCGCCGCGTCCCAGGTCGGGCCCTCGCCCAGGGCGGCCTCCGCGCGGACCGCCACGTCGAAGCCGTTGGTCATGCGACGCTCCGGTGGCCCAGGCGCTCGGACAGTTCGGCAGCGCCCTTCGCGGCGAGCTGTTCCAGCTCGCCCACCCGCTCGTCGGTCCAGCGGATCATCGGTACGGAGATGGACAGCGCGGCGACCACCTGTCCGGTGCGGTCCCGCACGGGGGCGGCGACGCAGGAGACGTCCGGGTTGGACTCGCGGCTCTCCACGGCCACGCCCCGGGCGCGGATCTCCGCAAGGGTCTCGCGCAGGGCGGCCGGGTCGGTGATGCTGTTGGGGGTCATCGCGATCAGCTCGGCGTCGTCGGGCAGGCGCGCGGTGAGTTCGTGCTCGGGGAGGGAGGCCAGCAGCATCTTGCCGACGGAGGTGCAGTGGGCGGGGAGCCTGCGGCCCGCCGCCGACACCATGCGCACGGCGTGCGTGGAGTCCACCTTGGCGATGTAGATGACGTCGGTGTCCTCCAGGATCGCCACGTGCACCGTCTCGTCGCAGGTCTCGGCGACCGAGCGGGCGACCTGCTGGCCCTCGGCGGCGAGGTCGAGGTGCTCGGCGTAGCGGGCGCCGAGCTGGTACGGGCGTACGCCGAGCCGGTAGCGTCCGGGCTGGCCGGCCACCGGGACGATGTACTTCCGGGCGGCGAGGGTGGTCACCAGCTCGTGGACGGTGGTGCGCGGCAGCTGGAGGCGGCGCACGATGTCCGGGGCGGAGAGCGTCCCGTCCCCGTCGAGGAAGAGCTCGAGAATGTCGAGAGCCCGGGTCACGGCTGGTACGAGGCGTCCCACGACCGGCCCCCTCCCTATGTGTCTCAGGCGCCTGCGGCTCTCGTTCGAGATTTCAACAGGCGATCGGAATGGCGAACACACAGGCTAGCCATACGTGCCCACCCGGGCAATGGCCCGGGCCCCCGGAGCCGGACGCCCGCCGGTCGGCCACCGCCCCGGGAAGTCCCCGGTGCGCGACGATGGATCCCGTGCCCACCGGACGACGCCCCACCGCCCCGTTCACCCCGCTCGACTTCCAGCTGGTGCTGCTGCGCCGCATGGCCGACCACAATCCCGGCCCCGTGGAGGACGCCCGGCACCGGCTGGGCGTCTCCCTCGCAGACATGCGCGAGGCCAACAGGCGCTGGCAGGCGATGGTCCGCTCGCCCCGCCCCCGCCCGGCCCTGTCGCGCTACCGTTCCGTGCTCGGCGAGCCGGAGTCCCGGACCCCGCGCAGGATCGGCGACCTCGACTGCGAGGCCTGGCAGTGGCCGCTCCCGCTCTGGCCCGGTCTGCGCTTCGAGGTGCTGACTCCGGCGTCCGGCGGCGCGGTGTGGAACGAGTGGCTGGTCCGCGCGCCGGGCGCGCCCGCGCCCGGGCTGCGCACGGTGGAGGACCTCACGCCCTGGTCCTGCACGGTCGACGAGGCCGCCCGCGCCTTCGCGCCCGCCCGGCCGCTGGAGGGCACGGCCCCGACGCGCTGGGGTCTGGCCTTCACCGCCCCCGACGCGGCGGGCGTACCGCAGGAGGTGGTCGCCGAGTTCACGTGGGGGCTGCTGCAGCGCACGGCGGTCAGCGAGCGGCGGCGGCCCTGAGGATCTCGTCCACGACCCTCGGCACCGACCCCGGGTGCAGCCACAGGAACAGGTTCGGCTCCACCAGTTCCAGCTCCATCACCCGCGGCATGCCGTCCTCGCCGTCCACGAGGTCGACCCGCGCGTACAGCAGATCGGGCACCCCCGGCACGGCGGCCAGCGCCTTCCCGGCGACGGCGGTCTCCTCGGGCGTCGGGGTCCAGTCGGACAGTCCCGGATGGGCGACCTTGCGCCGGTCGTAGGGCGTGCCGGGGGCGAGCACGGCCCCCTTGCGACTGGCGTGCAGCAGGGTGCCCCCGAAGTACTGCAGCGCCCGCTCGCCCGCGGTGTCGATGCCTCGCACATAGGGCTGCACCATCGCGGTGAGCCCGTCGGCGTGCATGCGCCGCAGGTGCCGTACGGCGGTGTCGTGCTCGTCGGGGGTGTAGCGGGCGGCGAACCGGGCGCCCGCGCCGGACGCCGGCTTCACCACGTACTCGTGCGCGTCGGGGAGGTCGAGCGGATCGCCCGCCGCGATGTACCGGGTCTCCACCACCGGCACCCCGGCACCGGCGAGGTCCGCCAGGTACCGCTTGTCGGTGTTCCACCGCACCACGTCCGCCGGGTTGGCCAGCCGGGTGAGCGCGCCGCACCGCTCGGCCCACGCGGTGAACTCCGCCGCCCGCCAGCTGTAGTCCCAGGTGGACCGGATCACGGCGAGGTCGAAACCGGACCAGTCCACGTCGCCGTCGTCCCACACCTCGGCGGACGCCTCGGCCCCGGCCTCCCGGAGTGCGCGCACCAGCCCCGGCAGATCCCGGTCCTCGGCGGTCTCGGGGCCGGGCCGGCAGGTCACCAGCGCGATACGGGGCACGGCGGCTCCCTCCTCGTTCCTCGTGGTTCCTCGTGCGAACAGCTGATCGACGTGCAGGCTAACAACCGTCGCGGGAGCCGCGACAGGCCGCTTGACCTTCACCTTCGGGGAAGCCCCAGCATCGGTGGCGAACAAGGAACACGGCACGCGGAACGACGAGACGGACGGGGACCCATGGAGATGCTGACGATCGGCGCGTTCGCGCGTGCGTGCCGGCTGACCCCGAAGGCGCTGCGCCTGTACGACGAGCTGGACCTGCTGCGCCCCGCCCGGGTGGACCCCGACACGGGCTACCGCTACTACGCGGCGGACCAGCTGGAGCAGGCCCGGCTGGTGGCCTGGCTGCGACGGCTGGGCATGCCGCTCGCCGGGATCCGTCACATCCGCTCGCTGGACTCCGGCGCCGCCGCCGCGGAGATACGGGCGTACTGGGCCCGGGTCGAGGCGGAGACGGCGGTACGGCGGGACCTCGCCGCGTTCCTGGTCGATCACCTGACGGAAGAACCGGGAAGGGACACCACCATGACCACTCTGGAGCTGCGCTACCGCGCCCACTCCGACCGGGGCCTCGTCCGCCCCGCCAACCAGGACACCGCGTACGCGGGCCGCCGGCTGCTGGCCGTGGCCGACGGCTTCGGCCCGGCGGGCGCCACGGCGAGCGGCGCGGCGGTGGAGGCGCTGCGGTTCCTGGACAGCCGGGAGACACCGGCGGGCGGGATCCTCAACCTGCTGGAGGACGCGGTGCGGGACGCCGCGCGGGCGGTGCGCGACGCGGCGGACGGCGCGGAGGAGGCGGGCACCACGCTCACCGCCATGGTGTGGACGGGCTCCCGTCTCGCCCTGGTCCACATCGGGGACTCCCGCGCCTATCTGCTCCGCGACGGCGAGCTGTTCCGCGTCACCCACGACCACACGGTGGTCCAGTCGATGCTCGACGAGGGCCGGCTGACGCCCGAGGAGGCCGCCTCCCACCCCCAGCGCACGCTGCTCCTGAAGGCCCTGACCGGCACGGAGTCCACGACGGCCGTCCCCGACCTGCGCCTGCACGACGCCCGCCCCGGCGACCGCTACCTGCTGTGCTCCGACGGCCTCCCGTCCGTCGTCGACGACGACACGATCGGGGAGCTGCTGGGCACCGCCCCGACCCCGGACGAGGCGGTCGACGCCCTGATCGCCGCGGCCAACGGGGCCGGAGGCCCGGACAACATCAGCTGCGTGGTCGCGGACGTGGTGGAGTCGGCGGGCTAGCGCCCCCCCGCCTCCTCCTCGGGGTCCCAGTCCAGCAGGCGCACCTTGGCGACGGTGCGGACGTGGCGGCGCATGGCCGTGGCCGCCTGCCGGGGGTGGCCGTCCGCGATCGCGTCGAGGATGGCCCGGTGCTGGGCCAGGGAGCGGTGCGGGCGGCCCGGCTGGCGCAGGGATTCCGTGCGGCTCTCGGCGATCTGCGCGGCGATGGAGCGCATGAACTCCGCGAGCAGGCCGGAGTGGGCGGCCGCCGTGACCGCCGCGTGGAACAGGCGGTCGCCCTCCACGCCGTGACCGCCCGCCTCGATCTCCCCGGCCATGTGCCCGAGCGCGGAGCGCATCGCGGTCAGGTCGTCGTCCGTGCGGCGCTCGGCGGCGAGTTCGGCGAGCTTCGTCTCCAGCGCCTCCCGGGCCTCCAGCACGTCGGGGAGGCGCCGGCGGCGTTCCACCATCCGGTCGACCGGCTCGACGTTCAGGCTGTCCCGTACCAGATAGGTGCCGCCGCCGTGCCGGGCCTCCACCAGGCCCTGGACCTCCAGGACCACGATCGCCTGCTTCACCGAGGCGCGGCTGACGCCGAGCCGCTGGGCCAGGTCCCGTTCGGGCGGGAGGCGGTCGCCGGACCGCAGGCCGCCCTCGGTGACGTACTGGCGCAACCGGTCCAGCACCTGCTCGTACAGGCGCTGTTTCGTCATGGGGCGCAGGGCGTCGGTCACGGAGTCCCCCTCTCGTCGCGAGATTAGCACCGGGGCCCGCCCAGTGGCCGAGTGGCTGAGCCAATTCCTGCGCGACCCCTTGACGCCCCCTCCGCCGGGCCCCACTCTTTCCAGCCAAACGGACCGCACCACTCCAGCGACCAAGTGGTTCAGCCACTCAGCCAATCGGGAGCCCGTATGTCCCCCGAACTCATCTCCGTCCTCGTCCTGGCGGTGGTGTTCGTCATCGCCACCACCCGCTCCGTCAACATGGGCGCGCTGGCCTTCGCCGCCGCCTTCGGGGTCGGCACGCTCGTGGCCGACCTCGACGCGGACGGCGTCTTCGCCGGGTTCCCCGGTGATCTCTTCGTCGTCCTGGTCGGCGTCACCTATCTCTTCGCCATCGCCCGCGCCAACGGCACCACCGACTGGCTGGTGCACGCGGCCGTCCGGATGGTACGGGGGCGGGTGGCGCTGATCCCCTGGGTGATGTTCGCCCTCACCGGGGCGCTGACCGCGATCGGCGCGGTCAGTCCGGCCGCCGTCGCGATCGTCGCGCCGATCGCGCTGAGCTTCGCCGCCCGGTACCGGATCAGCCCGCTGCTGATGGGCGCGATGGTGGTGCACGGCGCGCAGGCCGGGGGCTTCTCCCCGATCAGCATCTACGGCTCCATCGTCAACGGCATCGTCGAGCGCGAGAAGCTCCCCGGCAGCGAGGTCACCCTGTTCCTCGCCTCACTGCTGGTGAACCTGGTCATCGCCGCCGTGGTCTTCGTCGTCTGCGGAGGGCTGAAGCTGTGGCGCCAGGGAGCCGTGACCGGGGAGGCCCTGCCCGCCCCCGGCGGCACGGGCGCCGACGACGGCCCCGCCACCGGCGGTACGGGGACGGGCGGCGCGGGCCCCGAAGCCGGGACCCGTACCGCCCCCGCCCCCACCGCCGTCGCCACCCGCCCGGAGGCTCCCCCGGCCGGGGCGCTCACCGCTCCCGTGGTCGCCACCCTCGTCTCTCTGGTCGCCCTCGTCGTCGCCGTCCTCGGCTTCGACCTGGACGCGGGTCTCACCGCGATCACCCTCGCCGTCGTGCTGAGCACCGCCTGGCCGGAGGACAGCCGCAGGGCGGTCGGCCAGATCGCCTGGCCCACCGTGCTGCTGATCTGCGGTGTCCTCACCTACGTCGGCGTCCTGGACGAGATGGGCACGATCACCTGGGCCGGTGAGGGCGTCGGCGGCATCGGCGTCCCGCTGCTCGCCGCGGTGCTGCTCTGCTACATCGGCGCGATCGTGTCGGCGTTCGCCTCCTCCGTCGGCATCATGGGCGCGCTGATCCCGCTGGCCGTGCCGTTCCTCGCGCAGGGTGAGATCGGGGCCGTGGGCATGGTGGCCGCGCTCGCGGTGTCGGCGACGGTCGTGGACGTGAGCCCGTTCTCCACCAACGGCGCGCTGGTCCTGGCCGCCGCCCCGGACGTGGACCGCGAACGCTTCTTCCGGCAGCTGATGGCGTACGGCGGGATCGTGGTCGCGGCGGTACCGGCGGCGGTGTGGCTGGTGATGGTGGTGCCCGGGTGGGGGTAGGTCCCGGGCGGAGCCGTGTCCCTGGTGGCACGGACGGCGACGGCAGACGAACGACGGCGATCCAAGGAGTACCCAGCGTGTCCTCTCTCTTCCCGGCCCTGACCGACGGCCCGGCCGACCGGCCCGCCCTGCGCTTCGGCGAGCGCGCACTGACGTACGGGGAACTCGCCTCGGCCGCGGGGGCGGTGGCCGAGGGCCTGAAGGGGGCGCGCCGGGTCGCCGTGTGGGCCGTGCCGGCGCCGGCGACCGCGGTCGCGGTCACCGGCGCGCTGCTCGCCGGGGTGGCCGTCGTGCCGCTCAACCCGAAGTCGGGCGAGAAGGAGCTCGGCCACATCCTCGCCGACAGCGCCCCGGACCTGCTGCTCACCGCGCCCGGCGAGGAACTCCCCGCCCCGCTCGGCGGCCTGCCCCGGCTCGAGGTGGACCCGGCGGCGGCGGGCGCGCTCCCCGACGACCGCTCGCGGAGCGCGGAGGACCCGGCCCTGATCGTCTACACCTCCGGCACCACCGGCCCGCCCAAGGGCGCCGTCCTCCCCCGCCGCGCGCTCGCCACCACCCTGGACGCCCTCGCCGACGCCTGGCAGTGGACGGCCGACGACGTGCTGGTGCACGGGCTCCCGCTGTTCCATGTGCACGGACTCGTCCTCGGCACGCTCGGCCCGCTGCGCCGCGGCGGCTCCGTGCGGCACCTGGGAAGGTTCAGCGCCGAGGGCGTGGCGCGCGAGCTGGGCGACGGCGCGACCATGCTGTTCGGCGTGCCGACGATGTACCACCGGCTGGCGGAGGCCCTGCCCACCGCCCCCGGGCTGGCGAAGGCGCTGGCCGGGGCCCGGCTGCTGGTGTCGGGCTCCGCCGCGCTGCCGGTGCACGACCACGAGCGGATCGCCGCGGCGACCGGCCGCCGCGTCATCGAGCGGTACGGCATGACGGAGACCCTGATGAACACCGCGGTCCGCGCGGACGGCGAGGCCCGCCCCGGCACGGTGGGCGTGCCGCTGCCGGGCGTGGAGCTGCGGCTGGTGGAGGAGGACGGGTCGCCGGTGGCGTCGTACGACGGCGAGACGGTCGGCGAGATCCAGGTGCGCGGGCCGAACCTGTTCACCGAGTACCTCAACCGGCCGGACGCGACGGCCGCCGCGTTCACCGCCGAGGGGTGGTTCCGCACCGGGGACATGGCGGTGCGCGACCCCGACGGCCATGTCCGCATCGTCGGCCGCAAGGCCACCGACCTGATCAAGAGCGGGGGGTACAAGATCGGCGCGGGTGAGATCGAGAACGCGCTGCTGGAGCATCCGGGGGTCCGGGAGGCCGCGGTCACCGGGGAGCCGGACGCCGACCTGGGCGAGCGGATCGTGGCGTGGGTGGTGCCGGCGGACCCGCAGTCGCCGCCCGCCACGGAGGAGCTGGCCGCACACGTCGCCCGGCGGCTCGCGCCGCACAAGCGCCCGCGCGTCGTCCACCGTCTCGACGCCCTGCCCCGCAACGACATGGGCAAGATCATGAAGCGGGAGCTGCGGCATGACTGACCGTCCCTCCGCCCGCGCGACGGTCGCCCTGGTCGCCGACGACTTCACCGAACTGCCGTACCCGGAGCGGGAGTCGGCGCCGGACGGTCCGCTCGGCTGGCCCGGCTACGGCGCCGCCCGCGCCCGCGCCGCCCGGCGCACCGGCGAGCGGGAGTCCGTGATCTGCGGCACGGCGCACGTCGGGGGCGTCCGGGCCGTGCTGATCGCGTTCGACTTCGGCTTCCTCGGCGGCTCCCTCGGCGAACGCACCGGCGACCGCCTGGTGGCGGCGTACTCCCACGCCCGCGCGCACCGGCTGCCGGTGGTGCCGCTGGTCGCCACCGGCGGCAGCCGGATGCAGGAGGGCATGCTCGCCCTCACCCAGCTCCAGCGGGTGGCCCGCGAGTCCGCGCTCACCCGCGCGGCCGGGCTGCCGCAGATCGCGGTGGTGCGGGACCCGACCACCGGCGGGGGCTGGGCCACCCTGGGCGCGGGCGCCGACGTGGTGCTGGCGCTGCCCGGCGCCCAGGTCGGTTTCGCCGGTTCCCGGGTCCGGCCGGCGGACGCGGACCCGGCGGCGTACACCGCCGAGGCACAGGTCGCGGCGGGCGCGGCGGACGCGCTGGTCGGCCCGGAGGAGCTGCGCGGCACGCTGGGCCGCTGGCTGCGGCTGCTGACCCGGCCCTCCACCGCGCCGGTCCCGCCGCCCCCGCCGCTGGGGGCGACGGACCTCCCGGCGACCGGCTGGGAGGCGGTCGGCCGCGCCCGCTCGACGCGGCGTCCCCGCGCCGCCGCCTACCTGGACGCCTGCCTCACGGACCGGGTCACGGTCAGCGGCGACCGCTGCGGCGGCACGGATCCCGAGGGGATGCTCTGCGGCTTCGGCGAGCAGGGGGGCCGCACCGTCGCCTACGCGGCGCAGACCGGGACGGCCACCCGTCCCGCGGGGTACCGCACCGCCGCCCGGCTGGTCCGGCTCGCGGACCGGCTGGGCATCCCGGTGCTGACCCTGGTGGACACGCCGGGCGCGGCGAACGACGCGGAGGCGGAGCGGCAGGGTGCCGGGGCCGCCATCGCGGACCTGTTCGGCGCGGTGGCCGCCGCCCGCACCCCGGTCACCACGCTGGTCGTCGGCGAGGGCGGCTCCGGCGGCGCGCTCGCCCTCGCGGCTCCCGGCAACACCTGGGCCACCCCGGACAGCTACTTCTCGGTGATCGCGCCGGAACTCGCGGCGGCCATCCTGAAACGGCCCCCGGAGGAGGCGGAGAGCACGGCGGACCGGCTCCGCGTCCGCCCGCAGGATCTGGCGGAGCTGGGGGTGATCCGGGGCGTCGTGGACACACCCCCCGCGTGACACGGGAGGGGCGACGACCCGACACAGGGCGTACGGGCCACGGCCCAAAGGGCGCGGTGGATGCTCCGCGACGGCTCGCTCGCGCCGGCCTCCGGGGTGAAGCCGACCGCGGAGGCCGGGGCGGTCGTCGCCGAGGGAGCGGCGGAAGGGCATCCGGCCGTCCGGGACCGGTGGACGGGCCCGAGGCCCCCCGTTCGGCGGCCCCCCACCCGGCCCCCCAGGAAAGGCGGCGGTGCCCGCCTCCCGCGCACGATGCCAGAGAGGTCCGCCGCCCGGCGGGCCGTCGGGCCGCACTCGGGAGGGTCTGCCGTGACCGCAAGCCTTGAGCAGCTGCGCCGCTGCCACTTCGCCGTCGACCTGGGGGCGGCCCGCACCCGGGTGTACGTCAAGGGAGCCGGGCTCGTCGTCGACCAGCCGTCCACCGCCGCGGTGAACACCCGTACCGGCGCGCTGATCGCCGTAGGAGAGTTCGCGGAGAAGATGACGGGCCGTACTCCGGGCTACATCCGCGTCGTGCGTCCGGTGTCCGGCGGCACGGTCGTCGACATCGAGATGGCGCAGCGCATGCTGCGGCAGCTGCTCGGCGACAAGACGCGCCGCATGCTGCGCCGCAGGCCGCGGCTGCGGGCCGCCGCCTGTGTCCCGCACGACGCCGACCCGCTCGCCCGGCGGGCCGCGATCGAGACCCTGGTCGGTCTGGGCGCCCGCCGGGTGGAACTGGTCGACACGCTCATCGCCGCCGCCGTCGGCTGCGGTCTGCCGGTGGAGCGGCCCGAGGCCACCATGATCATGGTGTGCGGTGCGGCGGCCACACAGGTCGCCGTGCTCTCGCTCGGCGCGATCGTGACGGCGGAGCGCATCCCGGTCGGCGGTGAGGCCGTGGACAACGCGATCGTGCAGCACCTGCGCCACCAGCACCAGCTGATGCTGCCGAGCCAGTCCGTACGGCCCCTGCAGCTCGCCCTGCACGGCAACGGGCTCACCCCGGAGGGCCCGGAGTCGACGGAGATCCACGGCCGGGACGTCGCCACCGGCCTGGCCCGTTCCGTGAAGGTGGACACGGCCGCCGTGCGGCGCGCCATCCAGACGCCGCTCACCGCCGTCCTCGACGGCATCGGCAAGGTGCTGCGGGAGTGCCCGCCCGACCTGGTCGCCGACCTCGCCGACCGCGGCATCATGATGGTCGGCGGAAGCGCCCTGCTGCCGGGCCTGGACCAGATGCTGCGTCAGGCGACGGGCATGCCGGTGCACATCGCCGAACGCCCGGACATCTGCGCCATCCAGGGGCTCGGCGAGATGCTGGAGGGCCGGATCGCGCCGATGGTGCTGGACCCGACGGGGGCGTGAGGGCCCCCCTCAGCGGGGGCCGAACCAGCACCTGATGGTGGTGCCCTCGTCGCCGGTGTGCACCCGCACCAGGTCGGCGATCAGATTGACCATCAGCAGTCCGCGTCCGCCGCGCTGGTCGTGCGGCGCGGGGTGACGGCCCGCGAGGGGGTCGGTCAGCCGCCCCCGGTCGCGCACCTCGCACACCACACGCCCGTTCTCGCCCCAGACCCGCAGCACCCCCGAACCGCCGCCGTGCCTGACGCTGTTCGTGGTCAGCTCGGCCGTGGCGATGGCCAGGTCCTCCAGGGCGACCCCGGTGAGGCCGAGCCGCCGCCCCTCGCCGGACGCGGCGTGCCGGGCGCCGGGCAGCGAGGCGGCGGCGAACGGGAAGGTCATCGCGTCCGCCACCGGCGGCAGCGGCTCGTTGCAGCGGGCGGCGACCGCGTCGGGCGCGTACGCGTCGCTGCGGTACTCCGGCCCGGGCCCCGCGGGGATGACGACGGGGTGGGTGGCGTGGGCGTCGGCGAGGGCGCGGGCGGGCAGGCGCGCGGCGTCGTAGGGGCAGAGGATCGTCACCGCACGGCCCCGGAAGGCGGCGTTGATCAGCGCCTCGTGCTGGACGCAGGCGGGGTACTCGGTCTCCGAGCGGCCGGCCCAGACCGGCTCGCCGATGATCCGTACCCGCTTCCCGGCGGGCCGGTCGTCGGCGAAGGCACGGAGCACGCCGGGGATGATCCGGCCGGGGTTGCGTCCGGCCTCGCGCATGTCGACGAGGCGGACGGCCGCCGCGTCGTCGCCGAGCGCGTCCCGGAGGAGCCTCAGCCGGTCGCCGGGCACGGCGACGGCCACGGGCTCGCCGGCGGCGAGTCCCGCGCGCACGAAGGGGAGGGTGCCGTCCAGGTACTCCCGGTCGTCCCGGTAGAAGAGGGCGGGGTGGACGAAGGGGTCGGGGGCGGTTGCCAGGGGTTCGGCCGCGGCGCTCATGACATCGACACCTCGATCGTCGACAGGCCGGGCCAGAACGTCTCCAGCACCCGGCGCAGGGCGGGCGGCGGGCGGCGCACCACGAAACGGCGGCCGTCCCCGAGCCGTTCGGCGGCCGCGGCGAGCGCTCCGGCGCCCGCGACGTCGACGAACGTCACCTCGGACAGTTCCAGCAAATACACGGCCTCACCTTCGCGCACCGCCCGCTCCAGCACGCGTTCCCAGATCGTGTGGGTGGCCAGGCCGATCTCGCCGGCCGCGCGGACGCCTTGGCCGCCCTCCAGCGGGCACACCGTCAGACGCGGCTCCGGAGTCCCCGGCCCGTCCGCTGTCCGGCGCCCGTCCTCCACCTCGCGTCTCCCCACGTTCCCTGTCCGCACCTACCCGGTCGTTTCCCGGCCATTCACCGGTGCGGTGTGTAGTACGCCGCAGGGCGGGCAGGCGCACTCCCGGCACAGCCGGGACCGTGCGCAGCCTACCGCCTCGGCCCCCGGTGGCCCGGAATCTCCGACCCCTCGTGAGGACCGACAAGGCGGTGACATGACCTCCGCGGCATCACTACCTCTCCCGGGAAGGCCGAACCCCTTGGTCATCGGCGGCCGCATGGACGCGGACAGGGCGCTGCTCACCCCGCGCGGCGAACTGGTCCGCGGGTCCGCCCGGACCCTGGCCGAGAAGCTGGCGCAGCTGCCCGTGGGCACGGCGCGGGTCGATCTGGACATGAGCGGCGTGTACTTCATGGACACGGCGGGGCTGGAGTTCCTGGAGGTGCTGCGCGACCACGGCCGGCGCCGGTCGATGCCGGTCACGGCGACCCGCTGGAACGGCCAGCCGCGCCGCATCCTGGAACTCGCCGGCCTCGACACCGGGGACCCGCTGCGCCTCCCCGCCCCGGACGGCACGGCGTCGCCGGAGTCACCGGCCTCCTCGGCGGTGGCCCTGGAGCGGGAGGAGCGGCTGCACCTGCTGCGGGAGGAGGTCGAGCAGCTGCGGCAGGCGATCGCCTCCCGCCCGGTGATCGACCAGGCCCGCGGCGTCCTGATGGCCACGTACGGCTGTACCTCGGACGAGGCCTGGCACATCCTCCGGGAGGCGTCCCAGCTGTCCAACACCAAGCTCCACGCGGTCGCGGAGGCGCTCACCGTCTCCGCCCAGGCGGCGGGCGCTCCCCCGCCCGAGGAGGTCCGCACGGCGCTGTCCCGGGCGCTTGCCCGCCGCTCGTCACGGTGACTCCCGGGCCGTGGTGACTCCGGGCGTGAGGGGGTACTCGGCGACGGACGACCAGCGGCCCATGTGAGCGGGAGGCGGCATCATGAGCGAGCTGAGCGAGCACACTCCGTCCCAGGCCGAGGGCGACAGGGACGACGAGGAGTGGACCACCCCCGAGATCCCGCACTCGACCCCGTCCCAGGCGGAGGGGGAGCGCGACCCGTCGGACGCGCCCGGCGCGTCCGAGGACGACACCGGGGGCGGCTGAACCGCGGGAGGTCCGGGCGCCCTTCGCTTCCGCGAGGCGCGTGGTGGGGCGGGTGGGACTCGAACCCACGGCCGACGGATTATGAGTCCGCTGCTCTAACCGGCTGAGCTACCGCCCCATAACGGCGTGTCGCGTACATGTGTGCGCGCCGTCTGCCGCAGCATAGCCGCTCATACGATCTCCTGCTTCGGATGGTCGGCTGCGTACGGCCCCGGTGACCATGGAGACCGCCCCGCGCCCCGCGCGGTTCCCCCGGACATGAAAAAGGACCCCGACGGGGTCCTCGTTCAGCATGCTCCCCCGACTGGACTCGAACCAGTAACCTGCCGGTTAACAGCCGGCTGCTCTGCCAATTGAGCTACGGAGGACCGAGCTCCCCCGACTGGACTCGAACCAGTAACCTGCCGGTTAACAGCCGGCTGCTCTGCCAATTGAGCTACGGAGGAATGCCTCGTTGCATCGAACGCGTCTGCCTGGGTATTCGCCAGGGGGCGCGCGCTCGCTGCGACACATACATTAGCGCAAGCAGGGGGGTGCTCCGCCAATCGGTTCTCCCCGGCCCTGTCGCCGCGCCGGAGACCTACGCAGACTGGAACAACGGGAAGGGTGGCCGCCATGCGTTACCGGCTCACGTTCGTCACCGGAGTCGTCCTGGGATACGTGCTGGGCACGAAAGCCGGGCGCGAGCGCTACGAGCAGATGAAGAGGTCCGCGCAGCAGTTCACGCAGAACCCGGCGGTCCGCAACACCGCGGAGAGCGCGGCCCAGCAGGGCCGCGAGTTCGCGGACAAGGCGTACCACGTGGTGAGCGACAAGGTCGGCGACCGCATGCCCGACTCGGTGGCACAGCGGGTCTCCGCGCTCCGCGAGCGCACCGCCCACGGCTCGACGGACGACGACTGGGGCACCAGCAACACATAAGGGGACCCACCGGCGACTCCCCCGCCCCACCCACCCCTCCCCATGCGGCAAAATCGCCGTATGGGGATAGTCGCCGGACTGGACAGCGCGCCAGACTTCACTCGCATCGTCGTCTGTGACACGGACACCGGAGCCGTGCTCAGGCAGGGGTACGCCCAGCATCCGGTGCAGGCCCCCGACGGCGGTGGCCGCCCCTCGGACGTGGACCCGCAGGCCTGGCTGCTGTCGCTGGGCGAGGCGGCGGGCGGCGGACTGCTCGAGGGCGTGCAGGCGATCGGGGTGTCCGCGCAGGCGAACGCGCTGGTCCCGCTGGACTCGCAGGGCAACACCGTGCGGCCGGCGATGACCGGCGGCGACAAGCGGGCGCAGGTCGCGGCGGCCGATCTGATCGACGCGCTCGGCGGGCGCGAGGCGTGGGCGCAGGCCGTGGGCTGTGTGCCGCAGGCCGCGCAGTCCGTGACGAAGCTGCGCTGGATGGCCCGCAGCGAACCGGAGAACGCGGCGCGCACCGCCGTGCTGCTGCAGGCGCACGACTGGCTGGTGTGGCAGCTGCTCGGCCGGCCGGTGCGGCGGACCACCGACCGGGGCGGGGCCTCCGGCACCGGCTACTGGGCGGCCGCCACCGGCGGTTACCGTGCCGATCTGGTGGAGATGGCGCTCGGCCACCAGGCGATGCTGCCCGAGGTGATCGGCCCGGCGGACGCGGCCGGCACGACGCCGGAGGGGCTGCTGATCTCCGCCGGTACGGGCGAGACGATGGCGGCGGCGTTCGGGCTCGGGATCGGCCTGGGCGACGCCGTGGTGTCGCTGGGCGCGTCCGGGTCCGTGATGGCCGTGCACCCCGAGGCGCTCGTCGACCAGTCCGGCATGATCACCTCCCTGGCCGACGCGACCGGCATGCACCTGCCCGTCGTCACCACCCTGAACGCGGTGCGCGCCCTGCGCGGGACCGCCGAACTGCTCGGCGTGCCCGATCTGGAGAGCCTGTCCGACCTGGCGATGAAGTCGACGCCTGGAGCGCACGGGCTGGTGCTGCTGCCCTATCTGGAGGGTGAGCGCACCCCGAATCTGCCGCACACCGCCGGGACGCTGGCGGGGCTGCGGCGGGAGTCGATGAAGCCGGAGCACCTGGCGCGGGCCGCCTTCGAGGGGATGCTGTGCGGGCTCGCCGACGCGCTGGACGTGCTGCGCGGCCGGGGCGTGGAGGTGCGGCGGGTGTTCCTGCTGGGCCAGGCCGCGGAGCTGCCCGCCGTGCAGTCGGCGGCGCCCGCGCTGTTCGGGGCGCAGGTGATCGTGCCGCAGCCCGCGGACTACGCGGCGATCGGCGCGGCCCGGCAGGCGGCCTGGGCGCTGGGTGTGTCGCAGGGCACACTCGACCCGCGCAACCCGCCGGTCTGGCAGGGCGCGGTGGCGCAGGTGCTGGACCCGGGCGAGGACTTGGCGGTGGGACAGGCGGTGCGCCAGCAGTACGTGTCGGTGCGCGAGCAGACGCATCCGGGGGCGTTCCGCCCGTAGCGGGTGCGCGCCCCCGTTAATTCGGTTGAGGTAACGCGGGTGGAGTGTTCGACGATAGGGGCCACGGGCAACCAACGCCCCCGCCGACCACTCCGAGAGACTCAGCGTGCTCATACGACTCCTGCGGACCCATCTCGAGCCCTACAAGAGACCCATCGCCCTGCTGGTGCTGCTGCAGTTCCTGCAGACCAGCGCCACGCTCTACCTGCCCACGCTCAACGCGGACATCATCGACCGGGGGGTCGTCCAGGGCGACACCGGTTACATCCTGAGCTACGGCGCCCTGATGATCGGCATCTCGCTGGCGCAGGTCGTCTGCAACATCGGCGCCGTGTACTACGGCGCCCGGACCGCGTCGGCCCTCGGACGGGACGTGCGCGCCGCCGTGTTCGACCGGGTGCAGTCGTTCTCCGCGCGTGAGGTCGGTCACTTCGGCGCGCCCTCGCTGATCACCCGTACGACGAACGACGTCCAGCAGGTGCAGATGCTGGTCCTGATGACGTTCACCCTGATGGTGTCGGCGCCGATCATGTGTGTGGGCGGCATCGTGATGGCGCTCGGCCTGGACGTCCCGCTGTCGGGCGTGCTGGTCGCGGTGGTGCCGGTGCTGGCCGTCTGCGTGACGCTGATCGTGCGCCGGCTGCGGCCGCTGTTCCGGACCATGCAGGAGCGGCTCGACACGGTGAACCGGGTGCTGCGCGAGCAGATCACCGGCAACAGGGTGATCCGCGCGTTCGTCCGGGACACCTACGAACAGGGGCGGTTCCGGAAGTCCAACACCGAGCTGACCGACATGTCGCTGCGCACGGGCAATCTGCTCGCGCTGATGTTCCCGGTGGTCATGACGGTGGTGAACCTGTCGTCCATCGCGGTGGTGTGGTTCGGCGCGCACCGCATCGACAGCGGCGGGATGCAGATCGGCGACCTGACCGCGTTCCTCGCCTATCTGATGCAGATCGTCATGTCCGTGATGATGGCCACCTTCATGTTCATGATGGTGCCGCGCGCCGAGGTGTGCGCCGAGCGCATCCAGGAGGTGCTGGGCACCTCCTCCAGCGTGGTGCCCCCGGCCGCGCCGGTCACCGAGCTGCGCCGGCACGGTCATCTGGAGGTCCGGGGCGCGGGGTTCCGCTACCCGGGCGCCGAGGAGCCGGTGCTGAAGGGGGTCGACCTGGTGGCGCGGCCCGGCGAGGTCACCGCCGTGATCGGTTCGACCGGCAGCGGCAAGTCGACGCTGCTCGGCCTGGTCCCCCGGCTGTTCGACGCGACCGACGGGGAGGTGCTGGTGGACGGCGTGCCCGTGGCGGAGGTCGAACCGGCGCTGCTGGCCAGGACGGTCGGGCTGGTGCCGCAGAAGCCGTACCTGTTCGCGGGGACGGTGGCGACCAATCTGCGCTACGGCAATCCGGACGCCACGGACGAGGAACTGTGGCAGGCGCTGGAGGTGGCGCAGGGCAGGGACTTCGTGGAGCGGCTGGACGGCGGCCTCGACGCGCCGATCTCCCAGGGCGGCACGAACGTCTCCGGCGGTCAGCGCCAGCGCCTGGCGATCGCCCGGACGCTGGTGCAGCGCCCGGAGATCTACCTCTTCGACGACTCCTTCTCCGCGCTGGACTACGCCACCGACGCGGCCCTGCGGGCGGCGCTCGCGCGGGAGACGGCCGAGGCGACCGTGGTGATCGTCGCCCAGCGGGTGGCGACCATCCGGGACGCCGACCGGATCGTGGTCCTCGACGAGGGCCGCGTCGTCGGCACCGGCCGGCACCACGAGCTGATGGCGGACAACGAGACCTACCGGGAGATCGTGCTCTCCCAGCTGACGGAAGCGGAGGCTGCCTGATGGCGGGGCCCGGAGGGCGGATGATGGCCGGGGGCGGCCCCGGCCAGCGCTCGATCGACTTCAAGGGGTCGAGCAAACGGCTGATCGCGCGGTTCCGGCCGGAACGCGCGACGATCTGCGCGCTGCTGGCCTGTGTCGTGCTGAGCGTCGGCCTCAGCGTGATCGGGCCGAAGATCCTCGGCAGGGCGACCGACCTGGTCTTCGCCGGCATCGTCGGGCGGGACATGCCCGAGGGCGCCACCAAGGAGCAGGTGCTCGAGTCGATGCGGGAGCGGGGCGACGGCGAGGTCGCCGACATGCTCCGCGGCACCGACTTCACCCCCGGCGAGGGCATCGACTTCACGGCGGTGGGCGACGTCCTGCTGTTCGCGCTGGGGGTGTTCCTGGTCGCCGGTCTGCTGATGGCGGTCGCGACCCGGCTGGTGAACCGGGCCGTCAACCACACCATGTTCCGGATGCGCGAGGACGTGCAGACGAAGCTGTCGCGGCTGCCGCTGTCGTACTTCGACAAGCGGCAGCGGGGTGAGGTGCTCAGCCGCGCCACCAACGACATCGACAACATCGGGCAGACGCTCCAGCAGTCGATGGGCCAGCTGATCAACTCGCTGCTCACCATCATCGGCGTGCTCGCGATGATGTTCTACGTCTCGTGGATCCTGGCGCTGGTCGCGCTGGTGACGGTGCCGCTGTCGTTCGTCGTCGCCACCCGGGTCGGCAAGCGGTCGCAGCCGCACTTCGTGCAGCAGTGGCGCTCGACCGGCACCCTCAACGCGCACATCGAGGAGATGTACACCGGGCACACCCTGGTGAAGGTGTTCGGGCGGCAGGAGGAGTCGGCGAAGCAGTTCGCCGAGGAGAACGAGGCGCTGTACGAGGCCGGGTTCAAGGCGCAGTTCAACAGCGGCGTCATGCAGCCGCTGATGTTCTTCGTCTCGAACCTCAACTATGTGCTGGTGGCCGTCGTCGGCGGGCTGCGGGTCGCTTCGGGCTCGCTGTCCATCGGTGACGTGCAGGCGTTCATCCAGTACTCGCGGCAGTTCTCGATGCCGCTGACGCAGGTCGCGTCGATGGCGAACCTGGTGCAGTCGGGCGTCGCCTCGGCGGAGCGGGTCTTCGAGCTGCTGGACGCGGAGGAGCAGGAGGCCGACGCCTCGCCGGCCGAAAGGCCGGCCGAGCCGCGCGGGCGGGTGGCGCTGGAGCGGGTGTCGTTCCGTTACGACCCCGACAAGCCGCTGATCGAGGACCTGTCGCTGGCGGTCGAGCCGGGCCACACGGTGGCGATCGTCGGGCCGACGGGAGCCGGCAAGACGACGCTGGTGAACCTGCTGATGCGGTTCTACGAGGTGTCCGGCGGGCGGATCACCCTCGACGGGGTGGACATCGCGCGGATGTCCCGGGACCAACTGCGGTCCGGCATCGGGATGGTGCTGCAGGACACCTGGCTGTTCGGCGGCACGATCGCGGAGAACATCGCCTACGGCGCGGCGCGGGAGGTCACCCGGGAGGAGATCGAGGAGGCGGCGCGGGCGGCGCACGCGGACCGCTTCATCCGGACGCTGCCCGACGGGTACGACACGGTGATCGACGACGAGGGGTCGGGGGTCAGCGCGGGCGAGAAGCAGCTGATCACCATCGCCCGGGCGTTCCTGTCGGACCCGGTGATCCTCGTGCTGGACGAGGCGACGAGTTCCGTGGACACCCGCACGGAGGTGCTGATCCAGAAGGCGATGGCGCAACTGGCGCACGGCCGCACGTCGTTCGTGATCGCGCACCGGCTGTCCACGATCCGCGACGCGGACACCATCCTGGTCATGGAGAACGGCTCGATCGTCGAACAGGGCGCCCACACCGAGCTGCTGGCGGCGGACGGCGCGTACGCCCGCCTCTACAAGGCCCAGTTCGCCCAGGCGGTGGCCGAGGTCGACTGAGCCCGTCGAACGCCGGAGGGGCTCCACCAGCCCCTCCGGCGTTTGAGGAGCGGGGTCCGGGGCGGAGCTCCGGGTCGGGACGGGAAGGGGCGGCGGGGGCGAAGGAATCAGTCCAGATACCCCCGCAGCTGATCCGCGAAGGCATGGTCGCGGAGCTTGTTCAGCGTCTTCGACTCGATCTGCCGTATCCGCTCCCGCGTGACGCCGAACAGCCGCCCGATCTCCTCCAGCGTCCGCGGCCGCCCGTCCACCAGCCCGTACCGCAGCTGGACCACCTTCCGCTCCCGCTCCCCCAGCGTGGACAGCACCGCCTCCAGGTGCTCCCGCAGCAGCAGGAACGCCGCCGACTCCACGGGGCTCGCCGCATCCCCGTCCTCGATCAGGTCACCGAGCGCGACGTCGTCCTCCTCCCCCACGGGCGCGTGCAGCGACACCGGCTCCTGCGCCAGCCGCAGCACCTCCCCCACCCGCTCCGGCGGCAGGTCGAGATGGGCCGCGACCTCGCCCGGCGTCGGCTCGTACCCGCGCTCCTGCAGCATCCGCCGCTGCACGCGCACCACGCGGTTGATGAGTTCCACCACGTGCACGGGCACCCGGATCGTTCGGGCCTGGTCGGCCAGCGCGCGGGACATGGCCTGGCGTATCCACCAGGTGGCGTACGTGGAGAACTTGTAGCCGCGGGCGTAGTCGAACTTCTCCACCGCCCGGATCAGCCCGAGGTTGCCCTCCTGGACCAGGTCCAGCATGGTCAGGCCCCGGCCCACGTACCGCTTGGCGACGGACACCACGAGCCGCAGATTCGCCTCGATCAGCCGCCGCTTGGCCATCCGGCCCATGACGACGAGCCGGTCCAGGTCGAGGGCGAGACCGCTGTCCAGGTCGGGGGTGAGGCGCAGCTTCTCCTCGGCGAACAGTCCCGCCTCGACCCGGCGGGCGAGTTCGACCTCCTCGGCGGCGGTCAGCAGCGGGATGCGGCCGATCTCGCGCAGGTACTGGCGGAACAGGTCCGAGGAGGGCCCGCCGGTCTCGGGGCGGATGCGCGAGGCCGGCTCGGCGCTCCCGGCGGTCTCCAGCCCCTCGGCCGGGGGGTCGGCCGGCGCGGGCACGGCGACGAGCACGCCGGCGTCGGGAGGGGTGAGGGTCTGGGTCTGGGTCTGCACGGGGGCGACCTCCAGGATGATCGCTGCCAGGGGGTGGGGCAGCGGTACTTCGGGGACGGAATCGGCGGCCTCGCCGCCGTCCGGCCCGTACGCGATGAGCGGAACCGCGGATGTCCGGGACCCGTCGGTGACGGATCGGCCGCGCTCCGAGGACTCAGGCACCGGGTCCAGTGTGGGGTACGACACATCGTCCCCACGAGGGGCGTGCGGTGACTTTTTGCGTCCGGTGCGTGACCGGGCGGTTACTCAGGCCGGGTCCGCCGCGCCGTCCCGTGTCACAGCGCGGCCGCGCCGCGCTCCCGAAGTGCCTGGTCGTACTGCTGAAGGACCCACAGCTCGTTCTGCACGGAGGACAGTTCGGCAGGATCGCCGTGGGCGCCCAGGCGGGTGAGGCGGCCGGCGATGTCACGGATGCGGCGCTCGACCGCGCGGCGCCGGACGGTGACCAGTTGGGCGCCGGCGTATACCTCGTCGACACCCTTCACACCGCGGTGCAGCATGATCGCCTCGACGGCGAGCTCGGTGACCATGGCCCGCACGGCGTCGTCGGGGGCGGCCTCGCGGACCCGGATCAGATACTCCTGCGGGTCCTGGACGCCGTACTCCGCGCCGCCCGCGTCGAGCACGGCCTGGCGCACGGCCGCGTAGGGCGGGGCTGTGAACTCGTCGACGCCGTACGCGTCGAAGGCCGGGGAGACCAGTTCCGGGCGCTGGAGGGCGAGCTTGAGCAGTTCGCGTTCGGTGGCGAAGACGGGGTTGCGGAGGTTGAGGGCGGGGCCGCGCGGGGCCGCCGGGGCGGCGGCGTACTGCTGGGGGGCGCCGCCCTGCCTGCGGTGGTCGGGGGCCGGTCCCCTGCCGCCGCGTTCACGGGCCCAGCGGGCGAGCTGGGCGACCCGCTTGACGACGAACTGGGTGTCGAGGATGCCGAGCATGCCGGCCAGCTGCACGGCGACCTCGTGCTGGGCGCCGCTGTTCTTGATCCGGGCGACGGTCGGGGCGGCCTCGTCGAGGGCGGCGGCGCGGCCGGCCGGGGTGTCGAGGTCGTAGCGGCGGACGATCTGGCGGAGCGCGAACTCGTAGAGCGGGGTGCGGGGCTGGACCAGGTCGGAGACGGCCTCGTCGCCCTTGGCGAGGCGCAGGTCGCAGGGGTCCATGCCGTCGGGGGCGATGGCGATGTAGGTCTCGGCGGCGAACTTCTGGTCGTCCTCGAAGGCCCGCAGGGCCGCCTTCTGGCCGGCCGCGTCGCCGTCGAAGGTGAAGATCACGCGGGCGCTGCCGTTGTCCATGAGGAGCCGGCGCAGAATCTTGATGTGGTCGCCGCCGAACGCGGTGCCGCAGGTGGCGATGGCGGTCGTGACGCCCGCCAGGTGGCAGGCCATGACGTCGGTGTAGCCCTCGACGACGACCGCGCGGGACGCCTTCGCGATGTCCTTCTTCGCCAGGTCGATGCCGTAGAGGACCTGGGACTTCTTGTAGATCGCCGTCTCGGGGGTGTTCAGGTACTTGGGGCCGGTGTCCGCCTCGTAGAGCTTGCGGGCGCCGAAGCCGACGACGTCTCCGCCGATGTCGCGGATGGGCCACATCAGCCGGCCCCGGAAGCGGTCGATGGGGCCGCGGCGGCCCTCCTGGGAGAGCCCGGAGAGGACCAGCTCCTTGTCGCTGAAGCCCTTGCCGCGCAGGAAGCGGGTGAGGTGGTCCCAGCCCTGGGGGCTGTAGCCGACGCCGAAGTGGACGGCGGCCGCCTGGTCGAATCCGCGGTCGGCGAGGAAGGCCCGGCCGGTCTCCGCCTCGGGGCCGGTCGCGAGCTGTTCCGCGTACCACTCGGCGGCGATCTTGTGGGCCTCCACCAGGCGGATCCGCTCGCCGCGCTGGTGGGTGGGGTTGTACCCGCCCTCCTCGTAGCGCAGGGTGATGCCGGCCTGCCCGGCCAGCCGCTCGACCGCCTCCGAGAAGGAGAGGTGGTCGATCTTCATCACGAACGTGATGGTGTCGCCGCCCTCCTGGCAGCCGAAGCAGTGGAAGAGCCCCTTGCTCGGGCTGACCTGGAAGGAGGGCGACTTCTCGTCGTGGAAGGGGCAGAGGCCCTTGAGGTTCCCGCCGCCCGCGTTCCGCAGCTGGAGGTACTCGGACACCACGGCGTCGATCGGGACCGCGTCCCGAACCGCCTTCACGTCCTCATCATTGATCCGCCCGGCCACGGGTGAATTCTACGGGGCGGCCCCGACAGCGCGGGGACGCGAGCGTGCCCCGCGGGGGCGCGGGGCACCACGCGACCAGCCACGACGGCGCTGCCGGCGCGAGCGGGCAGGACCCGGCGGACGCCTAGGAGCCGAGGCTCTCCAGCGGCACGCGCGGGTCCGCGAGCGCCTCCGTGTCCACCGGGGCGCCGCTGCGGATCAGCGCCTGGATGGGGTCAGTGACGTCCCACACATTCACGTTCATCCCCGCGAGCACGTGTCCCTCCTTCACCCAGAACGCGATGAACTCGCGCTTCCCCGCGTCGCCGCGGATCACGACCTCGTCGTACGACCCCGGCGGCGCCCACCCGGAGTACTCCATCCCCAGGTCGTACTGGTCGCTGAAGAAGTAGGGCACGCGGTCGTAGCTCTCCTCCCGGCCCAGCATCGAGCGGGCGGCCGCCGGGCCGCCGTTCAGCGCGTTGGCCCAGTGCTCCACCCGCAGCCGGGTGTCGAAGAGGGCGTGCGGGAAGGACGCGACGTCCCCCGCCGCGTAGATGTCGGGGTCCGAGGTGCGCAGCCGTTCGTCGACGAGGACGCCGCCGCCGGCCGCGCGGTCGGCGAGCTCCAGGCCCGCCGTCTCCGCGAGGGAGACCCGGGGGGCCGCGCCGATCGCCGCGAGGACGGCGTGCGCGGGGTGTTCCTCGCCGTCGTCGGTGCGGGCGGCGAGGACCATGCCGTCCTGGCCGGTGATCTCGGTGAGCGTGGCGCCGAAGTGGAAGCGGACGCCGTGCTCCATGTGCAGCTCCGCGAAGAGCTGGCCCAGCTCGGGCCCGAGCACCGAGTGCAGCGGGGTCCGGCCGCGGTGGACGACGGTGACCTCCGCGCCGTACTCGCGGGCCGCCGCCGCGATCTCCAGGCCGATCCAGCCGGCTCCGGCGATCACCAGATGGCCGTTGTCCCGGCCGAGGGAGGTCAGGACGCCCTTGAGGCGTTCGGCGTGGGCGAGGCGGCGCAGATGGTGGACGCCGGCCAGGCCGGTGCCCGGGATGTCGAGGCGGCGGGGCTCCGCGCCGGTGGCGAGAAGCAGTTTGTCGTAGCGGACGAGGGTGCCGTCCTCGCCGAAGCGGACGGTCTTCGCGGCGCGGTCGATCGCGTCGACGGTCTGGCCGAGGTGCAGTTCGACGTCGTGGCGCGCGTACCAGGCGGGCTCCTGGACGAAGACGCTGTCGCGCTCCGCCTTGCCGAGGAGGTAGCCCTTGGAGAGCGGCGGCCGCTCGTAGGGGTGGTCGCGCTCGTCGCAGATCAGTATCACGCGGCCGGTGAAGCCCTCCGCTCTCAGCGTCTCGGCCGCCTTCGCGCCGGCCAGGCCGCCTCCGACGATGACGAATGTCTGATCCGCGTCGACCACGTCGATGCCTCCTCGTAAGGGTGTCGCCATCTGCGAGCGTCCCGCACACAGAGTGTTGCCGGAAGGGGGAGTGACCCGATCAGGCCATACAGGTCATGCCTGCCCCGTGAGGCGGGCGTGAAGCGAACGGGCCGAGGCGTCGGTGAGCGACGCGATCTGGTCGACGATCACCCGCTTGCGGGCACGGTCGTCCGGGGCCCGCTCGAACAGCGTGCGGAACTGGGGGTCCAGGCCGTGGGGGGCGCGGAGGGTGAGCGCCTCGGCCAGTTCGAGGACGACGATCCGCTGGTCGGCGCGGAGCCGCTCCTGTTCGGCGCGCTGCATGACGTAGCGGTCGGCGACCGCCTTGAGGACGGCACACTCCATGCGGGTGCCGCGCGGTACGACGAGCTCGGCGCCGTACCGGGTGAGGCGGCCATTGCCGTGGGCGAGGCGGGTGGCGGTCTCGGCGGCGAGGCAGAAGCGGCCGATGAGCTGGCTGGTGGCGTCCTTCAGGCGGGCCTGGGCGACGGCGGTGCCGTCGTAGCCGTGCGGCCACCACTCCTGGGCGAGGAGGCGGTCGAGGGACTCCGCCAGTTCGGCGGGGTCGGTGTCCGCCGGGACGTACCGCCCGACGGCGACCGCGAAGACGGCCCGGCGTTCCGGTTCGGCGTGCAGGCAGTTGGGGTCGATGTGGCCGGCGTGCAGGCCGTCCTCCACGTCGTGCACCGAGTAGGCGACGTCGTCGGACCAGTCCATGACCTGGGCCTCGAAGCAGACGCGGTCGGCGGGGGCGCCCTCGCGGACCCAGTCGAAGACGGGGCGGTCGTCGTCGTAGACGCCGAACTTCGGGGAGGCCGGGTCGGTGGGGTGGGCGCCGCGGGGCCAGGGGTACTTGGTGGCGGCGTCGAGCGCGGCACGGGTGAGGTTGAGGCCGACGGAGCCCTCGGGGGTGAACCGTTTGGGTTCGATGCGGGTGAGCAGGCGCAGGGACTGGGCGTTGCCCTCGAAGCCGCCGCAGTCCTCCGCGAACTCGTTCAGCGCCTGTTCGCCGTTGTGGCCGAAGGGCGGGTGCCCGAGGTCGTGGGAGAGGCAGGCGGCCTCGACGAGGTCGGGGTCGCAGCCGAGGGCGGCGCCGAGTTCGCGGCCGACCTGGGCGCATTCCAGGGAGTGGGTGAGGCGGGTGCGGGGGCTGGCGTCCCACACCTGGCTGTGGTCGCCGGGGGTGACGACCTGCGTCTTGCCCGCGAGGCGGCGGAGCGCGGCGGAGTGCAGCACGCGGGCGCGGTCGCGCTGGAAGGCGGTGCGGCCGGGGCGCTTGTCGGGTTCGGGCGCCCAGCGGGCGACCGACGTCGGGTCGTACGGGGTGGGGGGTGCGGTGCCTTCCATGTCATGACAGTACGGGGAAGGTGTGACAGAGGGGGTGGGGGGTGATCGGGTGGGTTCGCCCGGACCTGGTTTCCCGCCCCCGCCGCCCCTTCCCGTCCCGTTCCCGGGGGCTTCGCCCCCGGACCCCCTCGCGGGGGGCTTCAGGAGGCCGGGGCCAGTCGCAGGAGGGGGGTGGCGGCCCGGTCGTAGTGGTGGAGGAGGAGGCGGGGGATCGCGGGGTGGGTGCCCAGGGGCGCCGACGCGATGCCCGGGGCGGCCGCCGCGCACTCCGTGGCGAAGCGGCCGGGGGCGGTGAAGCAGGAGGCCACGGCGACGCGGGTGCGGCCCCGGGCGGCGAGGGCGCGCAGGGCGTCGGGGACCGTGGGGGCGGCGGCGGAGGCGTAGGCGGGGACGACGGGCACGCCGAGGCGGTCGGCGAGCAGCCGCGCGGTGTGCGCGGTGTCGGCCCTGGACTCGGGGTCGCGGGAGCCGGCGGCGGCGAGGACGACGGCGCTCGCGCGGCGGGCCGCCCCGTCCGCCGGGGTGCGCCAGCCGGCCTCGGTGAGACGGGCGTGCAGGGCCTCCACGAGCAGGGGGTGCGGGCCGAGCGGGGCGGCCACGCGCGTGTGCAGCCGGACCCCGGCGGCCATGTCGGGGATGTCCCGTTTGACATGGTGGCCCCGGCTGAGCAGCAGGGGGACGAGGACCGCGGACCCGGTGCCGAACGCCTCCAGACCGGCGAGGGTGTCGGGGAGCAGGGGCGCGTTCAGCTCGATGTGCCCCAGGTGGACGGGCAGGCCCGGCCGCAGCGCGCGGACGCGGTCCAGGAGCTGCCGTACGGTGCTCAGCGCACGCGGGTCGCGGCTGCCGTGGGCCACGACGACGAGTGCGGGCCGGGTGTCGTGGTTCGGGGTGTACGCCGTCATGGCACCGATCGTGGGGGCGGGACGTTGCCTTGCCGTTGCACGAGGATCACGGGTGTTTTCCGGGGGTTCACCGCGGGGCCCGCCATGAGTGTGAGGCGGCGGGTGGGGGACGCCCCGCCGCGCGGCGTGAACCGGAGGACGCGGCGTGGCGTCTGTCAGGGTCGGGGAACGATCAGGGAGGGGCCCGTCCGATGCGCCGTTTCGGAATCCGCCGTCCACGGCTGCCGCGTACCCGCACGGGGTGGCGGCGGCTGGTGCAGGGGGTCGTGACGGTGTGCGTGCTGGCCCTGCTGCCGGCCACCTGGCTGCGTCTGACGACGGACGACCGGCTGCGCACCACCGCCGACGTGCCGCGCGCGGAGGTCGCCGTGGTCTTCGGGGCGGGGCTGTGGGACGGGGAGCCGTCGCCGTACCTCGCGCACCGGCTGGACGCGGCGGCGGAGCTGTACCGGGCGGGACGGATCGAGGTGGTGCTGGTCACCGGCGACAACAGCCGCGAGGAGTACGACGAGCCGGACGCGATGCGCGCCTACCTGACCCGGCACGGCGTGCCCGGCTCCCGGATCGTCAGCGACTACGCGGGCTTCGACACCTGGGACTCCTGCGTCCGGGCGAAGAAGATCTTCGGCGTGGACCGCGCGGTGCTGATCAGCCAGGGCTTCCACATCCGGCGGGCGGTGGCACTGTGCGAGACGGCCGGGGTCTCCTCGTACGGCGTCGGCGTCGACGACCGCCACGACGTCACCTGGTACTACGGAACCGTCCGGGAGCTGTTCGCGGCGGGCAAGGCGGCGCTGGACGCCGCCTTCCGCCCGGACCCGCACTTCCTCGGGCCGAAGGAGCCGGGGGTGCGGCGGGCGCTCGCCGAGGCGTCCGCGCGGCGGGAAGGGTGAGCGCCTCACCGCGGGCCGGAGCCGGCGGGGAGGCCGCCGTACCGGGGGCGTAACAGCGGCCGGTGCGCCGTGTAACACCGGGGACGCAGCCTGGACCGTATGCGAGACACCGTGACGCCCACGCACTGCCCCTACTGCGCCCTGCAGTGCGGGATGAATCTGACGCCGGCCCCGGACGGGACGGCCGTCGAGGTGACTGAGCGGGCGGACTTCCCGGTGAACCGGGGCGCGCTGTGCGGGAAGGGTCGTACGGCGGCCGCCGTGCTCTCCCCGGGCGTGCGGCTGACCTCGCCGCTGGTGCGGTCCGCGGGGGGCGCGCTGGTGCCGGCCTCGTGGGAGGAGGCCCTGGAGCGGGTCGCCGGGGAGCTCGGGCGGACGCGTGCGGAGTCCGGCGCGGACGCGGTGGGGGTGTTCGGCGGGGGCGGGCTGACCAACGAGAAGGCGTACTCCCTGGGGAAGTTCGCGCGGGTGGTGCTGGGCACCTCGCAGATCGACTACAACGGGCGGTTCTGCATGTCGTCGGCGGCCGCGGCCGGCAACACGGCGTTCGGTCTGGACCGGGGGCTGCCGTTCCCGCTGGAGGACATCCCGCGGACCGGCTGTGTGATCCTCGTCGGGTCGAATCCGGCGGAGACCATGCCGCCGTCGCTGCGCTACTTCACCGAGCTGCGGGAGAACGGCGGCACGCTGATCGTCGTCGACCCGCGCCGCACGAGGACCGCCGACCACGCCGACCTGCATCTCGCCCCGCGCCCCGGCACCGACCTCGCGCTGGCGCTGGGCCTGCTGCACCTGGTGGTCGCCGAGGGCCGCACCGACGAGGCGTACGTCCGGGAGCGCACCACCGGCTGGGAGGAGACCCGGGCGGCGGCGATGGCGCACTGGCCGGAGTACGTGGAGCGGATCACCGGTGTGTCGGTGCCCGAACTGCGGGAGGCGGTACGGCTGTTCTGCGAGCCGGAGGCGGCGATGGTGCTGTCCGCGCGCGGGCCCGAGCAGCAGTCCAAGGGCACGGACACGGTGGGCGCGTGGATCAACCTGTGCCTGGCGACGGGGCGGGCGGGCCGGCCGCTGTCCGGGTACGGGTGTCTGACCGGGCAGGGCAACGGGCAGGGCGGACGGGAACACGGGCAGAAGGCCGACCAGTTGCCCGGCTACCGCAAGCTCACCGACCCGGCGGCGCGGGCGCACGTGGCCGGGGTGTGGGGCGTGGACCCCGACTCCCTGCCCGGGCCGGGGCGCAGCGCCTACGAGCTGCTCGACGCGCTGGGCACGGACATCCGCTCGCTGCTGCTGATGGGCTCCAACCCGGTGGTGTCGGCGCCGCGCGCCGCGCACGTCGAGGAGCGGATCCGCTCGCTGGACTTCCTGGCGGTGTGCGACGTGGTCCTGTCGGAGACGGCCGCGCTCGCCGACGTGGTCCTGCCGGTGACGCAGTGGGCGGAGGAGACGGGGACGACGACCAGTCTGGAGGGGAGGGTGCTGCTGCGGCGGCGCGCGATCAGCCCGCCGGAGGGGGTCCGCAGCGATCTGGAGGTGCTGCACGAGCTGGCCGCGCGGCTGGGCGGCGGGCGGAACCTGGAGAAGGGCTTCCCCACCGACCCCGAGGAGGTCTTCGAGGAGCTGCGCCGGGCCAGCGCGGGCGGCCCCGCGGACTACTCCGGGATCACCTACCGCAGGCTCGCGGAGGAGAACGGCGTGTTCTGGCCGTGCCCGGCGGACGGGGAGCCGGGGGGCGGTGTCCACCCGGGCACCCCGCGGCTGTTCCTCGACCGCTTCGCCACGGGGGACGGGCGGGCCCGGTTCGCGCCGGTGTCGCACCGGGCGGCCGCCGAGGAGCCCGACGACGAGTACCCCGTGCTGCTGACCACCGGGCGGGTCGTGGCGCAGTACCAGTCCGGCGCCCAGACCCGCCGTGTGGACGAGCTGAACGCCGCCGCTCCCGGCCCGTTCGTGGAGCTGCACCCGCGGCTGGCGGAGCGGCTCGGCGCGGCCGAGGGCGATCCGGTGGCCGTGGTGTCGCGGCGGGGGCGGGCGGTGGCGCCGGCCCGCATCACCACCGCGATCCGTCCCGACACGGTGTTCATGCCGTTCCACTGGGCCGGTGAGGGCCGCGCCAACACGCTCACCAACCCCGCCCTCGACCCGACGTCCCGGATGCCGGAGTTCAAGGCGTGCGCGGTGCGGCTGGAGGCGGTACGCCGGTGAACGCGCCGCCTCCGGCCCGCCGTGCGAGGTCCCGGGCCGGGTGAGAATCGTTCCCGCAAGGCTCCGGTGGCACCCACCGTGCAGCGGGGCTCCGCCGACCGTCCGCGCAGGTGAACGAGTGATGCTCCCCTTCTTCGTCTACGGCACCCTCCGCCCCGGCGAGCGCAACCACGACCTCTTCCTGCGCGGCCGCACCCTGCGCGAGGAACCCGGCAGGCTCCGGGGCGCGACGCTGTACGAGGGGCCCGGATACCCGTACGCCGTCGAGGAACCGGGCGCGGTGGTGGGCGGGGAGCTGGTGACCGCGCTGCCGGAGGCCTACCCGGGGCTGCTCGCCGAGCTGGACCGGCTGGAGGAGTACGTACCGGGCGATCCGCGCAACCTGTACGAGCGTCAGGCACGGGACGTCGTCCGGACCGCCGACGGCACGGCGGTCCGGGCGTGGGTGTACCTCGCCGCGCCGGCCGTCGCCGCCCGGCTGAGGCTCGGCGGGAGGCCGGTCGAGGGCGGGGAGTGGCGGACGGTCACTCCCTAGGGCCGGTGGCTCCCACATCGCTGCCGAGGCGGCGGTGGAGGGACAGGGCGCCGAGTCCGAGCACCCCCGCGCCGAGCACCCATGAACCGGCGACGATGTCGTCGCGCTCCGCGCGCTGGGCGGCCCGCTGCTCCTCATAGGTCCGGTGGCCGCCGTCGCGCCGGTAGCACCGGTCGCCGGGGCCCATCGGCGAGGGATGCTCCTCGCCGTCCGGGCCCACGTTGATCCAGGAGCACTCGACCGAGGGGCTGAGCCCGTGCCGGACCACTCCCCCGCCGGCCTCGAACACGCCCCAGAGCACGAGGGCCCACATCACCAGCAGCACCCCCGTGCGCACCCTCGGCCCCATCCCGCCTCCGCCTCCCCGCGCTCCGTGTCGGGCGCGATCCTCGCAGACGGGCCCGCCAGCTCCCCCGGTCACCCGTTCACCGCCGCCCCCGCACCCATCGGGTGCCTCCTCGCGGCCGGATCGTCCCGGCTTCGGTGACCTGCTGAAACGCCGCGCGGGGGACGGCCGTACGGGTGTGGTCCGACACCCGTTCGGCCCGCGCCCTGACGCTCCCTCAGGAAGCGGCGCGGGCGGGCTGGCACTTACCTCGGTAGGGCAAGGACGCGTCCGACGGCGGCACATGGGGGTGCCGCGGGCCGCGGCTCACTCGAGGGAGCATCGATGCGACGTACCGCCCGGCTGCTGGCCGGCACCGCGCTCGCCGCGGCCGCCACGGGACTGCTCGCCGCGCCCGCCTGCGCCGGGGAGTCCCACGGCGCGCCGGCCGGCAGCCTGGAGGTGTACCCGTCCTCGGCCGCACCGGGCGCGCAGGTCACGGTGAACACCGGGGGCTGCGGCGACGGCGAGGCCGCGGCGGGCAACGCCACCGCCGTGGGCGGCGGCCGGTTCGCGATGGCGCCGAGCGCGCACGAGCGGGACGTGATCGGGCAGTTCCAGGTGCCGCCGGGCGCGCAGCCGGGGACGTACGAGATCGTCGCGACGTGCGACGGGGACGGCCGGCGGGTGGTCGGTGACCTGGTGGTCACGCTGACGCCGGACGCGCAGCAGGTGGTTCCCCGGGGGAGTGTGAAGACGGGGGTCGGGGGCGCGCTGGGCCCCGACCCCGTACAGACCGCGGCCGGTGTGACGGCTCTCGCCGTCGCCGCCGCGGGCGGTACCTGGCTCCTGCATCGCCGGGCGAGAGGCGACGGGATCTGACGGGCACCCTCCGCCGCCCGTCCCGCCGGTACCGCAAGTCCCCTCCCCCTCCGGGTCCGACGCCCCTCGCGGCCCGGAGGGGGGTACGGGGGCCGATTCGAGATGAGGTCGGTCCGTCATGCGCCGCAGGTTCCGCCGGGACGGAGGTCCGGGCAACACCGCGATAGCGGCCGTCACGGCGCTCGCCCTGTGCGCGGGGATGTGGCTGCTGCACGACGGGACCGGAACGCACGCGCCGCCGCAGCCGTCCGCCGCCCAGGCGCACTCCGGCAGCGGCCGCCACGACACCGGCGGGTCCGCCGCGCCCGCGCTGCCGCCCTCCCCGCCGGACCGGGTGCGCATCCCCGCGATCGACGTGGACGCGCCCCTGACCGGCCTCGGCCTGACCGGGACCGGCAGCCTCGACGTCCCCCCGGCCGGCCGCAAGAACCTGGCCGGCTGGTACGAGGCCGGCACCACGCCGGGCGAGACGGGCACCGCGATCGTCGCCGGCCACGTCGACAACGCCGACGGCCCCGCCGTCTTCTACTCTCTCGGCGCCCTGGACAAGGGCAGCACCATCGAGGTGGACCGGCGCGACGGCACCGTCGCCGTGTTCGCGGTGGACGCCGTGGAGGTGTACGACGCGCGGGACTTCCCCGACGCGAAGGTCTACGGGGCGGCGGGGCGCCCGGAGCTACGCGTCATCACCTGCGGCGGCGGCTACTCCCGGACGACCGGCTACCGCGGCAACGTCGTCGTGTACGCCCATCTGACCGGCAGCCGCTGAACCGAGCACGTGCCGCCGCCCCCACGCCCCCAGCGGCTCCAGCGCCTCGTTCAGGGTCACGCCCCTCGGCGTCAGCGAGTACTCGACGCGGGGCGGGACCTCGTCGTACACCTCGCGGTGCACGATGCCGTCCGCCTCCAGCTCCCGCAGATGGGAGGCGAGCACCTTCTCGGTGATGCCGGGGAGTTCCCGGCGCAGCTCGCCGAAGCGGTGCGGCCGTACGTGCAGCGCCCACAGGACGAGCACCTTCCACTTGCCGCCGATCACGTCCATCGCCGCGTCGATCCCGCACACGTACCCGCCCGGCCGCCGTGCCCTCACGGTCCCCGCCTTCCCGTCCGGTCCCACTGCCTGCACCCTTTCCCCGGGGTGAGCGCCCACTTCGAAGTGCGTACTTGAGCGGGCCCCTCCCCCACGGCGAGCCTGTCGCCATGACCGACAACACCCTTGCCACCGCTCCTGCTTCCCGTACCGCCCTCACCCTCCTCGGAACCGGCGCCATGGGCACCGCCCTCGCCCGTGCCTGGCTCGCCGCCGGGCACCCGGTGACCGTCTGGAACCGCACGCCCGCCCGCGCCGGGGCCCTCGCCGCCGAGGGCGCCGCCGTCGCCGCGACCGCCGCCGACGCGGTCGCCGCGAGCCGTCTGGTGGTCGTCTGCCTGCTCGACGACGCCTCCGTGGGCGAGGCGCTGGAGCACGCCGACCTGACCGGCCGTGACCTGGTGAACCTCACCACCGGGACCCCGGCGGAGGGCCGCACCCGCGCGGCCTGGGCCGAGTCGCGGGGCGCGCGCTTCCTGGACGGCGGGATCATGGCCGTACCGCCGATGATCGGCGCCCCGGAGTCCGGCGGATACGTCTTCTACAGCGGCTCGCGGGCCCTGTTCGAGGAGCACCGCGGCACCCTCGCCGTCCCGGCCGGCACCCGCTGGGTCGGTGCCGACCCGGGCTTCGCCGCGCTGTACGACGTGGCGCTGCTGAGCGCGATGAGCGGACTCTTCGCGGGCATCACCCACGCCTTCGCCCTGATCCGCCGGGAGGACGTCGACCCCGTCGGCTTCGCGCCCCTGCTCGCCTCCTGGCTCACCGCGATGACGCCGGCCGCGCACCGGACCGCCGAGCAGCTGGCGAGCGGCGACTACACCACGGGCGTGGTGTCCAACCTGGCCATGCAGTCCGCCGGCAACACCACGCTGCTGCGCACCGCCGAGGAGCAGGGCGTCAGCCCCGAACTGCTGACGCCGTACACCGCCCTGATGGCCCGCCACGTCGCCGACGGCCACGGCGACGAGGACGGGGTGGGCATGATCGACCTGCTGGTACGGCCGGGGGCTAGCTAGGGGCTGACCGCGAGCGCGGGGGGACGGCCGGCGCCGTCGGTGTTGACGAGCACCCAGTCGTCGCCCGCCCCGATGAGCTGCGGTTCGGCGTCGAGCTTCAGGGCGATGTCGCGCACCGTGGTGCCGTCCTCCTCGCCCACCCGCCTGCCGTCCCCGGTGGTGAGCGTCCACAGCCGCTGGGACTCGCCGAGTACGGCCACCCGGTCCCGGCCCGCCGGGGCGAGGGCGGCGACCGTGGTGCCCAGGTCCGTGTGCCAGACGCGCCGGCCGTCGTCCAGCGCGTAGGCCGCGACCCGCTCGGGGGCGCCCGACCCCGGCTCCGCGGCGGCCACGATCAGGTTCCCGCCGGTCACCACCGCGCGGAACACCGGCCGTGCGGTGAACACGGGGTGGAGCCCGGAGAGGGCCACGTCCTCCTCGTCGGCGGTGAGGGGGATCGTCACCGGCCGGCGCTCGGGGTCGTCCGGGTCGTCGTAGGCCAGTACGGCGGCGAGCCCGCGGTCGTCGTTCTCCTGCACCAGCAGGGTGAACGGCTCGGCGGAGAGCACCGCGGCCACGTTGAGGTAGCTCTCGACCGGCAGCTCACGCCGGCTCAGTTCCTTTCCCGTGGCGCTGTCGAGGGTGAGCAGCCACGCCGAGTGGAAGTCGGAGTAGGGGCCGCACGTGACGGCGACCCGGGTGGTGCCGCCGGCCGAGGAGGCCGTCACCGGCTCGCACTCGGCGTCGTCCCCGCCCTCGGCGCGGGCCGCGGTGGGCTTCGCGGTCCAGCGCACCGCGCCGTCGGCGAGCCCGTACCCGTGGACCGAGTGTTCGCCCAGCGCCACGGCCACGCCCGTGTCCGCGTCGGCGCCGAGCACCCCGCCGCCGCCGTACAGCAGTGTCCTGCCGGTGAGGTCGCGCTCCCACACCTTGCGTCCGCTGCTCGCGTCGACGCCCCACACGGTGTCGCAGGGCTTCTCGTCCCGCGCGAAGGCGACCAGGCCGATGCCGTCGGTGACGCGGTCGCTCATCGCGCACACCGACTCCCGCACGGGCGCCCGCAGCAGCCAGCCGCGCCCGCCGGTGGCGGAGTCGTAGGCGACCAGCGCGTCGCTCCGGGCCCGTACGACCGTCCCGGCGTCGTCGCCGATCGTCCAGGCGCCGACGCCGCGCACGCTCGCGGGCCGGTCCGGGCCCGCCTGCCAGACCGGGTCGAGCACCGGTCCGCGCAGCCAGAGGTAGGCCTGCCAGCCGGGCCACAGGGCGATCAGCAGGCCCGCCGCGGCGAGTGCCCCGGGCACGGCCCTGCCGGGACGGACCCGGGTGAAGGCGGCGAGGGCGACGGTGAGCCCGGCCAGGCCCGCGAAGGTGAACAGGAACGCCAGGATCAGGGTCGGCGTGGTGCCCTCCGGGCAGGGCCGGTACCTGCCGCCGCAGCTGTTGCCGGGGATGGACGACCACCCCAGCACATGGAACTCCACCGCGAGCCCGGTCAGCGCACCCGCCCCGAGCACCGCCGCGGCCGTCTTCAGCGCCCGCGTCCCGGACGGTCTGCCGTCCTCGGCCATCGTCGTCCCCCCGTGTCCTGTTGTCAGCGGCGCCCCCCGGCGCCGTCCGCTCACCCCATGGAGCGGCGCTGGAGCCTAACCCGCGCGGATCGCTCACGTCAGCCGGGTCGATCACCCGGGGTGCCGGTCAGGCCAGCCACTGCTCGTACGCCAGGTTCGCGACCAGGGCGAAAACGACCGTCAGGAGGACGACGCGGACGAAGCCGCTGCCCTTCTTCAGGGCGGTGCGGGCGCCGAGGGTGCCGCCCGCCAGGTTGAAGACGGCCATCAGCGCCGCCAGCTGCCACAGCACCGCGCCCTGCCAGGCGAAGGTGGCGAGGGCGCCGGCGTTGGTGCAGCAGTTGACGATCTTCGCGGTGGCGGAGGCGGTGACCAGGTCGAGGTGGAGCAGGGCGGTGAGCGCCAGCACCAGGAACGTGCCGGTGCCGGGGCCGATGAGACCGTCGTAGAAGCCGATGCCGAGGCCGGCCAGGCCGATCGCGGAGAGGATCTGGCGGCGGGTCGCCGGGCCGGTGGCCGGGGCGGTGCCGAAGGCGGGGCGCAGGATCACGAAGGCGGCCACCGCGAGCAGCACCACCATGATCACCGGCTTGAGGACCTCCGTGCTCATCCCGGCCGCGAAGAAGGCGCCGGCCGAGGATCCCGCGAGCGCCGCGAGGCCGATGCGCACGGCGGTCCGCACGTCCACCGGCGCCTTGCGGGCGTACGTCACCGCCGCGCCCGTGGTGCCCACGATCGCGACCGCCTTGTTGGTGCCCAGGGCGTGCGCGGCCGGGGTGCCGGCGGGCAGGCCGAGCAGCAGGGCCGGCAGAAGCAGCAGCCCGCCGCCGCCGACCACGGCGTCGATCCAGCCGGCGGCGAGAGCGGCCAGGCAGAGGAGAACGACCGTGGTCAGGGAGATGTCGGGCATGGCCGTGAGCCTAGGGAGCAGATAGTTGCTACGTCCATCAAGATGAGCGTTTGTTGAGGTTGGCCGCCTCACATCCGCACCCCTCCCCCGCTGAGGGCAGCGTTCCGTGCGGGAAACAGAGGTGATGCCACCGGGTAACACCCGCACCGCACGCTCGGGGACATGACCTCGAACGAGCGTGTGGTGGTGATCGGCTCCGGCCTCGCGGGCGTACGGCTCGCCCGGCGGCTCGGCGAGCTGGGCACGCCGGTGACGCTGATCGGCGAGGAGGAGCACCCCCCGTACAACAGGGTGCTGCTCGCCGAGGTGCTGGCCGGGCGCTACAGCCCCGAGGTGATCGCCCTGCCGGCGCCAGCGGAGCTGATCCGCAGCCGGGTCACCGGCATCGACCGCGCGGCCCGCACCGTGGCCTGCGCGGACGGCACGGTGATCGCATACGACAGGCTGGTCCTGGCCACCGGCTCCAACCCGGTGCTGCCGCCGCTGCGCGGCCTGTTCACCGGGGACCGCGAACTGCCCGGGGGCGTGCACGCGTTCCGCACCCTGGACGACTGCCTGGGCCTGGCCGGGGAGGTACGGCCGGGGGCGCGGGCGGTGGTCATCGGCGGCGGCCTGCTCGGGGTCTCCGCGGCCCGCGCGCTCGCCGCGCGCGGCGCCCAGGTGGTCCTCGCCCAGCAGTCCGGGCGGCTCATGGAGCGCCGGCTCGACCCGGCCGCCTCCTCGCTCGTCGAGCGGTACCTGACCGGCCTCGGCGTGGAGGTGCACACCGAGTGCCGGGTGCGGGACGTGCGCTGCGCCGGCGGCGCGGTCCGCTCGGTGGAGCTGGCCGACGGCTACGCCCTCGACGCCGACCTCGTGGTGCTGACCTGCGGGGTGCGCCCGCGGACCGGTCTCGCGCGGGACGCCGGACTCGACGTCCGCGAGGGCGTCGTGGTCGACGACGAGCTGCGCACCTCCGACCCGTACGTCCACGCCGTCGGCGACTGCGTCCAGCACGCCGGCACGGTGTACGGGCTGGCCGCCCCGGCGCTGGAACAGGCCGACGCGCTCGCCGCGCTGCTCGCCGGGGACTCCGGCGCCCGCTACACCGGCACCCGTTCGCTGACCCGGCTCACCCTCAGCGGGCCGGACAGCCCCTTCGACCTGGCCGCGTTCGGGGAGACCGAGGCGCTGCCGGGCGACGACGTCGTCCAGCTCACCGATGCCACCCGGGGCACCTACCGCAAGGTCGTCGTCCGTGACGACCGCCTGGTCGGCGGGGTCCTGGTCGGCGCACTCGGCACCGTCGGCGCCCTCGCGCGCGCCTGGGAGGGAGCAGAGCCGCTCCCCTCCGACGGCGGGCCCCTGCTCCACCTGCTCACCACTGACGGAGGCTCCTGATGTCCACGGACACCCCGACCATCGTGCTCGTCGGCCACGGCATGGTCGGCCAGCGCTTCCTCGAGGCGCTCGCCGGGCGCGGCCTGACCGCCACCCACCGCGTGGTCGTCCTGTGCGAGGAGCCGCGCCCGGCGTACGACCGCGTCCAGCTCACCTCGTACTTCTCGGGGAGCACGCCCGAGGACCTGTCGCTGACGGACCCGGAGTTCCTCGAGCGGCACGGCATCGAGCTGCGCCTCGGCGACCCGGCGGAGACCGTCGACCGCGAGGCGCGCCGGGTGACGGCCCGTTCCGGGCTGGTCGTCGGCTACGACGTGCTGGTCCTGGCCACCGGCTCCTACCCGTTCGTGCCGCCGGTGCCGAACAAGGACGCCGAGGGCTGCTTCGTCTACCGCACGATCGAGGACCTGCTCGCGATCGAGGAGTACGCGAGGAGGTCGACGACCGGCGCGGTGGTCGGCGGCGGGCTGCTCGGCCTGGAGGCGGCGGGCGCGCTCAAGGGTCTCGGACTGACCTCCCACATCGTGGAGTTCGCGCCGCGCCTGATGCCGGTGCAGGTCGACGAGGGCGGCGGCGCGGCGCTGCTGCGCACCATCGAGGACATGGGCCTGAGCGTCCACACGGGCGTCGGCACGCAGGAGATCGTGGTCGGCGACGACGGCGCGGTCACCGGCATGAAGCTGTCCGACGGCTCCGAACTCGCCACCGACCTGGTGGTGTTCTCCGCCGGTGTCCGCCCCCGCGACCAGCTGGCCCGCGCCGCGGGCCTCGCCGTCGGCGAGCGCGGCGGCGTCGCGGTCGACGAGCAGTGCCGTACGGTCACCGACCCGCGGGTGTTCGCGATCGGCGAGTGCGCGCTGGCCGCCGACGGCCGGGTGTACGGCCTGGTCGCGCCCGGTTACGAGCAGGCCGAGACGGTCGCGGCGACCATCGCCGGGGACGAGGCGGCCTTCGCCGGCGCCGACCTGTCCACCAAGCTGAAGCTGCTCGGCGTGGACGTGGCGTCCTTCGGCGACGCGCACGGCACCGCCGCGGACTGTCTGGACGTCGTGTACGCCGACAGCCGGGCCGGCCTGTACAAGAAGCTGGTCGTCGGCCGGGACGGCACGCTGCTCGGCGGCATCCTGGTCGGCGACGCGGAGGCGTACGGCACGCTGAAGGCGTTCACCGGCTCGGTGCCGCCGGTCTCCCCCGAGTCGCTGGTGCTGCCGGCCGGCGCGGGCGCGCCCGTGCAGCTCGGCCCGTCCGCGCTGCCGGACGACGCGATCATCTGCTCCTGCAACAACGTCCGCAAGGGCACCATCCGCGAGGCGGTCACCGAGCACCACTGCACCACCGTGCCCGAGGTGAAGAAGTGCACCAAGGCCGGTACGACCTGCGGCAGTTGCGTCAAGGTCCTGGGCCAGCTGCTCAACGCCGAGCTGGAGGCGAGCGGCGTCGAGGTCGACAAGGGCCTGTGCGCCTGCTTCTCCCAGACCCGCGAGGAGCTGTACGAGATCGTCCTCGCCCTGCGCGTCACCTCCTACCGGGAGCTGCTGGACCGGCACGGCCGGGAGGACGCGCGGGGCGGCGACGGCTGCGAGGTCTGCAAGCCGGCGGTCGGCTCGATCATCGCCTCCCTCGCCCCGACGATCGGCGCCGGCACGCACGTCCTGGACGGCGAGCAGGCGGCCCTCCAGGACACCAACGACCACTTCCTGGCCAACCTGCAGAAGAACGGCTCGTACTCGGTCGTGCCCCGCGTCCCGGGCGGTGAGATCGCCCCGGAGAAGCTGATCGTGATCGGGGAGATCGCCCGCGACTTCGGCCTCTACACGAAGATCACCGGGGGCCAGCGGATCGACATGTTCGGCGCGCGGGTCGAACAGCTCCCGCTGATCTGGACCCGCCTGGTGGACGCCGGTTTCGAGTCCGGCCACGCCTACGGCAAGTCGCTGCGCACGGTGAAGTCCTGCGTCGGGCAGACCTGGTGCCGCTACGGCGTCCAGGACTCCGTGCGCATGGCGATCGACCTGGAGCTGCGCTACCGGGGGCTGCGCTCCCCGCACAAGCTCAAGTCCGCGGTCTCCGGCTGCCAGCGCGAGTGCGCCGAGGCCCAGTCGAAGGACTTCGGCGTCATCGCCACCGCGAGCGGCTGGAACCTCTACGTCGGCGGCAACGGCGGCGCCACCCCGCGCCACGCGGACCTGCTCGCACAGGACCTCTCGGACGCCGAACTGATCCGGCTGATCGACCGGTTCCTGATGTTCTACATCCGCACCGCCGACCGTCTGGAGCGCACCAGCGTCTGGCTGGACCGGATCCCCGGCGGCCTGGACCACGTACGGGACGTCGTCGTCCATGACTCGCTGGGCATCTGCGACGAGCTGGAGGCCCTGATGGCCGCCCATGTCGCGCACTACCGCGACGAGTGGGCGGAGACCATCAACGACCCGGAGAAGCTGGCCCGGTTCGTGTCCTTCGTGAACGCGCCCGACACCCCCGACCCGGTGGTCGCCTTCGTCCCCGAGCGCGACCAGATGAAGCCCGACCTGCCGCTGCTGGCCATCGGCCTGCGACCTGCCGACGACATCCTGGAAGGAACCGCCACGCGATGACCCTGGCACTCGAGACCACCGATCTGAAGGTCCGGCTCCGCCTCACCGACGACTGGGTCACGGTCTGCGACCTGAGCGCGCTGCTCCCCGGCCGGGGCGTGGCCGCCCTGCTCCCCGACGGGAGCCAGGCCGCCGTCTTCGCCGACCGCGCCGGACGTCTCTACGCCATCGACAACCGCGACCCGTTCACCGGCGCGGCCGTCCTCTCCCGCGGCCTGACCGGCACCCACCGGGGGCGCCCGTTCGTCGCCTCCCCGCTCCTGAAGCAGCGCTTCGACCTGGAGTCGGGCCGGTGCCTGGACGACGAGACGGTACGGGTGACGGCGTACGAGGTGAAGGCGGCATAACGCGGAGAGCTACCGTCCGGTCACGTCACGTTCGCATCACGGGCTCTTCATACGTCCCACACGGCGCGAGCTCCCCAGTAGTTTCGTCACCCTCGCACCAAGCACACGCTATCGCCCGATCTGGGGGGCTCTCCGCCATGAACCCGTTCCGCACCTCCGCCGCCGCGGTCCTCGCCGCGCTCGCCCTGGCCGCCGTGCCGGCCGCCGCCGTGGCCCACGACGGCGGCCACCCGTTCAAGAACTGCACCGAGGCGTACGAGAACGGGTACGCGAACATCGCCGAGGGCGACGACCACTACGGCAAGCACCTGGACCGCGACGGGGACGGCGTCGGCTGCGACCGGCCGCCCGCGGACTTCACGCCGCACGAGGACGGCGGCACGGAGGACGGGAGCACCGGCTCCGACGGCGAGGAGCGGGGCGGCGGCACCGACCTCGCCGAGACCGGCGGCAGCGACGCCACCCCCTACATCGCGGCCGGCGGCGCGGCCGTGGTGCTCCTCGGCGGCGGCGTGATGATCGCCGCCCGCAGGCGCCGCGACGACGCCCGCTGACGTCACCCCGTACGGAGACCGGCTCCCCTGCTCACAGGGACAGCAGCAGGGAGTCGGTCTTCCCCCGCAGGCGGCGCACATGGCCGCGCCACCCGGCGAGGAACGCGAGCAGCGTCCACCCGACGAGACCGGCGATCAGACCGCCCAGCCGCCCCGCGGCGTCCACCTCGTCCGCCCGCTCCATGGGCACCACGCCCTCCGGGTCACGGATGACGTCGAGCCGCTCCCCCACCCTCGGGGCCCCGGAACCGTTGTACGCGAGTTTCTCCTCCAGCTCCTCGCCGTCCGCGGTCCGGAGCGTGAGCCGGTGGTTCTTGCCGTCCTTCCCGGTCGCGCTGTCCGCGACGACCACCACGCCCTCACGCACCCCGCGCGCCTCCAGCGCCGCCTCGGGCGCGTACTGGACGGCCCCGACCAGGATGAACAGCCCCGGCAGGAAGGACAGCAGGGCGATCCAGCCCGCGCGGTGCAGCAGTCCGACGAACACGGCGAACGCCAGGCACAGCACCACCCCCACGGCGATCGGCACCCAGTCCCAGCGCAGCGCCACATAGGACGCCCCCGCGACGGCCGCCGCGGCCGCCCACCCGTACAGCACCACCGCGGCCGTGCGCCGCACCGACCGCCACGGGGCGACGGCCCGCCCGTCCGTACCGCTCCCGCGTATGCCCACCGACACGCCGTTCCCCCGTACTCCCCCGCCACGGCGGCTCCGTGACTGTCGTCCCCGGACCCTACACACGCGAGAGGACGGCACCCCCGCACAGGGTGCCGTCCTCTCCTTTCGTGGTCCGGAGCCGTCGCCGATCGGTGAGGGTGGTCGGGTGACAGACGACGGCTCCGGGGTCATGTGCCCCGGAGGGCTCAGCGGTGGTCGCTGCCCGCGGAGGTGACCGCCGCGCGGCCGGCCTCCAGGCGGGCGACCGGGATGCGGAACGGGGAGCAGGAGACGTAGTCCAGGCCGACCTCGTGGAAGAAGTGGACCGACTCCGGGTCGCCGCCGTGCTCGCCGCAGACACCGAGCTTCAGGTCGGGGCGGGTGGCGCGGCCGGCCTTCGCGGCGGCGGAGACCAGCGAGCCGACGCCGTCCTTGTCGATCGTCTCGAACGGCGACACCCCGAAGATGCCCTTCTCCAGGTACGCCGTGAAGAAGGAGGCCTCCACGTCGTCCCGGGAGAAGCCCCACACCGTCTGGGTGAGGTCGTTCGTGCCGAAGGAGAAGAACTCCGCCGCCTCCGCGATCTGGCCGGCGGTCAGCGCGGCGCGCGGCAGCTCGATCATCGTGCCGATGGCGAGCCGCAGCCTGGTGCCGGTGGTCTGCTCGACCTCGGCGATGACCTGGTCGGCCTCCTCGCGGACGATCTCCAGCTCCTGGACGGTGCCGACCAGCGGAATCATGATCTCGGCGCGCGGGTCGGCCTTGGCGGCCCGGCGCTCGGCCGCCGCCTCCGCGATGGCCCGCACCTGCATGGTGAACAGACCGGGGACGACGAGGCCCAGACGGACACCGCGCAGGCCCAGCATCGGGTTCTGCTCGTGCAGCCGGTGCACGGCCTGGAGCAGGCGCAGCTCGTTCTCGTGCGGCTCCTGCCGGGACTCGGCGAGGGCGACCCGGACCGACAGCTCGGTGATGTCGGGCAGGAACTCGTGCAGCGGCGGGTCGAGCAGGCGGATGGTGACCGGGAGGCCGTCCATCGCCTCGAAGAGCTCCACGAAGTCCCGCTTCTGCAGCGGCAGCAGGGCCTTCAGGGACTCCTCGCGCTCGGTGTCGCTGTCGGCCAGGATCAGCCGCTCCACCAGCTCGCGCCGGTCGCCGAGGAACATGTGCTCGGTGCGGCACAGGCCGATGCCCTGGGCGCCGAAGCGGCGGGCGCGCAGCGCGTCCTCGGCGTTGTCGGCGTTGGCGCGCACCCGCAGCCGGCGCTTGCGGTCGGCGAAGGCCATCATCCGGTGCACGGCCTCGACCAGCTCGTCGGCGTCGTCGGCGCCCGGGTGCATCCGGCCCTCGAAGTACTCGACGACCGGCGACGGGACGACCGGCACCTCGCCGAGGTAGACCTTGCCGGACGAGCCGTCGATGGAGACGACGTCGCCCTCCTCCACCACGTGCCCGCCGGGGACCGTCATCCGGCGGCGCTTGGTGTCGACCTCCAGCTCCTCCGCGCCGCAGACACAGGTCTTGCCCATGCCGCGGGCGACCACGGCCGCGTGGGAGGTCTTGCCGCCGCGGGAGGTGAGGATGCCCTCGGCCGCGATCATGCCGTCGAGGTCGTCGGGGTTGGTCTCGCGGCGGATCAGGATGACCTTCTCGCCGGAGCGCGACCACTTCACGGCGGTGTACGAGTCGAAGACCGCCTTGCCGACGGCCGCGCCCGGGGAGGCGGCGATGCCGCGTCCGACCTGCTCGACCCTGGCGTCCTCGTCGAAACGCGGGAACATCAGCTGGGCGAGCTGGGCGCCGTTGACCCGGCAGAGCGCCTCGGCCTCGTCGATCAGGCCCTGGTCGACCAGCTGGGTGGCGATCCGGAAGGCCGCGCCCGCGGTGCGCTTGCCGACGCGGGTCTGGAGCATCCACAGCTGGCCGCGCTCGATGGTGAACTCGATGTCGCAGAGGTCCAGGTAGTGGTTCTCCAGCGTCTCCATGATCTGCATCAGCTGGTCGTACGACTTCTTGTCGATCTGCTCCAGCTGCGCGAGCGGCACGGTGTTGCGGATGCCGGCGACCACGTCCTCGCCCTGCGCGTTCTGCAGGTAGTCGCCGTAGACGCCCTGCTGGCCGGAGGCCGGGTCACGGGTGAAGGCGACGCCGGTGCCGGAGTCGGGGCCGAGGTTGCCGAAGACCATGGAGCAGACGTTGACGGCCGTGCCCAGGTCGTGCGGGATGCGCTCCTGGCGGCGGTACAGCTTGGCGCGTTCGCCGTTCCAGGAGTCGAAGACGGCCTTGATGGCGAGGTCCATCTGCTCGCGGGGATCCTGCGGGAAGTCCCGGCCCGCCTCGGTCTTGACGATCTTCTTGAACTTGGTGACGAGCTTCTTGAGGTCGGCCGCCTCCAGCTCGGTGTCGACGGTGACCTTCTTGGCCGCCTTCGCCGCCTCCAGCGCGTCCTCGAACAGCTCGCCGTCGACGCCGAGGACGGTCTTGCCGAACATCTGGATGAGGCGCCGGTAGGAGTCCCACGCGAACCGGTCGTCGCCGGCCTGCTTGGCCAGGCCCTGCACCGACTTGTCGGAGAGGCCGATGTTGAGGACGGTGTCCATCATGCCCGGCATGGAGAACTTCGCGCCCGAGCGGACCGACACGAGGAGGGGGTCGTCGGCCTGGCCCAGCTTCTTGCCCATCTTCGCCTCGAGGGCGTCGAGGTGCGCACTCACCTCGTCACGCAGTGCCGCCGGCTCCTCGCCACTGTCGAGGTAGGTCTTGCAGGCCTCGGTGGTGATGGTGAAGCCGGGCGGGACGGGAAGGCCCAGATTGGTCATCTCGGCGAGGTTGGCACCCTTCCCGCCGAGCAGGTCCTTCAGGTCCTTGTTGCCCTCGGTGAAGTCGTAAACGAACTTCGCTACGTGGGGATCTTTGTTTTCCGACACGGGTCTCGACTCCTCGAGGACGCGGTGGCTGCCCTGACGGCGAGGAATGTACCCAGATCGAAGGAGTCTGGGTACGTCCACTTGTGTGTCATGCGCCTGTAACCAGTGGTCCGCCAGGGGATCGAAAGTCAAAGCTTGGCAAGCCGTGACGGCCGAGTGTTTTCACTTCTTGAACGCATCACCGTCCACCGCGACTCCCTATCCGCTCATCTGAGCGGCAATCGCCACGTCTGATTTCGCTCGATGAACGATCAAGAGATGGCACTGAGTGCCATCCTTTGAGAAGTGCAGCCGCCCAAGATCCGCTCATCTGAGCGCAACTCTTATCAAGGGTGGCGAGAATCACGCTTCCACAGCGGACCGGATTTCACCATGCGGACCGGTCCCGGCCGCCCCGGAACACCCGCCGGATGAACGCACCGGTCAGCCCGCCCGTACGGGAGGGCGGCGGATCCGGACCCCCACGCCGGATCCGCCTCCGCACCGGGCTCCGCACGGAAGGAACCTCCGGGTTGCCTGTCTTCACCCGCCTGCGCGCCGCACGTCCGCGCACCCGCCCGCGCACCCGTCTGCGCACCCGTCTGCGCGCCGCGCGGGAAGCGCACCCCGTCGCCGCCCGCGCCCTCCGTCTGACGGTCCACGTCCTCGCCGCCGCCCTCGTCGTCGGCGCGCTCCTGATGCCGAACACCGCACCGGCGCTCCGGCCCGACCGGTTCACCCGGATACCGGCCGAGGCGATCATCGGGGCGATCCTGCTGCTCGCCCTGCCCCGCCGGCCGCGGACCGTCGTGGCCGCGCTGTGCGGGGCCGGCATCGGCGTCCTGACCGTGCTGAACCTGCTGGACATGGGGTTCACCGAGTACCTGGGCCGCGGCTTCAACCTCGTGCTCGACTGGGGGCTGCTCGATGACGCCCAGACCTATGTCGCGGACGCGCTGGGCGGCACCGCGGCCACCGCCGCCGCCGTCGGGGCGGTCGTCCTGGCGCTGCTCCTCGTCGCCGTGACGGCGCTCGCCGCCGTCCGGCTCGGCAACCTGCTGGCCCGGCACCGCTCCCGCTCCGCCCGGGGCGCGCTGATCGCGGGGACCGCGTGGGTCGCCTGCGCGGCGCTCGGGGTGCAGCTCGCCGGTCTGCCCGTCGCCTCCGAGCGGGCCGCCGGCGCCCTGAAGGGGCAGACCCGGCGGGTGGTGGAGACCCTGCGCGACGAGGCGGCGTTCGAGAAGGAGTCGCGGGCGGACACCTTCGGCGCCACTCCCCCGGAGCAGCTCGTCCCGGACCTGCGCGGCAAGGACGTCGTCTTCGCCTTCATCGAGAGCTACGGCCGCGCCGCCGTCGAGGACCCCCTCGTCGCCCCGGGCGTCACCCGCACCCTCGACACCCGCACCGCCGCCCTCGCGCGGGCCGGCTTCCACGCCCGCAGCGGCTGGCTCACCTCCGCGACCTACGGCGGCAGCAGCTGGCTCGGCCACTCCACCGCCCTGTCCGGCCTGTGGGTCGACAACCAGCAGCGCTACCGCACCGTCACCGCGGGCGACCACCTCACCCTCACCAGGGCGTTCCGCGAGACGGGCGCCTGGGACACCGTCGGCGTCATGCCGGGCGTGCAGAAGGCCTGGCCGGAGGCCGAGTGGTACGGCCTCGACAAGGTCTACGACGCCTTCGACCTGGGGTACCGGGGCCCGAAGTTCAGCTGGTCGACGATGCCGGACCAGTACGCCCTGGAGGCGTTCGAGCGCCTGGAGCACGGCAGGAAGCGCGACCGGCCGCTGATGTCGGAGATCATCCTCACCTCCAGCCACCAGCCGTGGGCGCCGATCCCGGAGCTGGTCGGCTGGGACGAGCTGGGCGACGGCTCGGTCTTCGACGCGATCCAGCGGGCGGGGAAGCAGCCCGCCGGCGTCGTCGCCGACGGCGCCGCCTCCAAGCGCGAGTACGGCAGGTCGATCACGTACTCGGTCGCCAGCCTCACCCAGTGGCTGGAGCGCTACGGCACCGACGACACCGTCCTGGTCTTCCTCGGCGACCACCAGCCGCTGGCCCGGGTCAGCGGCGACCGCGCGAGCCGGGACGTGCCGGTGTCGGTCGTCGCCAAGGACCCGGAGGTGCTGGAGAAGATCGCCGACTGGGACTGGACCGAGGGGCTCCGCCCGGCGGAGGACGCTCCCGTGTGGCGGATGAGCGACTTCCGCGACCGCTTCCTGACCGCCTACGGCTCCACCCCGCACCCCACCGGGGGCTGATCAGCCGCCGGAGGTGTCCAGCTCGGCCTCCTCGCCGACGCCCGCGCAGTCGTAGGGGTCCTTCAGCCAGCCGTCCGGCAGTACCACCCGGTTGTTGCCGGAGGTGCGGCCGCGAGGGCCGTCGGCGCCGGCCGGCCAGGGCTGGTCCAGGTCCAGTTCGTCGAGTCCGGCCCGCAGCTCCTCCAGCGAGGAGGTGACGGCGAGCCGCTTGCGCATCTCGGAGCCGACCGCGAAGCCCTTCAGGTACCAGGCCACGTGCTTGCGGAAGTCGATCACCCCGCGGGACTCGTCCCCGATCCACTCGCCCAGCAGCGTGGCGTGCCGGACCATGACGTCGGCGACCTCGCGGAGCGCGGGGCGCGTCAGGTCCTGCGGGCGTCCCTCGAAGGCGGCCACCAGATCCGCGAACAGCCACGGCCTGCCGAGGCAGCCACGGCCCACGACCACGCCGTCGCAGCCGGTCTCGCGCACCATCCGCAGCGCGTCCTCGGCCGACCAGATGTCGCCGTTGCCGAGCACCGGGATCTCCGGGACGTGCTCCTTCAGCCGGGCGATGGCGTCCCAGTCGGCGGTGCCGCCGTAGTGCTGGGCGGTGGTGCGGCCGTGCAGCGCGACGGCGGTGACGCCCTCCTCGACGGCGATCCGGCCGGCGTCCAGGTAGGTCAGGTGGTCGTCGTCGATGCCCTTGCGCATCTTGATGGTCACCGGCAGGTCCCCGGCCCCGCCGACCGCCTCGCGCAGGATGGACCGCAGCAGGTTCCGCTTGTAGGGGAGGGCCGAGCCGCCGCCCTTGCGGGTCACCTTGGGGACCGGGCAGCCGAAGTTGAGGTCGATGTGGTCGGCGAGGCCCTCCTCCGCGATCATGCGGACGGCCTTGCCGACGGTCACCGGGTCGACGCCGTACAGCTGGATCGAGCGGGGCCTCTCGCTCTCGTCGAACCGGATCAGCTGCATGGTCTTCTCGTTGCGCTCGACCAGCGCCCGAGTGGTGATCATCTCGCTCACGAAGAGCCCCTTGCCACCGCTGAACTCCCTGCACAGCGTGCGGAAGGGCGCGTTGGTGATCCCGGCCATGGGCGCCAGTACGACGGGCGGCCGGGCCGTGTGCGGGCCGATCTGCAGGGTCGGGGCCGTGGGGGAGGCGAGCGTGGACATTGCCCCATTGTCCCGCATGCCGACGGGTACCCGGCACGCCGCCCGACGGTGACCGTGTAGCGGTCATTAGTTAACCGCACTATCGAAACGCGCGTACGATGGCCCCCATGCCCGAGCTCAGCCACGGCCGACGCATGCTGGTGCTCGCGATCTGCTGCATGAGCCTGCTGATCGTGAGCCTGGACAACACGGTCCTGAACGTCGCCCTGCCCTCCCTGCAGCGGGACCTGCACGCGAGCACCGCCGGCCTGCAGTGGACCATCGACGCGTACACCCTCGTCCTGGCCTCCCTGCTGATGCTCGCCGGCTCCACCGCCGACCGGATCGGCCGCAGACGGGTGTTCATGACCGGCCTGGTGGTCTTCACCCTCGGCTCGGTGCTGTGCTCGCTGGCCCCGGACCTGACCTCGCTGGTCGTCTTCCGGATGGTGCAGGCGGTCGGCGGCTCGATGCTCAACCCGGTCGCCATGTCGATCATCACCAACACCTTCACCGACCCCCGCGAACGGGCCCGCGCCATCGGGGCGTGGGGCGCGGTCGTCGGCATCTCGATGGCCGCGGGACCGCTGGTCGGCGGCCTGCTGGTGGAGTCGGTCGGCTGGCGCTCCATCTTCTGGATCAACCTGCCGGTGGGCCTGGCCGCGCTCCTGCTCACCTGGCGCTTCGTGCCGGAGTCCCGCGCCCCCAGGGCCCGGCGCCCGGACCCGGTCGGCCAGCTCCTGGTGATCGTCCTGTTCGGCTCCCTGACGTACGCGATCATCGAGGCCCCGCACGCCCCGCTGCCGGTGATCGCCCCGTTCGCCGCCGTCGCCCTGCTGGCGCTGCTGGCCCTCCTGCGGTACGAGCCCCGCCGCCGCGAACCATTGATCGACCTGCGGTTCTTCCGCTCCGCCCCGTTCAGCGGCGCGACGGTGATAGCCGTCTGCGCGTTCGCGGCGCTCGGCGGCTTCCTCTTCCTGTCCACGCTGTACCTGCAGAACGTACGGGGCCTGAGCGCCATGGAAGCGGGGCTGTGGATGCTGCCGATGGCCGTCCCGACCTTCCTGTGCGCCCCGCTCTCCGGGCGGCTGGTCGGCAGCCGGGGCCCGCGTCTGCCGTTGCTGATCGCGGGCGCGGCGATGACGGTGAGCGGGCTCCTCTTCGCCCTCTTCGAGGCCGAGACGTCCGACGTGACCCTCTTCCTCGGCTACGTCCTCTTCGGCGTCGGCTTCGGCTTCGTCAACGCCCCGATCACCAACACCGCCGTCTCCGGGATGCCGACCGCGCAGGCCGGGGTGGCCTCGGCGGTCGCGTCGACCAGCCGTCAGCTGGGCCAGGCGCTGGGCGTCGCGGTGATCGGCGCGGTGCTGGCGGCCGGGGTGGGCTCGTCGCCGTACGCGGACGCCTTCGTGCCGGCCGCGCGGCCGGGGTGGTGGATCCTCGCCGTGTGCGGCCTGGCGGTGCTGGTGGTCGGCGCGCTGACCTCCGGGCGCTGGGCCCGGGGCACCGCCGAGCGGACGGCGGAGCGCCTGGAGACGGCGGAGATCCGCCAGAACGTGGGCGCGGGCGCGTGACCGCCCCGCCGGGCCCGGGTCATCACGCGGTGATGGATTCCCGTCCCTGAAGCGCCTGTTGATGTTGCTCTTGCTGCACACTCCTTGTCGGCCCCGTTCCGGGGCAGGAGCACGGCGACACCGATGGGGAGGGCGGGGAAGGGTCATGACGCGGATCGACTCGAGCAAGGTCAGCCGCTGGGACCTGCACGGGCGGGAGCACGTCGTGCGGGTCCGGCGCACCGGGGCGCAGCGGACGCTCAGCTGTGACACGTGCGGCTGGCGCAGAGCGGCCCAGTTCCTGCCGTGGCTCAAGGCGGAGGAGCATCTGGCCGAGGCGCATCAGGCGACGGTCGACCCGACCGTGGCGTGAGCCCGGCGCGGCCGCCCACGCGTAGGCCCCCGGTGCCGGACCACGGATGGTCCGGAACCGGGGGCCCTTACGGCCGCGTGGCGGCTAGGCGCCGATCAGGCGGGACGCCAGGTAGCCCTCGATCTGGTCGAGCGAGACACGCTCCTGCTTCATCGAGTCGCGCTCGCGCACCGTCACCGCGTTGTCGTCCAGGGTGTCGAAGTCGACGGTCACGCAGTACGGCGTGCCGATCTCGTCCTGGCGGCGGTAGCGGCGGCCGATGGCGCCGGCGTCGTCGAACTCGATGTTCCAGTGCGTGCGCAGGGCCTGGGCGAGGCCCTTGGCCTTCGGGGACAGCTCCGCGTTGCGGGACAGCGGGAGCACCGCGGCCTTCACCGGCGCGAGACGGTGGTCGAGCCGCAGCACGGTCCGCTTCTCCATCTTGCCCTTGGCGTTGGGGGCCTCGTCCTCGACGTAGGCGTCGAGCAGGAAGGCCAGCATCGCCCGGCCGACACCGGCCGCCGGCTCGATGACGTACGGCGTCCAGCGCTCGCCGGCCTCCTGGTCGAAGTAGGCGAGGTCCTGGCCGGAGGCCTTGGAGTGCGCGCCGAGGTCGTAGTCGGTGCGGTTGGCGACGCCCTCCAGCTCGCCCCACTCGCTGCCGCCGAACTGGAAGCGGTACTCGATGTCAGCGGTGCGCTTGGAGTAGTGGGAGAGCTTCTCCTTCGGGTGCTCGTACCACCGCATGTTCTCCTCGCGCAGGCCGAGACCGGTGTACCAGTTCCAGCGCTGCTCCATCCAGTACTCCTGCCACTGCTCGTCCTCGCCCGGCTTGACGAAGAACTCCATCTCCATCTGCTCGAACTCGCGGGTGCGGAAGATGAAGTTGCCGGGCGTGATCTCGTTGCGGAAGGACTTGCCCATCTGGGCGATGCCGAACGGCGGCTTCTTGCGTGAAGCGGTCTGCACCTGGGCGAAGTTGGTGAAGATGCCCTGGGCGGTCTCGGGGCGCAGGTAGGCGACGGAGCCGGAGTCCTGCGTCGGGCCGAGGTGGGTGGAGAGCAGGCCCGAGAACTGCTTGGGTTCGGTGAAGGTGCCCTTGTTGCCGCAGTTGGGGCAGCTGAGGTCGGCGAGGCCGTTCTCCGGGGCGCGGCCCTTCTTCTCCTCGTACGCCTCCTCCAGGTGGTCCGCGCGGAACCGCTTGTGGCAGGAGGTGCACTCGGTCAGGGGGTCCGTGAAGGTGGCGACGTGACCGGAGGCGACCCACACCTCCGGAGCCAGGATCACGGACGAGTCGAGACCGACCACGTCCTCGCGCGACGTCACCATGTAGCGCCACCACTGGCGCTTCAGGTTCTCCTTGAGCTCGACACCCAGCGGCCCGTAGTCCCAGGCGGCACGCTGGCCGCCGTAGATCTCACTGCAGGGGAATACGAAGCCACGGCGCTTGCTCAGGCTGACGATGGTGTCGATCTTGTCGGCGGCCACGGTGCTCTCTTCATTACGACGACGGGCGACGAAGCGAGATTGCTTCCAGCGAATGACTCAGGTTACCGGCGGGGACTGCCCCTCGACCAAATCGGCCCCCTCCTCGCGGATCTCCGACCAGGCTTGTTGACAACGGTTTCCATATTTGTTGAAAATGACTGTCATGAACGTACGACGACCTCACATATCCGCGGTCGCGCTGGCCGCGGTCACCGCCCTCGGTATCGGCACCCTCTCCGCCTGCTCCTCCGACGGTGCCGCCGCGGGCAACACCGACAAGTTCGACGTCGTCGCGTCGTTCTACCCGATGGCCTACCTCGCCGAGCAGATAGGCGGCGAGCACGTCCACGTCACCAGTCTGACCCAGCCCGGCCAGGAGCCGCACGACCTGGAGATCAGCGCCAAGCAGACCGCGCAGCTCGAGGAGTCCGACGCGGCGCTCTACCTCAAGGGCCTGCAGCCCACCGTCGACGAGGCCATCGGCCAGTCCCCGGTGAAGACGAAGATCGACGCGGCCACCCTGACCTCCCTGGAGGAGCACGGCACCGAGGCCGGCGGCCACGAGGACGAGCACGCCGAGGACGGGCACGCCGAGGACGAGCACGGCCACGAGCACACGCACGAGGGCGGCCAGGACCCCCACATCTGGCTCGACCCGGTCAAGTACGCCGAGGTCGCCGAGGGCGTCGGCAAGGCCTTCGAGAAGGCCGACCCCGACCACGCCGCCGACTACCGGAAGAACACCGCGGCCCTGGTCGGCACGCTGACCGACCTGGACAAGAAGTTCGAGACCGGCCTCGCGGACCGGAAGACCGACGTCTTCATCACCACGCACGCCGCCTTCGGCTACCTCGCCGAGCGTTACGGCCTGACCGAGGAGGCCATCAGCGGCCTCGACCCCGAGTCCGAGCCCAGCGGCGCCCGCGTGAAGGAACTCCAGCAGATGGCGAAGGCCGACGGCGTCACCACCGTCTTCTACGAGACGCTGGTCAGCGACAGGACCGCCAAGACCCTCGCCGGCGACGCCGGGCTCGAGACCGACGTCCTCGACCCCCTCGAGGGCATCACCGACGCCTCCCGCGGCGACGACTACGTCCAGGTCATGGAGGCCAACCTCAAGGCCCTGCAGACCGCCCTGGGCGCCAAGTGACCGACGAACCACCGGAGGACGGCATGACCACCGAGCCCGTCATCTCCCTGCGCGGTGTCCGCGCCGAACTGGGGTCGCGCCCCGTCCTGCGCGGCATCGACCTCACCGTGCGCCGCGGCGAGGTCGTCGCCCTGCTCGGCGCCAACGGCTCCGGCAAGTCGACGGCCGTACGCGGCGTCATCGGGCAGGTCCCGGTCAGCGCCGGCGAGATCGAACTGTTCGGCACCCCGCGCCACCGGTTCCGCGACTGGGCGCGGGTGGGCTACGTCCCGCAGCGCACCACCGCCGCCGGGGGCGTGCCCGCCACCGTCACCGAGGTCGTCTCCTCGGGGCGCCTCGCCCGCACCCGCTTCGGCCTCTTCCGCAAGGCCGACCACGAGGCCGTGCGCGACGCCCTCGGCCTGGTCGGCATGGCGGACCGGGCCAAGGACTCCGTCGACGCCCTCTCCGGCGGCCAGCACCAGCGGGTCCTGATCGCCCGCGCGCTCGCCGCCGCGCCCGAACTGCTGATCATGGACGAGCCGATGGCGGGCGTCGACCTGGCCAGCCAGGAGATCCTCGCCGAGACGCTCAGGGGCCAGGTGGCCCGGGGCACCACGGTCCTCGTCGTCCTGCACGAACTGGGCCCGCTGGAGCCCCTGATCGACCGGGCGGTCGTGCTCCGCGACGGCTGCGTCGTGCACGACGGCCCGCCCCCCGAGGCCGTCGGCCAGCACGCGCTGCCCGGCCACGACCACGTACACCCGCACGCACCGGCGGGCGCCGAACCGATCCGCACGGGACTGCTGAGCTGATGGAGATCCTCGACTACGCCTTCATGCAGCGGGCGCTGCTCGCCGCCGTCCTGGTCGGCGTCACCGCCCCCGCCGTCGGCATCTACCTGGTCCAGCGCCGCCAGGCCCTGATGGGCGACGGCATCGGCCACGTCGCCATGACCGGCGTCGGCCTCGGCTTCCTGTTCAGCTGGTCCCCGGTGTGGATGGCGACCCTGGTCTCCGTCCTCGGCGCCGTCTTCATGGAACTGGTCCGCTGGTACGCCAAGACCCGCGGCGACATCGCCCTCGCGATGCTCTTCTACGGCGGCATGGCCGGCGGCGTGATGTTCATCAACCTCGCCCCCGGCGGCTCCACCTCGAACCTCTCCTCGTTCCTCTTCGGCTCGCTGTCCACGGTCTCCCCGGCCGACGTGACCGCGATCTGCCTGCTGGCCGCGTTCGTGGTCGCGGTCACCGTCGGTCTGCGCCGGCAGCTGTTCGCGGTCAGCCAGGACGAGGAGTTCGCCCGGGTGACGGGCCTGCCGGTGCGGTTCCTCAACCTGCTCACGGCGGTCACCGCCGCGGTGACGGTCTCCGTGGCCATGCGCGTGGTCGGCCTGCTGCTGGTGAGCGCGCTGATGGTGGTGCCCGTCGCGGCGGCCCAGCAGCTCACCCGCAGCTTCGCCGCCACCTTCGCCGTCGCCGTCGCCATCGGCGTGAGCGTCACCCTCGGCGGCACGGTCACCTCGTACTACCAGGACGTGCCGCCCGGCGCGACGATCGTGCTGCTGACGATCGGCGTGTTCATCGCGCTGACCGCGCTGGCCGCCCCGCTGGCCCGCCGCCGCGCCCGGGCGCTGGCCGCCGCACACCCCGGCGGCGACCCCGCAGAGTGCGCGATTCCGGCCAGCCGCCCGGCGGGTGGTGGGACCGGCGCCTGACTCGCCGCCGCCCGGGCTGGCACAATGGCCCGGGCAGACGGCCAGACCTGAGGAGGAATCCGGTGACGACCGCAGGACCGCCCGTGAAGGGCCGCGCCACCCGGCAGCGCGCCGCCGTGGCGGCATGCCTGCAGGAGATCGACGAGTTCCGCAGCGCTCAGGAACTCCACGACATGCTCAAGCACAAGGGCGACTCCGTCGGACTCACCACGGTCTACCGCACGCTGCAGTCCCTCGCCGACGCCGGCGAGGTCGACGTCCTGCGCACGGCCGAGGGCGAGTCCGTCTACCGCCGCTGCTCCACCGGCGATCACCACCACCACCTGGTCTGCCGCAACTGCGGCAAGGCGGTCGAGGTGGAGGGCCCGGCGGTGGAGAAGTGGGCGGAGGCCATCGCCGCGGAACACGGCTACGTCAACGTCGCCCACACAGTAGAAATCTTCGGCACCTGCGCCGACTGCGCCACGTAAAGACCCCTACGCGACTGCGGGCAGTCGTGCCGCTGGGGCGGCACGGGTGGGCGCAGCGGCACCCCGAAAACGCCGGGCCGCGCAACCACCCCCCCGCCCAGCCCCAGCACACGTGCACCCGTCACACACGGGCAAGATGCCGGTCCAGAATCCCCCGCAGCCGCTCCACATCCCCCTCGGACCGCAGCACCCGCTTAGGCGCCACCGCCAGCCCCAGAACCCCCGGATCCCGGCTGAGCAGCACCAGATGATCACCGGTCTCCCGGTACCCCCGGAACAGCGACCACCGCTGCGTCAGCACCGTGTGCTCGGTCTCGACCGTGATCCCCGCGTCGCTCACCGCCGCGCGGTACTCGCCCTGCCACGAGATCCCCCGGAACACCTGGTTCGCCTGAATCCGGGGCGTGCCCCAGATCAGCACCGCGGTCAGCAGCGAGAGCCCGGTCAGCACCACGGCACTCGCCCCCGCGAGCGCCGTGAACGCCGCGAACCCGGCGAACACCACGACGAATATCCACCGCACCGGCGTCAGCCCACGCACCCGTTCACGGGCCTGGATGCCCCGGAGGACGTCGGTGCGCGTCAGCCGGAAAACCAGCTCGACCTCGTCGGTGCCGCTCTCCTCGATGATGTCCCGCCCCTGGTGATCCATGAGGCGGAACCCTAACGTCCCTCACCCGGGCGTCAGTTGCCGGGCTGCTGCCCGCCCTCGGCCGCCGCCTGCGCCTCGTTCGGGATCGCTCCGCCGAACCGCCGGTCGCGGGAGGCGAATTCGAGACACGCCCGCCACAGGTCACGCCGGTCGAAGTCCGGCCACAGCACGTCCTGGAAGACCATCTCCGCGTAGGCGCTCTGCCACAGCAGGTAGTTGGACGTGCGCTGCTCACCGCTGGGCCGCAGGAACAGGTCCACGTCCGGCATGTCCGGGTAGTACATGTACTTCTGGAGGGTCTTCTCGTTGACCTTGCCCGGGTCGAGCCGCCCCGCCTTCACGTCCTCCGCCAGCGCCTGCGCGGCGTCCGCGATCTCCGCGCGGCCGCCGTAGTTCATGCAGAAGTACAGCGTCAGCCGGTCGTTGTCCTTGGTCTGCTCCTGGGCGACCTGGAGCTCCTTGGCCACCGACTTCCACAGCTTGGGCATCCGCCCGACCCACCGGACCCGGATGCCCAGTTCGTCGAGGGTGTCCCGGGTCTTGCGGATGAAGTCCCGGTTGAAGTTCATCAGGAAGCGCACCTCGTCCGGCGAGCGCTTCCAGTTCTCGGTGGAGAAGGCGTACAGCGAGATCGCCCCCACGCCCATCTCGACCCCGCCCTGGAGCACGTCCAGCACCCGCTCGGCGCCGACCTTGTGCCCCTCGGTGCGCGGCAGTCCCCGCTCCTTGGCCCAGCGGCCGTTGCCGTCCATGACGATCGCCACATGGTTCGGGACCAGTTCCCCGGGGATCTTCGGGGGCCGCGCGCCCGAGGGATGCGGTTCCGGCGTCCTGTACTCCCGGCGCTGACGCCCCAGGAACCCGCGTACGACCATGTGCCTCTCGTCTCCTCGTGCCTATTTCTCGACGTACCTCAGCGAGCGCAGCCCGCGCTCCAGGTGCCAGTGCAGGTAGGCGGACACCAGTCCGCTCCCCTCCCGGACGTAGCGCGCCTCGCACGCGTCCGCGGTCTCCCAGTCTCCCGTAAGCAGCGCCGCGAGGAGTTCCAGGGCCTGCGGCGAGGGTACGACGCTGCCGGGCACCCGGCAGTCGGGGCAGACGGATCCGCCCGACCCGACCGAGAAGAACCGGTTCGGCCCGGGCATCCCGCACTTCGCGCAGTCCGTGAAGCTGGGCGCGTAGCCGTTGACGGCGAGGGAGCGCAGCAGGAACGCGTCGAGCACGAGGTGCGGCGCGTGCTCGCCCCGGGCGAGCGTCCGCAGGGCCCCGACCAGCAGCAGGTACTGCTGCACGGCCGGCTCGCCCTCGTGGTCGGTGAACCGCTCGGCGGTCTCCAGCATGGCCGTGCCGGCGGTGTACCGCGCGTAGTCGGTGACGATCCCGCCACCGTACGGAGCGATCGTCTCGCTCTGGGTGCACAGCGGCAGGCCGCGCCCGATCAGCTCGCTGCCCTTGGAGAAGAACTGCACGTCCACGTGCGAGAACGGTTCGAGGCGGGCGCCGAACTTGGACTTCGTCCGGCGCACCCCCCTCGCCACCGCGCGTACCCGCCCGTGACCGCGCGTGAGCAGGGTGATGATCCGGTCCGCCTCACCCAGCTTCTGGGTGCGCAGCACGATGCCGTCGTCGCGGAACAGACTCATGACCCCATTCTCCCGTACGCGGACGGCGCCCCGGGCGGGCGCCCCGTGTCAGGCGAGTTCGCCCCGGCTGCGCGCGTTGGCGTAGGCGGTCGCGGCGCGCAGCCGCTCGGCCGGCGTCGCCTGCCGCACGGCGCCGGGGTCGGCGTCCCACTCCCGGCCGCCGCCGTACGGTCTCAGCTGCACGTAGGGGCCCTCGTGCCCCATGACGACGCCGACCCGTCCGGTCACGGTGTCCACGACGTGCGCGCCGACGGGCGGCCTCATCGCAGCACCGCCGCGAGCCGCCGCGCGGTCTCCACTGAACACCGCCCCAGTTCGACGAGCGGACAGGGCGCCTCCCGCGCGAGGCTCACCGGGTCCAGCCCCAGTGACGGCAGGGAAATTCCGCCCTTCGCGAGTGCCGTCCGCAATTCCTTCACCACTTCCTCCGCTTCTTCGACGCAGAACGCCGAGTGTTGTGCCGTCACCCTGATTCCCTTCCTTTCGACTTTCACTCTTCGTGCCTCCACGATGCGGCTCCGCGCTTACACTCGGAAAGGGCTCGGGCCCTACAAGCGAGGGGCTGCACAAGGGGGTTGAGTAATGGCCAACGGTTCGCGCCAGGCGGCGTGGGAGTTCTTCGGGGCGGAACTGAAGCGACGGCGGGAGGACGCGGGGTTCACCCAGGTGGAGCTGGGGACGAGGGTCTTCGTCTCGGGCGGCTACATCGGCCAGTTCGAACAGGCAATTCGCAAACCCCAATTGGACGTGGCCCAGCGGATCGACTCCGCCCTGCAAACCGACGGTATTTTCGAGCGACTGTGCAAGAAGCTGATTGACGACCGCCGCTATGCGGATTACTTCGCCCAGGCAGCGGAGTTGGAAGCGCTGGCGACGAACATCTCCGAGTTCGCGCCCACGCTGGTACCGGGACTCCTCCAAACTCCGGCGTATGCGCGCGCCGTAACGCTGGCGATGAATCCGCTCGCGCCGGACGAGTTCATCGAGGAGAAGGTGTCCGGCCGAGTCGAACGTGCCCGGATCCTCAAGGACGCCACGCGCCCCGTGTACTGGGTGATCCTGCACGAAAGCGTGCTCCGCGTTCCCGTCGGCGGCCCTGCCGTCATGGCCGAGCAGCTGGAGCACGTGGCCACCCTCGCTCGCCTACGGACGGTGATCATGCAGGTGCTGCCGTACGCGGCGGGAGCGTACGCGCTCATGAACGGGATGACGGTGCTCATGGAGTTCGAGGACGCACCGCCAACGGCCTATACAGAGGCTGTGTATTCGGGGAACCTGCTGGACGATCCGGCCGTGGTGAAGCGAACACACTCGGCATACGATCTGCTCAGGGCCGCCGCACTGTCCCCCGAGGCGTCCCTGGCCCTGATCGAATCGGCCGCGAAGGACCACAGACGATGCGCGAGTACGACTTGAGCAATGCCCGCTGGCGCAAAAGCACGTACAGCGACGGCAACGGAGGCAGTTGCGTCGAAGTCGCCGCCGGACTCCCCGGCGTCGTCCCCGTCCGAGACAGCAAGGTGGACGGTGGGCCGGTGATCGTCGTCGGGGCCTCCGCCTGGACGGAGTTCGTGCGCGGCCTGGGGTAAACCTCGGGGCCGGGACGCTCTGCAACGACGTGACCTGGTCCGCGTCGGCCGCCGCGTACCGGAAGGACGTCGCCGGGAGCCGCGCGAAGTTCCCGCTCACCGCCGGCATGCCCCGCAACGCGATGCCGTGCGCCGCCTGGCCGTACGAGCCCCGCGAGGAGCCCGTACGGATCACCGGCCGGGGCCCCTCCAACATCCTTCTGATCCAGAACGAACGGGACGTCGCCACCCCGCTCGCCGGCGCCCTGAAGCTCCGCGAGGCGTTCGGCCGCCGCGCCGTCATGGTCACCGTGGACTCCACCGGCCACGACGCATACCTGGCCAACGGCAACGAGTGCGGCGACCGCACGGTCTCCCGCTACCTGGCCACCGGCGAGCGTCCCCGGCGGGACACGTACTGCCCCCACCGGGAGGCGGGGACGGTGGCCTCCGGGGACGAGTAGTTCGTCGGACCGGACGATGAGCTGCCGATGACGCCGTTGGCGTGACGTTTCCGCCCGCTCGCAACCGGGCCTCCCGCAACCGGCCTCCTGTCCTGCAGAACCGACACCCCCCGGTGAGGAGACCGACGTGACCGCGACCGCTTTCGAGTACGGCCCGAACCCTGCCTTCGCCGGCAACCCCCGCGCCGTCGACGACCTGGGCGGCGACTACCTGCTGGCCCCGCCCGACCCGGCCGCCCGGCTGAACGCCGGCATCGACCCGCGCGACCGCCGCCGGCTGGACCTGCACGCCGCCCTGACCGCCGCCGGCATCCCGCCCCGGCCCGAGGACCGCGAGGCCATCGAGAGCCTGAGCGCCCTGTCCGGCAGCATCAACAGCACCATCCAGCGCTGGCTGCACCACACCCTGTGACGCACCGCCCGGCTCACACCGCGCCCGGCGCCACCAGACCCGACTCGTAGGCCACGATGACCAGTTGAGCCCGGTCCCGGGCCCCGAGCCGGCCCATGATCCGGCTCACATGGGTCTTCGCGGTGAGCGGGCTCAGCCCCAGGGAGTCCGCGATCTCCGTGTTGTTGAGGCCCCGCGCGACCAGCGCCAGCACCTCCCGCTCGCGGTCGGACAGACACTCGGGACCGGCGGTGACCGGCGCCGGCGGGGTGCGCAGGAACCGTTCGATCAGCCGGGCCGTCGGACCCGGTGAGAGCAGCGCGTCACCGGCCGCCACCGTGCGGATGGCGTCCAGGAGTTCGGCGGGCCGGGTGTCCTTCACCAGGAAGCCGGAGGCGCCGGCGCGCAGCGCGTCCACGATGTTCTCGTCCGTGTCGTAGGTGGTGAGCACGAGCACCCTGACCCCCGCGAGGTCCTCGTCGGCGGCGATCAGCCGGGTCGCCGCGATGCCGTCGAGGTCGGGCATGCGGATGTCCATGACGACGAGGTCGGCCCGCTCGGTGCGGGCCAGCTCCGCCGCCTGGCGGCCGGTGGCCGCCTGCCCGACGACCTCCATGTCCGGGGCCGACTCGACGAGCATCGCGAACGCCTCCCGTACCAGGGTCTGGTCGTCGGCGAGCAGCACTCGGATGGTCATCGGGTTCCCTCCCGGGTCGTCGCGGGCGTCAGCGGCAGGACCGCGCTGACCTCGAAGCCGCCGTCCGCCCGTGGTCCGGCGTCGAGTGTGCCACCCACGCTGCGCGCCCGTTCCCGCATGCCGACCAGTCCGAAGCCGGGGGCGGGGCCCGTCCCGTCGTCGGTCACGGACAGCCGCAGCACGCCGCCCTCCTCGCGCAGCTCCACGCGGACCGCGGGCTCGGGCCCCGCGTGCCGGACCGCGTTGGTCAGCGCCTCCTGGACGAGGCGGTAGGCGGCGGCGCCCACGGCCGGCGGGACCGGACCCGCCCGGACGGCCTGGTGCACCCGGGCGCCCGCGAGCCGGGCCGCCTCCACCAGGTCGCTCACACCGTCGAGGCCGGGCAGCGGGCCCCGGGTGTCCGGGGAGCCGTGCTCCCGCAGCACCTCCAGGGTCGTCCGGAGCTCACCGCGCGCCGTGCGGCAGGTGTCGGCGATGTCGTCGAGCGCCCTGGCGACGGCCGCCCGGTCCAGGCGCTCGGGGTCGGCGGCCAGGACGTGCGCCGCGACGGAGGTCTGCACACCGATCAGGGTGATGCTGTGGGCCAGCAGGTCGTGCAGGTCGCGGGCGACGCGCAGCCGCTCCTCGGCGACCCGGCGGCGGGCCTCCTCCTCACGGGTCCGCTCGGCGCGCTCGGCACGCTCGACGATGCCCGCGACGTACTGGCGGTAGAAGCGGACGTCGATGCCGCAGAACAGCACGGCGATGATCCAGCCGGAGATCTGCAGCAGCTTGACGGCCTCGTGGGTGCTGACGGTGAGCATCACGCTCACCGAGACGGTGATGACGCCCAGTCCGACGAGGATCGTCCGCAGCGGCCGGCCCGTGGCGGCCACGGTGTAGAGGGCGGTGTAGGCCGCCGGGGTGGCCGCGGCGTGGTGGTAGTCCAGGGCGTGGTACGGGGCCACGCAGGCCACCACGGCGAGCAGCGCGAGGACCGGACGGCGACGCCGCCACACCAGCGGCACGCTGCTGGCGAGCAGCAGTGTCCAGCCCGGCGCGTCGAGGCCGCGTCCGTCGTCGACCAGCAGTACGAGCACGGTGGAGAGCACCGCGCAGGCCACGGCCAGCAGCGCGTCGTTGCGGCGGGCGTGGGGCGCGGTCAGGGGGTCGCGGTTGACCGCCGCCATGATCCGCTCGCCCACCCGTGGGCGCTCCGTCGTCGTGATTGCCTGCACGGGGTTCATCCTCCGGTAGGAGGGCGCCCTTCCGGGAGGGAGGGGCGCCCTTTCGTCGGCGCGCGGGGGGCTACACGGGTTCCGGCTGCCGTTCGCGCCGGACCGCCTCGGGGGCCCGGGAGAGCCTGCCGGGCCACCACATCCGGCGGCGCAGCAGGACGCTCGCCGTGGTGACCAGATAGGTGCGGACGAGGAAGGTGTCGAGGAGGACGCCGACCGCGATGACGAAGCCGAGTTCGACGAGGCCCACCAGCGGCAGCGTGGTGAGCACGGCGAAGGTCGCGGCGAGGACCACGCCGGCGGAGGCGATCACGCCGCCCGTGGTGCGCAGCGCGGTGAGGGCGGCCGCCTGTGGTGCGGCGCCGTTCAGGGACTCCTCGCGCATCCGGTGCATGAGGAAGATGCCGTAGTCGACGCCGAGGGCGACCAGGAAGACGAAGGACAGCAGTCCGAGTCCGGGGTCGGTTCCGGCGAAGCCGAACAGCGGGCCGAAGACCAGGCCGCCGATGCCGAGGGCGGCGCCCCAGACGGCGACCACCGCGGCGAGCAGCAGCAGCGGTGCGACGAGGCTGCGCAGCAGGACCACGAGGATCACGAAGACGGCGGCGAGCACCAGCGGCACGATGACCGAGCGGTCGCGGGACTCGCTGTCGGCGAGGTCGAGCTGCTGGGCGCTGAGCCCGCCGACGTAGGCGCCGTGCTCGTCGAGGGTGTCCCGCAGCGCCTCGATGGCGCGGGTCTCGCCGGCCGTCTCGGGGGCGGCGGTGGTGAACACGGAGATCTCGGTCCAGCCCCCGCCGCTGCGTCCGGCGGCGGCCTCCGCGACCCCGCCGGTGGCGCGGGCCTCGTCCAGCACGGCGTCCGCCCGGCCGGTGGGCGCGATCACGGTGAGCGGCTGGGCGCTGCGCTCGGGGTACGCCTCGGCGAGGGTCCGCATCGCGGAGATGGACTCGGGCCGGTCGGTGAAGGAGTCCTCCTGCTTGAGCTGCCCGGTGAGGTTGAGGGTGCCCAGGGCGAGGGCGCCCAGCAGGATTCCGCCGCCCGCGAGGACGGCGGCGGGGCGGCGCGCCGCCGAGGTGCCCATGGCGGCGAACAGCGACCGGCGGGCCCTGGGCGCGCTGCCGAAGGCGGGGATCAGCGGCCAGAACACCCGGCGGCCGAGCAGGACGAGGATCGCGGGCAGCAGGGTCGTCATGGCGAGGAGCGCGGAGAGCACGCCGATCATGCCGACCGGGCCCATGCCGCTGCTGCTGTTGAGGTCGGCGGCGAGCAGGCACAGCAGTCCGGCGGCGACGGTGCCGGAGGAGGCGAGGATCGCCGGCCCGCAGCCGCGCAGGGCGGCGCCCATGGCGTCGTACGGGCGTTCGTGGCGGCGGAGTTCCTCGCGGTAGCGGGAGACGAGCAGCAGCGCGTAGTCGGTGCCGGCGCCGAGGACCAGGACGGTCATGATGCCGCCGCTCTGGCCGGTGACGGTGACGTCGAACAGTTCGTGCAGCCCGTACCCGGCGGCCATCGCCACGGCGGCGGCGACGCCCGCCGCGGCGAGCGGGACGAGCCACAGGAACGGGCTGCGGTAGATCAGCACGAGCAGCACGGTGACGACGCCGAGGGTGGCGAGCAGCAGGGTGCCGTCGATGGTCTCGAACACCTTGCCCATGTCGGTGGCGAGGGCGCCGGGCCCGCCGACCTCGACGCTCAGCCCGCCGGTGCCCCCGGCGATCTCCCGGACCCCGTCGACGAACGCGTCGCGGGCCTCCTCGTCCTGCCCCGGCCCGGTGCTGGAGACCGGGTACATCAGGGTGTTGCCGTCCGCGGAGGGGATGCCCCGCGGCTCGCGCGACAGCTCGTGGCCGTCCGCGATCCCGGCGACCTGCCCGGCGGCGGTCCGCCGGTCGGCGGCGGTCAGTCCGCCGTCCCGGTGGTAGACCAGCACCAGGTCGGTGGACTCGCCGCCGGGCAACTCGTCCTGGACGCGCGCCACCTGGGTGGAGTCGGCGCTGCCGGGCAGATAGTCCACGGCCCGGTTCTGCTGCACCTCGCCGAACTTCCCCGCGAGCGGCCCGACGAGCACCAGGGCGGCGACCCACAGCCCGACCACCACCCAGGGCACGGCGCGCCGTCGCCGCGTACCTGTCTTCTCGGCCCCCATGATTCCTGGCTCCCCTCCGGTCCGGTGTCTGGATCGATGTCCAGCCTCCCGGCGGGAAGGGCCCGTTTCGTCGGACGTGGGACCGAGTCCGGCGGTACCGCGGGGGGCGGCACGGGGCCGGCGCTACTCCCCCGGGAGTAACCGGCCCGTGCGCCCCGCCGGGGTCAGGCCCGGTCGACCATCCAGGTCCCGTCCTCCTCGTCGTCGACCCGCACCTCCAGCTCACGGATGCTCATACCGGCGTCCCAGAGCTCCCGGAAGCGCTTCATACGGTCCTGGACGTGGTCCCGGCGCGCGATCAGCCGGGTCCTGACGTTGACGTCGCGGAGGTCCTGCTCGATCTCGAAGGAGACCTCCTCGTCGTAGACGATGAAGTCGTCGGTGGTGCCGCGCTGGAGGTGCGGCGGCAGTTCGGGCAGCACCGCCACCCGGACCTCGATGTGCAGCGCCTTCTGCTCGTCGCACAGCCGCAGCAGCCGGTCGTCGAGTTCGCGGGCGCTCGCCAGCAGGAAGAGCCGCCGTACCGGCACCCCGTGCTCCTCGATCGCCTCCCGCTGGGCGTCGAGGTAGCGGCTGGCGGGTTCGCTGTTCCAGAACTCGCGGTCGACGGAGGTGCTGATGGCGCTGATGGACTGTTCCGCGGCGTGGGTGAGGGTGAGCATCCAGTCGTGGTTCTCGCCGTGGCACTCCACGCTCATGCTGGTGAGGGCCGCCATGTGCCCGACGACCCGCTGCATCTCCAGGCGGACGAACGTGTAGAGGATCGACGGTCCGGGCGCGAGGGCCTCGGCGAAGCGCTTGGCGAGCTCCGGCACTCCCTCGGTGCGGACGCGGTCGAGCGGCGGATACGACTCGGGGCCCGGGGGCTGCTGGGGCAGGCGGTTCTCGACGAGCTGCCTGATGTCCTCGGTGTGCCGGGCCAGGCCGGTCCTCAGGTCGTCGTCGTGCCGCTCCAGGCCGTCCCGTACGGTGGCGGCGGTCTCGGCCAGGACGTTCCGCGTCCGCAACTGCTCCTCGTCGGGCCCCCGGTCGCGCACCAGCAGGTGCTGGAGGGCCACCGTGGCGGCGGCGCAGAGCCCGGCGGCGGCGAGCTGCCGCAGCGCGCCGGAGTCGGGGCTCAGCAGTGCGGCGACGCCCCAGACCACGAGGCCGACGGTCAGGCCGATGAGGCCCCTGCGCGTCCACTCGGCCCGGTCGGGCGGGACCGGTGGACGTGCCGGGGCGCCGTCCGGCCCGCCGGGCGGGCGGGACCGGGCCGGGCCGGGGATCGCCGGGCCGCCCTCACGGCCGGGCGCGCCCCCCGCGCCGGGCCTGGGTGCCGTGTCCTCGGGCTGAGGTGACTGTGCCGTGCTCATCTCGCTTCTCCCCCCGTTGGGATGGGCGTCGGATCGGGGTGCGGGGATGTGCGTCGGGACGCGCCGGGGCGCGGGCCCGGGGTCAGGGACACCACTCGGCCTCCCGGTGGGGAATCGCGTGCAGGGCGAGCTGGTCCCGGATGCGCTGCACCAGGGTCCGCCACTGCCGGGTGAAGCCGGGGCGTTCCTCCAGGGCGTCCCAGAGCGGGGCCAGTCCCGGCGCCACCCGGGCCCGTGGCATCCACAGGTGCAGCAGGTGGTCGACGGCGGGCCGCAGGGCGGTGACGACGGCGGGGCGCTCCCCCGCGTGCCGCGGCCGGGCCGGCGGGTCGCCGGCGCCCAGCCGGATGCCGTCGAGGATGCGGACGACGGTGGTGAGCAGCCAGTCGTGCAGGGCGAGATCGTCGCAGAGCCCGGCGATGTCGCCGCTGGGGGTGCCGGCGGGGACGCGGAGCCGCACCGTGCGCAGTTCGTCCTCGGCGACGGTGAACCGCTCGATCGACGGTCCCTCGTCGCGTTCGGTGGGCAGGGCCACCCAGCGCAGCCTGGTGGGGCGGGACTTCAGGGGCGGTCGCTGGTCGAGCAGGGGGTGGCGCAGCACCCGGGTGAGCAGTCCGTCGGCGATCAGCCCGACGTCGAGTTCGCCGGGCCGGCCGCCGGTCAGCAGCCCCTGGGCGACCGCCTCGTACGGCAGTTTCCCGAACGGCTCGACGGTTCCGGGACGTACCAGGTAGTGGCCCCAGGGGCGCCGGTGGTCGGGTCCGGCGGCGGGCGCCCGGAAGTGGGCGGAGCTCTGCAGGACGCGTCCCTCGGTGAGGGAGGCGTGGGCGGCGACGGTGCCGACGGCGCGGATCCTGGCGCCGTTGGCGCTGGGCAGGGGGCAGTCGACGCCGGTGAGGGTGTCGGGCGAACGGCCGTAGAGGTTCGGGCGTTCGGAGAGCAGCACGCGCTCGTCGGCGCGCACTCCGAGGAGCTGGGCGGCGGCGCGGCTGTCGAGGGCCTGCAGGGCGGGCAGCAGACAGGTGCGGACCTCGCCGCAGGCGAGCACGACGGGCGGCTGCGTCTCCCCCGGCGTCATGTCACTGCCCCGCGTAGAAGACGTAGGAGACGCGGTCGGCCACGGAGGCGGGGACGTCCGCGTTCTCCCGGGCGGAGCGGCCGGCGGCCTGGTCCAGCGCTCCGGGGTCGACCTCGATCTGGTCGAGGATCACCCGGACGGCGTGCTCGACGGGTAAGAAGCGGCTGGGCAGCACCGAGCAGGTCCGGTAGGCGGCGAACGGGTCCGCCCGGGGGTTGAGCCGGACCAGCGGGGGCAGTTCGTCCCAGTCCTCGGGGAAGGCGCCGCCGGTGTGCGGCTGGGGCACGAGCACGGCCTCGCCCTCGTTGCGCAGCAGTCCGAGGCGGGCGAGCTGCCACACCGCGGCGAGGAAGGGGCACGACCAGGTGCGGTGCCCGTCCGGGCCGTCGTCCCACAGTTCGACGTCGAGGAAGACGGAGTGGCGGCGGGCGGCGGTCTCCTTCGGCGGCTGCCAGACGGCCTTCTTCATGGCCTGCGGGGCGCGTGCGCCGGGGCCGCGCTCGCCGTTGGCGAGCCAGCCGGTCCGCGCGGCCGGCGGGCGCAGCCCGTAGCTGCCGGGCGGCGGCTCCTCGACGATCCGTCCGGCCACGGCTTCGGCGACGGGCACCTTGCCGGCGACGGCGCAGCCGGACTCGCGGGCCAGGTAGTCGACGACGAGCCCGGCCCGGTCGGCCTCCTCCAGCAGCAGGGGGACGACTTCGGCGGGTCCGGCGAAGCGGGTGAAGTAGTCGTCGATCAGGAAGCAGGTGCTGATCCGCGGGCGTTTGCCGCCGGCCCCCGCGGCAGCCGTGGCGCGTGCCGCCTCCGCCCAGGGGCGCACCCGGGCGAAGTGGCGGCGCAGATGTTCCGGGCCGGCCTCGAAGTCCTCCATGTAGAGGTGGCCGAGCTCCAGCGAGAGGTGGGACAGCGGGACCGCCTGGGTGCGTGGCTCGGCGGCGGTCTCGCGGAACACTGCGTCCGTCACGGCCGCCCCCAGCAGTCGTCGTCGGTCAGGCGTCTCGCGAGCTCCTCCAGCGCCTCCAGCGTCTCCTTGTTGGCGATCTGGGTGGCGAGCACGTCCTCTTCGGTGATCAGCTGTTCGCGCCACTGCAGGATGGGCTCCAGGGGCACCGTGCCCAGGACCACGCTGTCGCCGATGCGGTGTTCCGCGGCGAGCCGGCGCAGGGTTTCGTCGCAGGCCTGCATCCAGGCGGCCTGGGCGGGCGAGCCCTGTGCCCACAGCGGCGAGTCCGGGTCGGGCACCGCGGCCCGGACCAGGCGGATGGCGCCCTGCAGCGCCTCCTCGTCGTGTCCGCGTTCGACGCCGCCCCGGATGATGCCGTGGTCCTTGTGGACGAGTCCGGCGGCGGCGATCACGTGCTGCCGGGTCCAGCGGTGGAACACCAGCCAGCGGAACGGGACGTAGCGCATCCGGGGGTGGGCGGTGGCGGCGAGGGCCATGTCGACGGCGTAGCTGCGGCCGGCGCTGAGGTCGACGACGATCACGTCGAACTCGCCGTTGAGCCGCAGCAGCAGGTCGACGCAGCGCTCGAGGGCGTCCTCGCCGGTGGCGAACTCGCCGCCGCCGGCGTCGCCGGGGAGCAGCACCAGACGGCCGGCCTGGTTCGGGCGGGCGCGCAGCTGGGGGTGCTCGGTCTGCCGCCAGACGTCGATCCTGGCGGGCTCGGCGACCATGCCCTCCAGGTAGGAGTGCAGGCCGTTCTCCTCGGTGCCGCGCATGGCGCCGGGCACGTCGAAGACGGCTGCTGCCGTGGGCGAGCCGAAGTCGAAGTCGACGTAGGCCACGTGGTCGCCGGCCAGGGCGCGCTGGTAGGCCAGGTTGGCGCTGGTCACCGAGCGGCCGGTGCCTCCTTTGTCGGAGGCGGCGAAGACGAGCACGGCTCACACCTCCTGGGCGGCGGCGCCCCGGGCCTGGGCCAGGGTGTCGAGCTCCTGGAGCACCGGCAGGGCCAGGGCGAACGCGGTCGCGGGCCGGTCGTCTACCAGGCCCCGGGCGTGGTCGAGCCGGCTTTCTATGCTCCGCATGGCCCGGCCCCTGCTGCCGTCGGCGGAGGCGGAGGCCTCCATCTGCTCCTTGCCGAACAGGTGGGTGGCCTCGCTGAGCAGGTCGCGGGCCAACTGGGCGAGTTCGGGGCTGCGGATGGGCTGTTGTTCGTAGAGGTTGCGGGCGGCGACCAGGCACTCGGTGACGCGTTCGGTGATGCTCCAGGACAGGCGCCGGCCGACGCGGGTGTCCGGGTAGACGGCCCGTGCGTTGTCCCAGAGGCCGGCCCCGTCGCCGTCCTCGATCCGCCGGTACCACAGGTGCTCGAACGCCTGCTCGCCCAGGCGCAGCAGGCGGTCCTGCGCGTCGATGTTCCGGGAGAGTTCCGCGAGCTGGATGATCCGCTTGAGCAGCTGGGCGGAGAAGTCGGTCATCCGCCACTGCAGCGGGCCGCCGGACCGCTCGGAGCCGGCGAGCGGCATGGTGACGCCCGGGTTGTGCAGCTCGATCGCCGGGTCGTTCCTGGTCATGCGGCTGGTGACGCGGCCGCGGTCGGCGAGGCGCTCCATGATGGCGACGGTGCGGGTGAGGTCGTCGTCGGTGGCCTTCCGGCGGACCAGGTCGTGCACGAGGATGGCCGCGACGGTCAGCGAGAAGTACTCGGACTCCAGTCGCAGTCCGGTGGTCTGCCAGGGCAGGTCCTCCAGGGGCCAGCGCTCGCTGCCGAACCGGGCGATGGCCGACCAGTACTGCTGGCTGAGTTCCCAGCGCAGGCGTAACGCCTCGGCTAGCTTCTGCTGGTCGGCGTCGAGCAGTCCCAGGGTGAGGGTCCGGTCCGAGAACAGGTCCTGGATGCCGTCCAGGGCGATCACGGTGAAGTACACGTAGGGCAGCCGGTCGGCGATGCCGTCGGGCTGGCCGGGGACCTGGATGTCCAGGTCGGTGATGGTCGGCGCGTCCTTGACCACGCCCCAGGCCCAGCCGCACTCGAAGAGCTGGCTCTCGTCCCGGATGCTCTCGTCGACCTGGATGCCGCGGCTGAGGCTCTCGATGATGGTGGCGCGCAGCGGGCGGAAGCGGCGGGAGAACTGCTGGAGCACGGCCCGGTCGGACTGTCTCTCCTGGCCGATCACCTGGATGAGCCGCTTGCCCTGTTCGGACTCGGCGTCGAAGACGTTGACGGTGAAGGAGCGCAGCAGGCTGATCATCGCCGCGGTCAGCCGGGTGTTGGTGGCGTCCCGCAGCTCGCCGAGGGCCTTGCGCACCTCGGGCCGGGTGGTGCTGGGCTCATAGACCTTGAGGAATCCGAGGGTGGCGAGGCACAGCGTGACGGACATGGAGTAGGAGTCGACCACGCCCAGCTGGTACTGCTCGTGGGTGAGCTTCTGCTGGGCGTCGGTCGCCCGGAAGTAGTGGCCGCCCGCGAAGGTGGGGCTGTCGTCGGGCCCGGTGTGGCTGCGCATGAACTGGGAGAGCGCGGTGATCAGGTTGGGCGGGATCTCCAGCCGGCTGCCGACCCGCTCCAGGGAGCGCAGCACGTCCCGTTCGGTGGTGTCCGGCTGGTCGAGCCGGAACGCGGGGACCTCGGTGGCGGGGTACAGCAGACAGAGCAGCCGCTCGGCGTCGGCGACGCTGCTCAGCCCGTCGGTGTCCTCCCAGACGAGTTTCCCGTCGTCGAACGAATGGCGGGCCACGGCCCGCCAGATGTCCAGCAGATGCTGCCGCGGCTTGATCTGCATCCCCGCACCCCTCGTACAGATCTACGTGCCCTGTGTTCAGACATGGTCCCCGTTCCTACGGGGTGGCAATCGCCGAATTCCGCCGCCCCAGGGCGAGAATCATTCCCTCGTGTCCCGGCCGCACCATGTGGTGCAGATCGTGGATTTCCAGGTCGGCGCCGAAGGGCTCCAGGCTCTCGCGCACCGTGTCCACGTTCACCCGGTAGGCGGGATATCTGTGTTCGCCCACCTGATATCCGAGCGATTCCTTCATGAACGCCGCGGCGAACGGGGCCCCCTCGTTCAGCACGTCCATGAAGCAGCGCACTCCCCGCCGGAACTCGTCGGGGCACTCGGACATCGAGTCCGCGACGAAGAACATGGTCCCGATGTCCCAGCGCCGCTGTCCGTCGAGGTCCAGCAGGTTGGCGCGCTCGACCCGGACGATCTCGCCGAACCGGCTCCTCGGCTCGACGTCCCGGTAGGCGGGAGCCTCGCGCAGGACGTCCCAGAACGCGTCCCACGCCATGTCGTATCCGCCGCCGGATGCCTGCTTCTCCAGATACTCGACATTCGGAGTCGCGTATTCCAGGAGAAGGATCTTCTCGCACCAGGGGAGCATCGACAGGGCCGGATAGAGATTGGCCCCGGCGCCCACGTCGACCCCGCGCACCGAGGGCGGAACGCCTCGCTCGAAACAACGGCTGAAATAGTCGCGCATGAGGCCGACGATCAGCAGATCGACCTCGAGCGGGGTGCGGTAATTGAGGTCGACGTACACTTCCGGATCGAACTTCGACCATGGCGCGTCGGCGTTGCGATCCATCATCACCCTGCCAAGTTCCACTCGTGTCGGACAAGACCGTGTGCCCTGTGCCCGGGTCCTCGTGGACTTCGGCGGACGAAGAAGCGGCTCCGGTGCTCGCACGGTAAGCCCGGAAGGCACGCGGAGACAGCCAGGAACACGCCAGTCCAGCGCGACCGGGCGCACATCAGGCGCACGTCAGCACAGTCCTGACACAGCTGAACTCGCCCTTGCGAGCGGCGAGTTGGACGCTCACTCTAGCCAGAAGCAGCCACCGGCCGCCACCGGGGTCCGCATTCCTCCCTACGTGTGAACGGCGGTCATGGCCGCCGTGTTGACGTCTCACGTCCCGACTGGGGGTGGCATGACCGCCGAACCGCTTGAGCGCGCCCTGGACCACGACGAGCGCCTCACCCGGCCGACACCTCTCTCGGAACCACCACCTCCGCTCCTGCGGACGGCACGGGAGTCCGACCTGCCCGAACTGCAACGCCTCGACGAGGAGGTCTTCCGGGAGGTCGCCTACCCCGCGTTCCTGCTGCGGCAGCTGTACGACCTGTACGCCGAGCATCTGCTGGTCCTCGACGACGGCGACGGCCGGCTGCGCGGCTACGTCCTGGCGGCCACCACGGCGATCAGCAGGGACAGCTGGATCCTCGGCCTGTGCGTGACCGAGGACCGGCGCCGGCACGGGCTGGGCCGGGAGCTGATGGAGGAGGTCCTGAAGCGGCTGCGCCGGTGCGGGACCGCACGGGTCCGGCTGACCGTGGAGCCCGCCAACGGCGCCGCGATCCTGCTCTACCGCTCCCTGGGCTTTTGCCCGGAACCGCCCGGCGACGGGCTGCGCCCGGACTACTTCGGTCCGGGCGAGGACCGCCTGGTGATGTGCCTCGCGCTGTCCGGCGGGGACTGACGGCGTCAGGGCGGCTTCAGGACGGCGTCCGGGCCGCCGCCAGCAGACGGGTCACGTCGTCCGAGCAGATGGTGAGCGCCGCGCCCACGGTGGCCAGGGCATCGCGCTCGGCGGGGGTGTAGGGGCCGTCGGCGAGGGCGATGCGGGCGCCCTGGAGGAGGATCGCCTCGCGGCCGGGGGCGGCGAGGTGCGGGGCCAGCGGGTCCAGTGCCTCGTGCAGTTCGATCGCCAGGCCGGCCGTGCAGGGCTCCCCGGTGAAGCGGCCGGTGTCCGCCTCCAGCGCCTCGACCAGCGCGGCCAGCTGCTCCTCCGTGCAGTCGTCGAAGCCCGCGGCGCGCACCCCGACCGTGGCCGTCTCCAGGGAGGCGCGCGCACAGGTGCCGCCGGCCGCGAGCACCGCGAGGGCGACGGTGTGGACGGCGTCGCGGAGCATCGCGGAGAAGCGGGTGGTGGTGGGGTGGTCCAGCACGTCGGTGCCGAAGTGGTGGCGGCAGGCCGCGCATTCGACGACCGGTCCGGTCTCGCCGCGCGGCAGCACCGGCACGCCGAGCAGGGCGAAGCGGCGGTGTCCGGTGAGCCGCTGGTAGTTGCGGTCGCCGCCGCAGCCGGGGCAGAAGAACTCCCCGTCGCCCACCGTCGTCCACGCGGTGCGGATGCCCAGCAGGCGCGAGAGTCTGGCGGCAGCGGCACGGCCGTTGGGTCCCCGTCCTGGCAGCACATCGCACCTCCATCAACGCCACGGCATCATCGCCGCCGCTTGCGTGATGTTAGCCACATCCATGAGGCGGAGTCAGTACTTGGGACGAGACCTTTCCGTGACCCACACGTGGAGATGGCCGGTAAATGACGGGGCCCCGCCCGCCGTTTTCCGGCGAGCGGGGCCTCAAACCGCCGATTCGGCTGGTCAGCGCGCCGCGCGGTTGACGGCCGAGACGACCGCCTTCAGCGAGGCCCGTGTGGTGTTCGCGTCGATTCCGATGCCCCACAGAACCTTGTCGCCGATCGCGCACTCGATGTAGGAGGCCGCCTGCGCGGAGGCGCCCTCGCTCATGGTGTGCTCCTGGTAGTCCAGCAGCCGCACGTCGACGCCGATGCCCTGCAGCGCGTGGAAGAAGGCCGAGATCGGGCCGTTGCCGCTGCCCACCAGGGTGGTCTCGGCGCCGTCGACCGTGGCCTCGACGGTGAGGGTGTCCACGCCGTCGCGGTCGGTGGTGCTCTGGCCGTTGGCGACCTGGATGCGGCCCCAGGGGTTCTCCGGGTTGGGCAGGTACTCGTCCTGGAAGACGTCCCAGATGGCCGTCGGCGTGATCTCTCCGCCCTCGGCGTCCGTCTTCGCCTGGATGATCTTCGAGAACTCGATCTGCATCCGGCGCGGCAGGTCCAGCTTGTGGTCGTTCTTCAGGACGTACGCGATGCCGCCCTTGCCGGACTGCGAGTTGACGCGGATGACCGCCTCGTAGGAGCGGCCGACGTCCTTGGGGTCGATGGGCAGGTACGGGACCGCCCACTCGATGTCGTCGACGGTGACGCCCTTGGCGGCGGCCTCGGCCTCCATGGCGTCGAAGCCCTTCTTGATGGCGTCCTGGTGGGATCCGGAGAAGGACGTGTAGACCAGGTCGCCCACGTACGGGTGGCGCGGGTGGACCTCCATCTGGTTGCAGTACTCCCACGTACGGCGGATCTCGTCGATGTCGGAGAAGTCGATCTGCGGGTCGACGCCCTGGGAGAACAGGTTCATGCCCAGGGTGACCAGGTCGACGTTGCCGGTGCGCTCGCCCTGTCCGAACAGGCAGCCCTCGACGCGGTCGGCGCCGGCCATCAGCGCCAGCTCGGCCGCCGCGACCGCCGTGCCGCGGTCGTTGTGCGGGTGGACGGACAGGCAGACGTACTCGCGGCGGGAGAGGTTGCGGCCCATCCACTCGAAGCGGTCGGCGTGGGTGGAGGGGGTGGAGCGCTCGACGGTGGCGGGCAGGTTGAGGATGATCTCCCGGCCCGGTCCGGGCTGGTAGGTGTCCATCACCGCCTCGCAGACCTCCAGCGCGAAGTCCAGCTCGGTGTCGGTGAAGATCTCCGGGCTGTACTGGTAGCCGAACTCGGTCTCGGGGCCCAGCAGCTTCTCGGCGTACTCCATGACCAGCCGGGTGCCGTCGACGGCGATCTGCTTGATGTCGTCCCTGGAGCCGCGGAAGACGACGCGGCGGAAGACCGGGGCGGTGGCGTTGTACAGGTGGACCGTGGCGCGCCTGGCGCCCTTCAGGGACTCCACCGTGCGCTCGATCAGGTCCTCGCGGGCCTGGGTCAGTACGGAGATGGTGACGTCGTCCGGGATGGCGTCCGGGTCCTCGATGATGGAGCGCACGAAGTCGAAGTCGGTCTGTCCGGAGGCGGGGAAGCCGACCTCGATCTCCTTGTAGCCCATCCTGACCAGCAGATCGAACATCGCGCGCTTGCGGGCGGGCGACATGGGGTCGATCAGGGCCTGGTTGCCGTCGCGCAGGTCGGTGGAGAGCCAGCGGGGGGCGGTGGTGATCCGCTGCTGCGGCCAGGTGCGGTCGGGGATGTCGACCTGGTCGTAGCGGCCGTACTTGTGGGTCGGCATGGGGCTGGGCTGCTGGCGGTTCGCCATGATGCGAGGGCTCCTCGGGATGTCCTGATGGACGGCCGACGGCGCAGCGCCAAACTCCGCGGGGAGGGGGTCGGCCTCTAGTACAGGCCCTCGCCGCGGCAGCTAAGGAGGAGCAGCCCGAAACGCATGATGCTCCGCAGCTTAACCGAGACGCACGTCGTGCGAAGGTCCGTATCAGTATGCGGGACCCGAGGGAGGAACGGGACAAAAAGTGCCGTATACCACTCGGCGGGAGGAGGAGAGAAGGAGTCTGCCGGGATTTCATCAATCATGGTTGCTGGTAGTGACAGTGGAATCACGCAGTGCGATGGTTCCGGAATGACCACGAACGGGGGCTTCGAGCCCGTCTTCTGCACCATCGTCCCGCCGCACGTCCTCGACCGGCTCGCGCAGGCCGAGGACCCCGTGCTGCACGGTCCCGCGCGCCGCACCCTCCAGCGCGACGCCTACGAACGCACCCAGCGCCGGCTGACCACGGTCGTCGGCGCGCCCGCGGTCGCCGCGCTCGCCGAGGCCGAGCCGGGCAAGCCGCACCGCACCGTCCACGACGCCCGGCACGGCACCGCCCTGCCGGGGACGAAGGTGCGCGGCGAGGGCGACGCGCCCGGCAAGGACGCCACCGTCAACCGCGCCTACGCCGGTCTCGGCGCCACCTTCGAGCTGTTCCTGAAGGCGTACGCCCGGGACTCGATCGACGGCAACGGGCTGCCGCTGGACGCGACCGTGCACTACGACCGCGACTACAACAACGCGTTCTGGAACGGCGAGCAGATGGTGTTCGGCGACGGGGACGGGGAGATCTTCCTCGACTTCACCATCCCCATCGACGTCATCGGCCACGAACTCGCCCACGGCGTCACGCAGTACACGGCCAACCTGACCTACTTCGGCCAGCCCGGCGCGCTCAACGAGTCGATGTCGGACGTCTTCGGCGCGCTGATCAAGCAGTACACGCTCGGCCAGACCGCCGAGGAGGCCGACTGGCTGATCGGGGCCGGGCTGCTCGCCCCGCGCGTCACCGGCAAGGCGCTGCGGTCCATGAAGGAGCCGGGCACGGCGTACGACGACGACGTCCTCGGCAAGGACCCGCAGCCCGCGACGATGGACGACTACGTCCGCACCGGCCGGGACAACGGCGGCGTGCACATCAACTCGGGCATCCCGAACCACGCCTTCTACCTGGCGGCCACCACGCTCGGCGGACACGCCTGGGAGCGGGCCGGGCAGGTCTGGTACGACGCGCTGACCGGCGGGGAGCTGGAGCAGGACGCGATGTTCACGGACTTCGCGACGCTGACGGTGACGGCGGCCCGCGCCCGGTTCGGGGAGGGCGAGGAACTCCAGGCGGTGTCGAAGGCCTGGGAGCGGGTGGGGGTGCGGACGCTGTAGTTCCGTACTAGACACGGACCCATGCGTATTCAGGTGCGGCGCACGGGCGGGTTCGCGGGCATCGAGCGGCGGGCCGAGGTGGACACCTCGGGCCGCGCCGACGCCGACGAGTGGCACGCCCTGGCCCGGCGGGTGATGACCGCCGGCCGGGGCGCGCCTCCGGCCGGGGTTCCGGACGGCTTCAGCTACCGGATCACGGTCGACGGGAGGTCGGTGTACTGCGCGGACCCCCGGCTGACGGAGGAGCAACGGGAGCTGATCCGGAGGGTGCTCAAGGAGGGCGCGTAACAGGCCGTCGTGGCACGGGCGTTGACGTGGCCGGGCCCGGGTGCGGATGATCCGGGCCATGGCGACGACGAATCCGGTGCCCCGCTTCCCGGACGGCTTCCTGTGGGGGGTGTCGACCTCGGCGCACCAGATCGAGGGGGCGGTGGACACGCGCGAGCCCTCGGTGTGGGACGTGTTCACGGCGGAGCCGGGGCGGGTGCGGGACGGCTCCACGGCGGCGGTGGCCTGCGACCATGTGCACCGGCACGCGGAGGACGTGGCGCTGCTGGCCGGCCTGGGCGTGGACGCGTACCGGTTCTCCGTCTCCTGGCCGAGGGTGCGGGCCGAGGGCGGCCTGGACTTCTACGACCGGCTGGTCGACGAGCTGTGCGCGGCGGGCGTCCGGCCGGTGCCGACGCTGTTCCACTGGGACCTGCCGGCCGGTCTGGACTGGCTGGAGCGGAGCACGGCGGAGCGGTTCGCGGAGTACGCGGCGGAGGTCGCCGGACGGCTGGGCGACCGGGTGCAGAAGTGGATCACCCTCAACGAGCCCGCCGAGCACACCCTGCTGGGGCACGCGCTGGGGGTGCACGCCCCCGGCCGGAAGCTGCTCTTCGACGCGCTCCCGGTGGCCCACCACCAGCTCCTCGCGCACGGTCTGGCGGTACGGGCGCTGCGGGCCGCGGGGGCCGGCGACATCGGGATCGCCAACTCCCACGGTCCCGCCTGGCCGGCGTCCCGCGAGGAGGCGGACGTGGCCGCGGCCGACTTCTACGACCTCCTCCTCAACCGCCTCTTCGCCGACCCCCTGCTGCTGGGCCGCTACCCGGAGGACGTCGGCGAGCTGATGCCGGGTGACGTCGGGGCGGACCTGGAGGTCATCGCGGAGCCGCTGGACTGGTACGGGATCAACTACTACGCGCCGACGGGTGTGGGCGCCCCGCGGGACACCGGGACCGACTTCGGCGGTGTCCGGATTCCGGCCGGACTGCCCTTCTCGCTACGGGAGATCGAGGGCCACCCGGTGACGGACTTCGGCTGGCCGGTGGTCCCCCAGGCGCTGACGGAGATCCTGACCACCTTCCGCGCCCGGTACGGCGACCGGCTCCCGCCGGTGGTCATCACGGAGAACGGCTGCGCCTACGAGGGACTCGACGACCGGGACCGCATCGCCTACCTCGACGGCCACCTCCGCGCGCTGCACCGGGCGGTGGAGGCGGGAGTCGACGTGCGCGGCTACTTCGTGTGGTCCCTGATGGACAACTTCGAGTGGGCGGAGGGCTACTCCCGCCGCTTCGGCCTGGTCCACGTCGACTTCGGCACGCAGGAACGCACCCCGAAGGCGTCGTACGCCTGGTTCAGGGACCTGCTGCGCGAGCAGCGCCGCGCCTGATCAGAACCCCAGCCGCCGCAGCTGCTTCGGATCGCGCTGCCAGTCCTTGGCGACCTTGACGTGCAGGTCCAGGAAGACCGGGGTGCCCAGGAGGGCCTCGATCTGTTTGCGGGACTTGATGCCGACGTCCTTCAGGCGCTTGCCCTTGGGGCCGATGACGATGCCCTTCTGGCTGGGGCGCTCGATGAACAGGTTGGCGTGGATGTCGAGGAGGGGCTTGTCGGCGGGGCGGTCCTCGCGCGGCAGCATCTCCTCGACGACCACGGCGATGGAGTGCGGGAGTTCGTCGCGGACGCCCTCGAGGGCCGCCTCGCGGATCAGTTCCGCGACCATGACCTGCTCGGGCTCGTCGGTCAGGTCGCCCTCGGGGTAGAGGGCGGGGCCCTCCGGCATGAGCGGGATGAGCAGCTCGGCCAGCAGGCCCACCTGCTGGTTCGCGGTCGCCGACACCGGGATGATCTCGGCCCAGGTGATGCCCAGCTCCTTGCCGAGCAGATCGACGGCGATCAGCTGCTCGGCCAGGGCCTTGCCGTCCACCAGGTCGGTCTTGGTGACGATCGCGATCTTCGGGGTCTTCTTGATCCCGGCCAGTTCCTTGGCGATGAAACGGTCGCCGGGGCCGATCTTCTGGTCGGCGGGGATGCAGAAGCCGATCGCGTCGACCTCGGCCCAGGTGGTGCGGACCACGTCGTTCAGCCGCTCGCCGAGCAGGGTGCGCGGCTTGTGCAGTCCCGGGGTGTCCACCAGGATCAGCTGCGCGTCCTCGCGGTGCACGATCCCGCGCACGGTGTGCCGGGTGGTCTGCGGCCGGTTCGAGGTGATCGCCACCTTCTGCCCGACCAGAGCGTTCGTGAGGGTGGACTTGCCCGCGTTGGGGCGGCCCACGAAGCAGGCGAAACCGGCCCTGTGGACGGCCTCGGCCGGCTGCTCGGATGACTGGGTACGAACACTCATGCCGCCCATTCTCCCTGATCGCCGGAGCCCCGCCGTACCATCGCCCGAAGAGGGCCGGGCCGGCCGGGCGTTCCGTGCGCCCTCAGTCCGCGGTGACGGTCTCCCGGACGGTTCCGTCCGGGCCGGCCACCAGCACCGGCGTCCCGGGGCCGCCGAGGTCGCGCACCGCCGCGAGGTCCTCGGCCGGCACCGACTCCGCCTCCGTCACCACCGCCGCCGCCTCCAGCGACGTCGCCCCGGACGCCACGGCCATCGCCACCGCCGTCCGCAGCGCGCTGAGCTTCAGCGAGTCCAGTGCCACGGTCCCCGCGGCGTACGTCCGCCCGGTCTCGTCGCGTACGGCGGCGCCCTCGGGCACGCCGTTGCGGGCCCGCACGGAACGGGCCAGGGTGACGATCTTGCGGTCCTCGGGATCGAGGGCGGTGGTGTCGGTCATGATCCGAGCATAAGGGGGTCGGGGCGGGGCGCTCAGGGGCGGTCGAGGCGGAGGCGTTCGGCGCGCGGGAGGCCCGCCACGACCAGGTCGTAGGAGTCCTCGACCAGCTCCCGGACCAGGCGGTCCGGGAGGGTGCCGTCGGCCGTCACCGTGTTCCAGTGACGCTTGTTCATGTGGTAGCCGGGGACGATCAGGTCCGGGTGCTCGGCGCGCAGCCGGACCGCGTCCTCCGGGTCGCACTTGAGGTTGACCGTGAGGGGTTCGGCGTCGAGGTTCGTCAGCGCGAAGAGCTTGCCCCGGACCTTGAAGACGGAGGTCTCCGGGTTGAAGGGGAACTCCTCCACCGCCGCGTTGAAGGAGAGGCAGAGGGCGCGCAGCTGCCGCGGGGTCACTCCGGCCGCTCCTCCTCGCCGGCGGGCGGGTCCGCCGGGGCCACCGGCTCCACCAGCACCGTCACGATCTTGTTCCGGCGGCCGGCCGCGGCCTCCGCGGTCAGCCGCAGCTCGCGGGCGTCGGGGAGTTCGACCACCGACGAGGCGCCCGCGATCGGCACCCGGCCGAGCCGCTTGGCGAGCAGCCCTCCGACGGTCTCCACGTCCTCGTCGTCGTACTCCTCCAGCCCGTACAGCTCGCCGAGGTCGGTGATGTCGAGGCGGGCGGTCACCCGGTAGCGGTCCTCGCCGAGCTCCTCGACCGGCGGGATCTCCCGGTCGTACTCGTCGGTGATCTCGCCGACGATCTCCTCGAGGATGTCCTCGATGGTGACGATGCCCGCCGTGCCGCCGTACTCGTCGACGGCGACGGCGACGTGGTTGCGCTCCTTCTGCATCTCGCGCAGCAGATCGCCCGCGTTCTTGGTGTCGGGCACGAAGAACGCCGGACGCATCGCCGTGGACACCAGCTCGTTCTCGGCGTCCCGGCTGATGTGGGTCTTACGGACCAGGTCCTTGAGGTAGACGATCCCGACGATGTCGTCCTCGTTCTCGCCGGTCACCGGGATCCGGGAGAAGCCGGAGCGCAGGGCGAGGGTGAGGGCCTGGCGGATGGTCTTGTACCGCTCGATCACCACCAGGTCGGTGCGCGGCACCATGACCTCGCGCACCAGGGTGTCGCCGAGTTCGAAGACCGAGTGCACCATGCGGCGCTCCTCGTCCTCGATCAGCGACTCGGCCTCCGCGAGGTCCACCATCGCGCGCAGCTCCGCCTCGGAGGCGAAGGGGCCGCGCCGGAAGCCCTTGCCGGGGGTGAGGGCGTTGCCGATGAGGATGAGGAGCGACGGGATGGGGCCCATGACCCGGGCCAGCGGCACCAGGACGTACGCGGCGGCCGTGGCGGTGTTCAGCGGGTGCTGGCGGCCGATGGTGCGCGGGGACACCCCGACGGCGACGTAGGAGACCAGGACCATGATCGCGATGGCGATCAGCAGCGCCTCGGCGGTCCCCGCGAACTCCTTCAGACAGCCGTAGGTGATCAGTGAGGCGGCGGCCATCTCGCAGACGACACGGACCAGCAGCGCCACGTTGAGATAGCGGGTGGGGTCGGCGGCGATCTGCGCGAGCCTGGCGCTGCCCCGGCGGCCGGAGCGCACGGCCTCGTCGGCGCGGAAGCTGGAGACGCGGGCGATGCCGGCCTCCGCGCAGGCGGCCAGCCAGGCGACGACGACCAGCGCGATCGCGCCGAGGACGAGTTGCGGGCTCATGACACGGTCGGGGCGGGGGACGGGCCGGTCAGGCCCCGCTCCGCGCGCCAGCCGTCCACGATGGCGGCCTGCAGACCGAACATCTCGGCCTTCTCGTCCGGTTCCTCGTGGTCGTAGCCCAGCAGGTGCAGCACACCGTGGACGGTGAGCAGCTGGAGCTCCTCGTCCATGGTGTGCCGCGTCGGTGCTTCCTCGCCCTGCCTGGCGGCGACCTCGGGGCAGAGCACGATGTCGCCGAGCAGCCCCTGCGGGGGCTCGTCGTCGTCCTTGGACGGCGGCCGCAGCTCGTCCATGGGGAACGACATGACGTCCGTCGGCCCGGGCAGGTCCATCCACTGGATGTGCAGCTGCTCCATGGCGCCGGCGTCCACCACGATCACCGAGAGCTCGGAGAGCGGGTGGATGCGCATCCGTGCGAGCGCGTAGCGGGCGATGTCGAGGATCGCCTGCTCGTCGACCTCGGTTCCGGACTCGTTGTTGACGTCGATCGACATCTGGTGCTCTGTCTACTTCCCCTTGGGCCCGGACCTGCCCCGGCCGCCCTTGTGGGAGCCGTTCTGGGTGCCGTGCCGGCTGTCGTACTGCTCGTACGCGTCGACGATACGGCCCACCAGCTTGTGCCGGACGACATCCTGGGAGGACAGCCGGGAGAAGTGGACGTCGTCCAGGCCCTCCAGGATGTCCTGCACCTGGCGCAGGCCGGACTTGGTGCCGTCCGGCAGGTCGACCTGCGTCACGTCACCCGTGATCACTATCTTCGAGTCGAAGCCGAGGCGGGTGAGGAACATCTTCATCTGCTCGGGGCTGGTGTTCTGGGCCTCGTCGAGAATGATGAAGGCGTCGTTCAGCGTGCGTCCGCGCATGTACGCGAGCGGCGCGACCTCGATCGTGCCCGCCGCCATCAGCCGGGGGATCGAGTCGGGGTCGAGCATGTCGTGCAGCGCGTCGTAGAGCGGGCGCAGATACGGGTCGATCTTCTCGTAGAGCGTGCCCGGGAGGAATCCGAGCCGCTCCCCCGCCTCGACCGCCGGCCGGGTCAGGATGATGCGGTTGACCTGCTTGGACTGCAGGGCCTGCACCGCCTTGGCCATGGCGAGGTACGTCTTGCCGGTGCCGGCCGGGCCGATGCCGAAGACGATGGTGTGCTTGTCGATGGCGTCGACATAGCGCTTCTGGTTGAGGGTCTTGGGGCGGATCGTGCGGCCCCGCGAGGACAGGATGTTCTGCGTGAGCACCTGGGCCGGGGTCTCCTGGCCGTCGCTCTCCCCGTTCTCGCTCGCCTTGAGCATGGCGATCGAGCGTTCCACTGCGTCCTCCGTCATCGGCTGCCCGGTGCGGAGCACCAGCATCATCTCGTCGAACACGCGCGAAATGAGGGCGACCTCGTTCGCGTCGCCGACCGCGCTGATCTCGTTGCCCCGGACGTGGATGTCGGCCCCCGGGAAGGCCTTCTCGATCACGCGCAGGAGCGAGTCGCCGGATCCCAGCACGGTCACCATGGGGTGCTGGGCGGGGACGGTGAACTGCACTCTCGCCTGTCCCTGCGCGGGGGTGTGAGCTGTGGGTGTCTGAGTCATGGGCCGGCTCTGAAGGCCTGCGGTTCCTCCTCGTCAGGGCCGCGCAGCTGTGGGCGGCCTCGCGTTTCCCAGGGTACGACGGAGCGATGACAAGCCCGTAGGGCTTTTACCGACACCCCGGCCGGGCCCGCCGCTCAGGCCGACCGGCGGAAGCCGATCGTCGGCACCGCGCGCCGCAGCGGCCACGGCCGCACCAGCTCCCCGGAGACCAGCTCCGCCAGGAACTCGTACCGCCGGAGCGCCGAGGGGTCCTGCCCCTCGGCGCACTGCACCCGCCGCCACCACGCAGCCACTTCCGTCCAGCCGGGCGCCGACAGCGAGCCCCCGAACTCCTGCACGGAGAGCGCCGCGGTGAGCCCGCCGAAGGCCAGCCGGTCGGCCAGCGGCCAGCCGGCCAGGCTCCCGGTGACGAACCCGGCGACGAACACGTCCCCCGCCCCTGTGGGGTCCAGCGCCTCGACCTCGATCGCGGGGACCGAGGCGGTCTCCCCGGTCCGCCGGTCCACCGCGTACGCGCCCTCCGCCCCCAGCGTGACCACGGCGACCGGCACGTGCTCGGTCAGGGCGTGCGCGGCCGCGCGGGGGCAGTCGGTGCGGGTGTACCGCATGGCCTCCTCGGCGTTCGGCAGGAACGCCTCGCAGTGGCGCAGATCGGTCAGCGCGGCCAGGTCCCACGCACCGGTGTCGTCCCAGCCGACGTCGCCGAAGATCCTCGCCCCCTTGCGCGCGGCCTGGGCGATCCACGGCGCGCCGCGGCCCGGCGTGAGGGAGGCGACGGCGCCGCGCGCGCGGGGCGGGCAGTCGGGCGCCGGCTCCTCGGGGGGAGGTTCGTGGCCGTGGGAGACCATGGTGCGCTCGTCGTCGTAGGCCATGGAGACGGTGACCGGCGAGTGCCAGCCGGGCACGGTGCGCGCCAGGGAGAGGTCGATGCCCTCGCCCTGTTCCAGCGTGTCCCAGCAGTACTCGCCGTAGTGGTCGTCGCCGAAGGCCGCCGCGAGGGAGGTGCGCAGGCCGAGCCGGGCGAGGGCGGTGGCCATGTTGGCGACGCCGCCGGGGCTCGACCCCATCCCGCGCGCCCAGGACTCGGTCCCGCGCACCGGGGCGGAGCCGAGCCCGGTGAAGACGATGTCGAGGAAGACGGTGCCGGTGAGGTAGACGTCCCAGGGCGGGTCGTCCGGTGTGCGCAGGGCGGCGAGGGGATCGAGCTGGGGCGAGCAGTGCGATCCCTCGGCGCGTGCCTTCCCGTTGGACGCCATCACGGTGCGCTCCCTGACGTGGTGCGGTTCAGGCCAGTGTGCACCACGCCACCGACAACGTGACGCGCGTCACGCCGTCATCGCGCTCCTCGGACTTCTCACCAGCGCGGCACTGCCGGGGTGACCCAGTCCGGGTCGGCGACCCGCATGGCCGCCGCGTCGTCACGGTCCCGCAGGGAGCCGTCGTCGTCGAGCCACCGGCGGTGGAGGGCGGCCAGCCGCTCGCGGTCGAGCGCGACGCCGAGTCCGGGGGCGTCGGAGACCCGCACGGCGCCGTTCTCGAAGGTGAGGCGTTCGGTGAGGACGTCCTCCGACTGCCAGGGGTAGTGGGAGTCGCAGGCGTGGTGCAGGTCGGGCACGGTGGCCGCCACGTGGGTCATCGCGGCGAGGCTGATGCCCAGATGGGTGTTGGAGTGCATGGAGACGCCGACGCCGAAGGTGCGGCAGACGGCGGCGAGCTGCTGGGTGTTGCGCAGTCCGCCCCAGTAGTGGTGGTCGGAGAGGACCACCTGGACGGCGTCCCGCGCGAAGGCCTCCTTGATCTCGGCGAACGTCGTCACGCACATGTTGGTCGCCAGGGGCACCCCGGTGCCGGCGGAGACCTCGGCCATGGCCGGGGTGCCGAGCGCGGGGTCCTCCAGGTATTCGAGGACGTCCCCGAGTTCCGCCGCCACCCTCAGCGAGGTCTCCACGGACCAGGCGCCGTTGGGGTCGAGGCGCAGGGGGTGTCCGGGGAACGCGGCGGCGAGGGCGCGGACCGCCGCGATCTCCTCGTCGGGCGGGAAGACGCCGCCCTTGAGCTTGAAGGAGGTGAAGCCGTACCGCTCCTTGAAGGTCCTGGCCTGGGCGACGACGCCGGCCGGGTCGACGGCGGCTCCCCAGTCGTCCTTCTCCGCGGGCACGCCCTCGGGGTGGCCGGCCCATTTGTAGAAGAGGTAGGCGCTGTACTCGACGGTGTCGCGCACCTTCCCGCCGAGCAGGGCGTGCACGGGCAGGCCGAGGCTCTTGCCGACGGCGTCGAGGCAGGCGACCTCGAGGGCGGAGAGCACGGACAGGCGCAGCTTGTCGGCGGTCTGCACGCCCCTCAGTCCGCCGACGTCGACCCTGCCGGAGACCTGGGCGGTGTCGACGGCGACGGCGTCGGCCTCGGCGAACAGCCGGTTGAGATCGCCGGCCTGACGGCCGACGAGGCGTTCCGCGAGGGGGCCGGCCAGGTCCAGGTACTTGGTGTCGCCGTAGGTCTCGCCGAGGCCGGTGGTGCCGTCGGCGGTGACCACCTCGACGATCAGGCGGGGGGTGTACGGCTGGTGGACGCCCTGTGTGTTGAGGAGGGCGGGGTCGGCGACGAGGATCGGTGTGAGGCGGACCTCGGTCACCGTCAGGTCGCGGGAGGTCGGCGTGGTCACGGGGCGGCTCCTACGAGGTCGGGTCCGGTGGTGAGCGGGGCGCGCGGCTCGGCGAGGCCGCCGGGGGCGGGGTCGGTGAGGGGGGCGCGGAAGCCGTCCGGGTCGAGGCCCATCCTCATCTCCCTATGTAGATGTCAGCCATGTATGAGAATGAAGGCTAAGTAGGCGAACGGCGCCCGTCAATGGGGCCGGGGCGCGGTTCCTGCCGCCGGATTACGATCGGCGCATGTCGGAGACCGGGGGCGTACGCGAGGTGAAGTCCGCCGCGCGGACGGTGGAGGTGCTGGAGCTGCTGGCCGCGCGGGTCGACCGCCCGGCGCGCCTGCAGGAGCTGGCGGACACGCTGGGGGTGCCGCGCAGCTCGATGTACGCGCTGCTGCAGACCCTGATCTCGCGGGGCTGGGTGCGCACGGACGTCACCGGCTCGCTGTACGGCATCGGCATCCACGCCCTGCTCACGGGCACCAGCTACCTCGACTCGGACCCGCGTGTGAGGGCCGTGCGCCCGTATCTCGACGAGGCGTCCGACGCGCTGGGCGAGACGATCCACATGGGGCGGCTGGACGGCCGGGACGTGGCGTATCTGGCGACCCGCGAGTCGCACGAGTACCTGCGGACCATCAGCCGGGTGGGACGGCGGCTGCCGGCGCACGTGGGCGCGCTCGGCAAGGCGCTGCTGGCCGAGCGGCCGGACGACGAGCTGCCCGAGGGGCCCTACGAGGCGGCCACACCCCGCACCCACACCTCGCGGGAGTCGCTGGCCGCCGATCTGGCCCGGGTGCGGGAGCGCGGCTACTCGGTGGACCGGGAGGAGGGCGTGCCCGGGATCGTCGGTTTCGGCTTCACCCTGCGGTACGACTCCCCCGCGCAGGACGCCATCAGCTGCTCGGTTCCGGTGGCCCGGCTGACCCCGGAGCGGGAGGAGCGGATCGTCGCCGTAATGCGGGAGATCCGGACGAAGGTGGAAGCAACGATCCCCGCAGGTGGCGGGGCCATTCAGTGGCGTTAGCGGACGCTGCTACCCGGCCTCCCCGAACCCCAAACACAACTGTGGTTTAGATCACAGCTTGCGCGCTCCCGTTGCCCTCCCCCCGCTTGATACAAATTGCCCGCGCGCTCCTGTCCGTCGACGGTCGTCGCCCCCTTCCTCTCCCACGGTCCTCGTACCGTCCCTTTCGCACGCCCTGGGAACGCCCGTGTTCGCCCCTCGCACCACCCCCTGGCCCCTCGTCGCCCTCTTCACGGCCGGGTACCTCGCCCCGTATCTGCTGCCGACCACCGTCGGCCGGCTGGAACGCGGGCTCGCGCTCTCCGCCACCCAGGCGGGAGCCGTCGGCAGCGCGCTGCTGCTGAGCTCGGCCACCGCCGGGTTCCTGCTGGCGTCCCGCGTGGAGCGGGTCGGGGCACGGACCCTGGCCCGGCTGGGCCTGCTGATGGCCGCCGTCGGCTACGGCGGGGCCGCCCTGACCACCTCCGTGCCGGCCGTCGTCGCCGGTGCGATGGTCGGCGGCTTCGGCTCCGGCACGGCCACCACCGTCGCCGCCACGCGGATCGCCGCCGAACGCGACCCGCACCGGGCCTCCACCCTCGGGCTGCTCAGCGTCTCCGCGCTCGCGGGCGTGGTGTACCTGACGGTGCCGCGGCTGCCGGGACACGGGCTCACGCTGGCCGCCATCGCCCTCACCGCGCTGGCCGTGTGGCCGCTGACCTCACGGCTGCCGGGCGGCACCCCCGCTCCGCGCCCGGCCGCCGGACCCGGCCGGGCCTCCGCCCGCCTGCCGTACCGGCGTTCGGGGCTCGTCCTGGCCGGCGCCATGCTGCTGTGGTCGCTCGCCCAGAACGCGCTGTGGGGCGTCAGCGGACGCATCGGCGTCGGCCAGGCGCACCTCTCCGAGCCGACCGTGGGCGTCGTCTTCGCGGTGGCGCTGGGCGCCGGGCTGCTGGGCGTCCTGGGCGCGGGCGCGCTCGGGGCGCGGCTGGGAAGGGCGCTGCCCATCGGCGGCGGCACGGTCCTGATCGCCGGCTGCATCGCGCTCAGCGCCTCAGCGACCGGACTCGGCAGCTTCGCCGCAGGTGAGATCGCCTGGAACACGGTCTACCCGGTCGTGCTGTCGTACCTGATCGGGCTGGCGGCCTCGATGGACTCGCGGGGCCGCTGGGCCGTGCTGGTCGGCTCGGCGTCGTCCCTGGGGACGGCGGCGGGTCCGCTGACCGGCAGCGTGCTCTCCGCGCAGGCCGGGTTCCCGGTGATGGGCGCGGTCCTCGGCGCCGGTCTGCTGCTGATCGCGCTGCCGATGACCGCCGTCGCCCTGCACACCGGCGGACGCCCGCTGCTGCCGGGCGCGGTCCGCCGCCGCGGCGGCCACCCGGCGGCCGTGATCGCCGCGGCCCCCGGCACCCCGGCCGGCGCGATCCCCGAGATCGGCGCCCCGGAGCAGCCGGTCGTGGAAATCCCCCTGGACGGCACCCCGGCCCCCGCCCAACGCGCCTACGACACAGCAGCCGCCACCCAGGCCCCGGGCGCCCCCTGACCCCCGCCGTTTCCGCGGGCAGTCGTGCCGCTGGGGCGGCACGGGTGGGCGCGACGGCACCCCGCAAACGCCGGGCCGCGCAACCCACCCCCGCCCAGCCCCAGCACCGGCACCCGCACCCGCACCCGCACCCGCACCGCTCACCCGAAGTCGTACGCCTCCACCTCGGAGAGGTACCGCGCCCGCAACTCCTCCTCGTCCTCCAGGAAGGAGGCGAGGAAGGAGTTGCGAGCCAGCTCGCGCAACCGCTCCGCCCCCAGCCCCAGAGCATCCCGCACCGCGTCGAAGTTGTCCCCGGCGTACCCGCCGAAGTACGCCGGATCATCGGAGTTGACCGTGCACATCAGCCCCGCGTCCAGCATCGCCGGCAGCGGATGCCCGGCCAGCACGTCGACCGTCCGCAGCCGCACGTTCGACAGCGGGCAGAGCGTCAGCGGTACGCGTTCCCGTACCAGCCGCTCCACCAGCGCCGGGTCCTCGACGCAGCGCAGCCCGTGGTCGATCCGCTCCACACCGAGCACGTCCAGCGCCTCGGTGATGTACTCCGGCGGCCCCTCCTCACCCGCGTGCGCCACCCGCCGCAGCCCCAGCGCGGCGGCGGCCTCGTACACCTCGCGGAACTTCGCCGGCGGATGCCCGACCTCCGCCGAGTCGAGTCCGACGCCGGTGATCCGGTCCAGGTACGGCTTCGCGGCGTCCAGCGTCGCCAGCGCCGACCCGGCGGACTCGTCCCGCAGGAAGCACATGATCAGCCGGGTGGAGACGCCGTGCGTCTCCCGGCTCCTGCCGAGCGCCCGCCACAGCCCCTCCACCACGGTGTCCATGCCGACGCCCCGCGCGATGTGCGCCTGCGGGTCGAAGAAGATCTCCGCGTGCCGCACGCCCTGCGCGGCGGCGCGGGCGAGGTACGCGTCGGCGAGGTCCTCGAAGTCCCGCTCGGTGCGCAGCACGGCCATGAGCTCGTAGTACAGGTTCAGGAAGGACTGCAGATCCTGGAACCGGTACGCCTCACGGAGCGCGTCGGTGTCGGCGTAGGGCAGCTCGACACCGTTGCGCGCGGCAAGGGCGAAGGCCAGCTCCGGTTCCAGGGTGCCTTCGATGTGAAGGTGCAGTTCGGCTTTGGGTACGGGCATCGAAATATCGTACGGCGATATCACCGGCGCTTCGGAAGCGGCACCCTCAGCAGATCGTGCGCCACGGTCAGCTCGCCCTCGTACCCGGCCGCCCGCGCCTGCCGCTCGAACTCCTCCGGGTCGGTGTAGCGCTGGCTGAAGTGGGTGAGGACGAGATGCCGTACGCCCGCGTCCCGCGCCACCCGGGCCGCCTGCCCGGCGGTCAGATGGCCGAACTCGACGGCGAGTTCCTCGTCCTCGTCGAGGAACGTGGACTCGATGACCAGCATGTCGCAGCCCTCGGCGAGCGCGTACACCCCGTCGCACAGCCGGGTGTCCATGACGAACGCGAACCGCTGCCCGCGCCGCACCTCGCTGACCTCCTCCAGCGGGACCCCGTCGAGCGTGCCCTCGCGCTGGATGCGGCCGATGTCCGGGCCCTTGATGCCGTGCGCGGCCAGCCGGTCGGGCAGCATCCGCCGGCCGTCGGGTTCGACCAGCCGGTAGCCGAACGCCTCGACGGGATGGGACAGCCGCCGCGCCTCCAGCGTGTAGCCGGGGGTGCGGTGGAGGGGGCCGTCGGTGTCGACCGGGGCCTCGGTGAGGGCGACGGTCTCCCGGTAGGCGGTGGCGTACCGCAGCCGGTCGAAGAAGCGCTGTCCGGACCGCGGGTAGTGGGCGGTGATCTCGTGCGGCACCTTGTCGAGGTTGATGCGCTGGATCACCCCGGCGAGGCCGAGGGAGTGGTCGCCGTGGAAGTGGGTGACGCAGATCCGGTTGAGGTCGTGGGCGGCGGCCCCGGCGCGCAGCATCTGGCGCTGGGTGCCCTCGCCGGGGTCGAACAGGATGCCCTCGCCGTCCCAGCGCAGCAGATAGCCGTTGTGGTTGCGGTGCCGGGTGGGGACCTGGCTGGCGGTGCCGAGCACCACCAGTTCACGTACGGACAAGGCCGCCTACCCCGGGGGCCATTCGAGGCCGCGGCCGCCCAGGACGTGGGCGTGCGCGTGCCAGACGGTCTGGCCGGCGCCGCTGCCGGTGTTGAAGATGATGCGGTAGCTGTCCAGCTTCTCCTCGTCGGCGACGGCCTGCGTCTCCCGCAGCACGTCCGCGGCGAGCCCGGGCGCGGCGGCGGCGAGCGCGGCGGCGTCCTTGTGGTGCGCCTTCGGGATCACCAGCACATGAGTGGGCGCCTGCGGGTTTATGTCACGGAACGCGATGGTCGTGTCGGTCTGCCGCACGATCGTCGTCGGGATGCTCCCGTCGACGATCTTGCAGAACAAGCAGTCGTCCTGAGGCTCCCCAGCCATGAACCCTCCTCGGTCCCACTGATCACTACGCAGGGCATCGTACGCCCCGGCACCCGTGTGTCCGCGGCTCACGGCAACGCCGGCGGCTCCTTCGCGGGCGCCGACTCGAGCGCCTCCAGCGCCAGCCGCACCGCCTCGTCCAACTGCACGTCCCGCCCTGCCGCGTGGTCCTGCGGCCGCTGCACGACCTCCACATCGGGATCGACCCCGTGGTTCTCCACGCCCCACCCGTACCCCTCGAGCCAGAAGGCGTACTTCGGCTGCGTCACCAGCGTCCCGTCCACCAGGCGGTACCGGCTGTCGATGCCGATCACCCCGCCCCACGTCCGCGTGCCGACCACCGGCCCGATGCCCAGCGCCCGGATCGCCGCGTTCACGATGTCGCCGTCGGAGCCGGAGAACTCGTTGGCCACGGCGACCACCGGCCCCCTGGGGGCGTCCCGCGGGTAGCTCTCCGCCCGCATGCCGCGGGGCAGGTCCCAGCCCACGATCCGCCGGGCCAGCTTCTCCACCACGAGCTGCGAGGTGTGTCCGCCCCGGTTCTCCCGCACGTCCACGACCAGGCCCTCGCGCAGCACCTCCATCCGCAGGTCGCGGTGGATCTGCGCCCACCCGGGCGCCTGCATGTCGGGCACGTGGATGTACCCCAGCCGCCCCCCGGACTTCTCCAGCACGTACGCCCGCCGGCCGGCGACCCACGCGTGGTACCGCAACGGCTCCTCGTCGGCGAGCGGCACGACGACCGCGTGCCGCAACTCGCCGCCGCCCGCGGGCGAGACGGTCAGCTCGACCGCCTTCCCCGCCGTCCCCACCAGCAGCGGCGCCGGTCCGGTCACCGGATCGACCGGCTGTCCCGCGACGGCGACGATGGCGTCGCCGGGCCGGACGGCCACACCGGGGGCGGCGAGCGGGGAGCGTGCCTCCGGGTCGGAGGTCTCCGCGGGCAGGATCCGGTCGACCCGCCAGCTGCCGTCCTCGTGCCGGGAGACGTCCGCGCCGAGCAGCCCCTGCCGCGTCCCCTCGCCGTAGCCGCCGCGCGGTGTGACGTACGCGTGCGAGGTGCCGAGTTCGCCCTGCACCTCCCACAGCAGGTCCACCAGGTCGTCGTGGGTGGCGAGACGGTCGAGGACGGGACGGTACCGGTCGAGGACGCCGTCCCAGTCGACGCCGCTCATGTCCGGACGCCAGAAGTTGTCCCGCATGATGCGGCCGTTCTCGTCGAACATCTGCCGCCACTCGACGGCCGGGTCGACGAACTGCCGCACCCTGCCGAGGTCGACGGAGATGTTGGTGTCGCTGTCGTCGTCGCCGGAGGCGCGCCGGTCGCTTGGCACGACCTTCAGCCGCCCGTCGGTCCACAGCAGCACCCGCTTGCCGTCGCCGCTGACCTCGAAGTGGTCGGCGTCCACGGCGAGGTGCTCGATGCGCTGCTGGGCGAGGTCGTAGCGCTCCAGGTCGGTCTTGGGGTCGGGGTCGTCCGGGGTGGCCCGGGACGCGCCGAGCACCCCGCGGACCGGGTGCCGCAGCCACAGCACCCCGTCCTTGGCGGCGCGCAGGTTGGAGTAGCGGGCGGCCTCCACCGGGAACGGCACGATGCGGTCGGCGAGGCCGTCGAGGTCGATCCGGGTGGTGGGGGTGCCCTCGCTGTCGGGGGTCTCGTCCCGGTCCGGCGTCTCGAAGGGCCGGCCGTGCCGCTGCGGCCCGAACGGGGACGGGGTGGTCGCCGCCAGGGTGATCAGGTACGGGCGTACGCCCTCGACGAAGGCCAGGTCGAAGACGTGCTCGTCGTAGACCGGGTCGAAGGAGCGGGAAGACAGGAACGCCAGGTGCCTGCCGTCGAGGGTGAAGGCGGGCGCGTAGTCCTGGAAGCGCAGCGGGGTCGCCTCGGTGACCGACAGGTCGGTGGTGTGGGCGAGCTTGAGCTGGCTGAGCGGGCGCGGGCCGGGGTGGGACCAGGCGAGCCAGCCGGAGTCGGGCGAGAAGACCAGCCCGGAGACGTCGCCGTCCTCGCTGCGGTCGACCTCCCGCACCTCGCCGGTCTCGCGCTCGACGAGCAGGACCCGGCCGTCGTGGGAGGCGACGGCGGCGCGGCCGCCGTCGGGTGCCATGGCGAGCCCCACGACCCGGCCCAGCTGCCCCGCGGCGATCCGGCGCGGGACGGCGCCGGGGGCGAGTCCGGTGGCGGGGGCGAACTCCAGGGCGTCCTCGCCCTCGGCGTCCGTCACCCACACCACCCACTCCTCGCCGTCCGCGCGGAACGTGCGCGGCCGCCGGGCCCGTACGCCCGGGGTCGCGGCGAGCGCGCGGGCCGGGCCGGAGCGGTGGGTGACCCAGTGGACGGTGCCGCGGACGCAGACGGCGCTGCCGCGCGCGGTGTGGTCGGGGGAGGCGGAGCCGAACCAGCGGGCGGCGTTCACCGGGAAGGGCTGGAGGTCGACGCGCTGCCCGCCGAGGCGGATGTCGAGCCGGCGCGGCTCGGCGCCGTCGAGGTCGTCCAGGATCCACAGCTCACCGGCGCTGGAGTAGACGACCCGGCTGCCGTCGCTCGCGGCGTGCCGGGCGTAGAAGCCGCCGAGGGGGGTGTGCCTGCGCAGGTCGGAGCCGTCGGCGAGGGAGGAGTACAGGGCGCCGGTGCCCTCGTGGTCGGAGAGGAACGCGATCCGGTCCCCCGCCCACAGCGGGTACTCGATGTTCCCGTCCAGGTCCTCGTGCAGCCGTACGAACTCGCCGTCGCCCGCGCGGTCGATCCACAGCTTGCCCGCGGTGCCGCCCCGGTAGCGCTTCCACCAGGCGGCCTCGCGGCCCATCGGCGCGGACAGCAGCACGGTGTGCGGTCCGTCGGCGACGTCGCCCACGGGGCCGTACGGCAGGGTGGCGGCCGGGCCGCCGTCGAGCGGGACGGCGCGGGCCCAGCTGCGCCGCAGACTGGCCTGGCCCTCGGTGCTGAGCGCCAGCACCCGTCCGTCCGCCGTCCAGCCGCGGACCTGGGTCCGCGCGCTGCCCCAGTGGGTCAGGCGTCTGCCGGGGCCCCCGTCGACGGGCGCGACGTGCACCTCGGGGGCGCCGTCGCGGGTGGAGGTCCAGGCGACGGTGGTGCCGTCGGGTGAGACACGCGGGTGGTTCACCGGCACGTTGTCGGCGCTGACCCGCCAGGCCCGGCCGCCGTCGAGCGGGGCGAGCCACACGTCGTCCTCGGCGGTGAAAGCGACCAACTCGCCGTGCGGGTGCGGGAATCGGAGGTAAGCGGCGGATGCGGCGGATGCGACCGATGCGGGCTGTGTCACCCGATCACCCTATGCACGGGGAAGCTGCCTGGACAGGGGTTTGGATCACTTGCCCTCGACGGGGCGACAGGAGGGGTACTGCTCGCACCACACGGTCGTGGTGACGGTCACGGTGACCGTGGGCTTCGGGCCGCGCTGCGTCGGTTCGCCCACGCGCGGCGGGCTGGTGGAGTCGCAGTCGCCGAGGCCGTCGACCCGGAACCACTGCTTGCCGTCCACCTTCGCGGTGAGGTCGCCGCGTACGCAGGCGCCGTTGACGGCGTGGGTGACCTTGCCGTCGACGGTGATCTCCTTGCCGTCCTCCGTCTCGCCGTCGCAGTCGACGGCGGCGACGGTGTTCTCGCCGGCCTTGTCCCCGGCCTTGTCCCCGAAGGAGGCGGTGCAGGTGAGCCATCGCACGCCGGCCTTCTGCCGGTTGAGCTCCTTGGTCACGGTCTCGTCGGTGGTGAGCGCGACGGCCGCGGAACCCAGTCCGCCGCCCTCGCACGCCGCGAGCCCACCGATGGCGGCCACGGCGAATCCGGCGACCAGCACCTGTCGCATCCTCATGCCCGGCAGCCTGCCACCGCCACCGCCGGCGCGATAGGGCGCATACGGTCACTTACTCCCCGCCCAGGCTCCTTTGAGCCCCTCCGGCGTTTGAGGAGCGGGGGTCCGGGGGCAGCGCCCCCGGGTCGGGACGGGAAGGGGCGGCGGGGGCGAGAAACCCCCGGCTCAGGACCAGCGCCCCGTACGCCCCAGCAACAACGCCCCCGCCGCCGTCCCCGCCGTGGACGTCCGCAGCACACTCCGCCCCAGCCGGTAGGCCCGCGCCCCGGCCCCCTCGAAGGCCGCCAACTCCTCCGGAGAAACGCCCCCTTCCGGCCCGACGACCAGCACGACGTCCCCGGACGCGGGAAGCCCGGCGGTCGCCAGCGGCTCGACCCCGCTCTCGTGCAGCACGGCCGCGAAGTCCGCTTCGGCGAGAAGTGACGCAACCTGCTTGGTCGTCGCCGCGTCCGCGACCCGCGGGAAGCGCACCCGCCGGGACTGCTTGCCGGCCTCCCGCGCCGTCGCCCGCCACTTGGCGAGGGACTTCAGACCCCGCTCGCCCTTCCACTGCGTGATGCAGCGCGACGCCGACCAGGGCACGATCACGTCGACGCCGACCTCGGTCATCGTCTCCACGGCCACCTCACCCCGGTCGCCCTTGGGCAGCGCCTGGACGACGGTGAGCCGGGGGAACTCCTCGGGCTCCTCGACGACATGGCCGAGCCGCACGATCAGCCGGTCCTTGCCCTCGGTGCCGTCGACCTCGCCCTCCGCCCAGCGGCCCGCGCCGTCGGTGAGCACGACGGCCTCGCCGGCCCGCAGCCGCTTCACGGCGACGGCGTGCCGTCCCTCGGGGCCGTCGAGCACATGGCGGCCGGAGCCGTCGGTGGCGAAGTCGTCGACGACGAAGACCGGGGCGGTCATCGGGCGCCTCCCGTCGACAACGCCGCCCTGGCGGTGGCGAGTTCGGCGGCCAGGACCTCCACCAGCTGCCCTGCGGGCAGCTCGCGTGCCATCCGGTGGCCCTGCCCCGCCCACAGCGCCATGCCCTGCGCGTCCCCGGCCCTGGCGGCGGCCTTGCGCAGCGGCGCGGTGAGGTGGTGGACGTCCGGGTAGGCGGCGGGCGCGTACGGGCCGTGCTCGCGCAGGAAGCGGTTGACCAGGCCGCGTGCCGGGCGGCCGGAGAAGGCGCGGGTCAGCTCGGTGCGGACGTACAGGGGGTTGGTCAGGGCCTGCTTGTGCAGGGCGTGCGCGCCGGATTCGGGGGTGGCGAGGAAGGCGGTGCCGAGCTGGGCGGCGGAGGCGCCGGCCGCGAGCACGGCGGCGATCTGGCCGCCGCGCATGATGCCGCCGGCGGCGACGACCGGGATGCCGACGGATTCCCGGACCTGGGCGACGAGGGACAGCAGCCCCACGCCGGAGCCGTCGGTCTCCGGGACGTCGCGGTGGGTGCCCTGGTGGCCGCCGGCCTCGACGCCCTGCGCGATCACCGCGTCCGCGCCGGCCCGCTCCACGGCCCGGGCCTCCTCCGCGGTGGTGGCGGTGACCAGCGTGTACGTGCCGACGCGGCGCAGGGAGTCCAGCGCCTCACGGGCCGGCACACCGAAGTGGAACGACACCGCCGGTACCGGGTTGTCCAGCAGGACGGCGAGCTTGGCGTCGTAGCCGTCGTCGCGGCCGCTGTCCGGGTCGCCGAGCTCGGTCTCGTACCAGCCGGCCTCACCGGCCAGCTGGTGGGCGTAGACGCCGACGGCGGCCGGGTCGGCGGTCTCCGGCTGCGGCAGGAAGAGGTTGACACCGAAGGGCCGGGAGGTCAGTCCCCGAAGCTGCTTGATCTCCTGGTACATCCCGTCCGCGGTCTTGTACCCGGCGGCGAGGAAACCGAGCCCGCCCGCCTCGGACACGGCGGCGGCGAGCTGTGGCACGGAGACACCGCCCGCCATGGGCGCCTGCACGATCGGGTGCGGGAGGAGATCGGTCGGTACGGAGGACATGAGCGCATATTGCCACGTCCCCCGGCCGACTCCGAACGCGCCCTTCCCCCGGGCACGAGGCACTTTCCCCGAGGTCACCGCGCCCGGCCCCGACACCGGGCACCGACCGCGACCGGCACCCGGCGCCGGACGGATCAGCGCCCGTTGAACGCGTCCTTCAGCCGCGAGAACAGCCCCTGCTGCCCCGGCTGACTGTGCCTGCCCGGGGGACGACCCCCGGACCCCCGGCAGGACCCCCGACGCCCGGCGCCAGACAGATCAGCGCCCGTTGAACGCGTCCTTCAGCCGCGAGAACAGCCCCTGCTGCCCCGGCTGGAACTGGCCCGTGGGCCGTTCCTCGCCGCGCAGCTTGGAGAGTTCGCGGAGCAGGCGTTCCTGCTCGGGGTCGAGCTTGGTCGGGGTCTGGACCTCGACGTGGACGATGAGGTCGCCCCGGCCTCCGCCGCGCAGATGCGTGACGCCCCGGCCGTGCAGCGGGATCGACTGGCCGGACTGGGTGCCGGGCCGGATGTCGACCTCCTCCAGACCGTCCAGCGTCTCCAGGGGCACCTTGGTGCCGAGGGCCGCCGCCGTCATCGGGAGGGTGACCGTGCAGTGCAGGTCGTCGCCGCGCCGCTGGAACTGCGCGTGCGGCAGTTCGTGGATCTCCACGTACAGGTCACCGGCGGGACCGCCGCCGGGCCCGACCTCGCCCTCGCCGGACAGCTGGATCCGGGTGCCGTTGTCGACACCGGCCGGGATCTTGACCGTCAGGGTGCGGCGGGAACGGATCCTGCCGTCGCCCGCGCACTCCGGGCACGGCGTCGGGACGACCGTGCCGAAGCCCTGGCACTGCGGGCAGGGGCGGGACGTCATGACCTGGCCCAGGAAGGACCGCGTGACCTGCGAGACCTCACCGCGGCCACGGCACATGTCACAGGTCTGCGCGGTGGTGCCCGGAGCGGCGCCCTCGCCGCTGCACGTGGTGCAGACGACGGCCGTGTCGACCTGGATGTCCTTGGTCGTGCCGAACGCGGCCTCGTCCAGCTCGACATCGATCCGGATCATCGCGTCCTGACCCCGGCGGGTGCGCGAGCGCGGCCCGCGCTGCGACGCCGTGCCGAAGAACGCGTCCATGATGTCGGAGAAGTTGCCGAAGCCGCCGGCCCCGAAGCCGCCCGCGCCACCGGCGCCGCCGGCCTGCGAGAGCGGGTCGCCGCCGAGGTCGTAGACCTGCTTCTTCTGCGGGTCCGACAACACCTCGTAGGCGGCGTTGATCTCCTTGAACCGCTCTTGCGTCTTGGGATCAGGATTGACGTCCGGATGCAGCTCGCGGGCGAGCCGCCGGAAGGCCTTCTTGATCTCCTCCTGCGACGCGTCGCGGCGCACGCCGAGTACGGCGTAGTAGTCCGTGGCCACTACGACTCCGCCAGGATCTGTCCGACGTACCGTGCCACTGCGCGTACCGCTCCCATCGTTCCCGGGTAGTCCATGCGTGTCGGTCCGACCACGCCGAGCTTGGCAACAGCCTCGCCGCCCGAACCGTAGCCCACCGACACGACGGACGTGGAGTTGAGTCCCTCGTAGGCGTTCTCGTGCCCGATGCGCACGGTCATGCCCGAATCCCCCGCCTCGCCAAGCAACTTGAGGAGCACGACCTGCTCCTCGAGCGCCTCAAGGACGGGCCGGATGGTGAGGGGGAAGTCATGTCCGAAGCGGGTGAGATTGGCGGTGCCGCCGATCATCAGACGCTCCTCGTTCTCCTCGACGAGCGTCTCCAGGAGTGTGGAGAGCACCGTCGAGACCGTGCCGCGGTCGTCCGCCTCGAAGGCCTCGGGGAGGTCCTCCACCAGGCTCGGCACATCACTGAAGCGGCGGCCGGCGACCCGGCTGTTGAGCCGCGCCCGCAGGTCCGCCAGGGACGCCTCGCCGAACGGCGCCGGGCAGTCGACCAGGCGCTGCTCGACCCGGCCGGTGTCCGTGATCAGCACCAGCATCAGCCGCGCGGGCGCCAGGGCCAGCAGCTCCACGTGGCGCACCGTCGAGCGGGTGAGCGACGGGTACTGCACGACGGCGACCTGCCGGGTGAGCTGCGCGAGCAGCCGCACCGTCCTGGCCACCACGTCGTCGAGGTCGACGGCGCCCTCGAGGAAGTTCTGGATGGCGCGCCGCTCGGGCGCGGTCATCGGCTTGACGCCGGCGAGCTTGTCGACGAACAGGCGGTAGCCCTTGTCGGTGGGGATGCGCCCGGCACTGGTGTGCGGCTGGGCGATGAACCCCTCGTCCTCCAGGGCCGCCATGTCGTTGCGCACGGTGGCCGGGGAGACGCCGAGGTTGTGCCGCTCGGTGAGCGCCTTGGAGCCGACGGGCTCCTCGGTGCCGACGTAGTCCTGGACGATGGCGCGCAGCACCTGGAGCCTGCGTTCACTGAGCATCGCGCACACCTCCAGATGCCTTCCGACCGAATACTTCCCCGGGACCCCCTGGCACTCTTCGTACGCGAGTGCCAGACCTCCCCGGCCAAGTGTACGGCCGGTGGGTACGCCCCGGGCAAGGCCGGTCCCACGCCGTCGCGCCGGGCGGGCCCGTCCCCGATAGCGTCCCGTCATGACCGTGACTTGGGAAGAGACGGGATGGGAGCAGTTGGCGCCCGGCGTGGGACGGTGCCGGCTGCCCGTGTGGGACTGCACGGCGGGGCTCGTGGTGGGCTCGGACGGCGTGCTGCTCGTCGACGCGGGCTCCGCCCCGGCCGAGGGCGCGCGGTTGCGGACGGAGGCGCGGACGCTCACCGGACGCCGTGTGACGCATCTCGCGCTCACCCACCCCCACTTCGATCACATCCTGGGGGCGCCGGCGTTCCCGGACGCGGAGGTGTTCGGCGCGGTGGGCATGGACGCGGTGCTGTCCGGCCGCGGGCGGGCGGAGCTGCGGGCGGACGCGGTGCGCCACGGGCTGGACGCGCACACGGCGGAGGTGGCCGTGGACGCGCTGGTCGCGCCCCGGCACATGGTGTCCGGCGAGTGGACGCTCGACCTGGGCGGCGGTCTGCAGGTGCTGCTGGCGAACGTGGGTCCGGGGCACACCGCCCACGACCTCGCGGTGCTCGTCCCCGGCTCTCCGGAGGTGGTCTTCTGCGGCGACCTGGTCGAGGAGTCGGGCGAGCCGCAGGCCGGCCCCGACGCCGTGCCGTCGCGCTGGCCGGCCGCGCTGGACCGGCTGCTGGAGCTGGGCGGCGAGGACGCGCGGTACGTCCCCGGTCACGGAGCGGTGGTGAACGCGGCGTTCGTGCGGGCCCAGCGCGACGCCCTGGCGGCCCGTTTCGGCGTGTCGGACTGATCACGGCGGGCGCGCTCCTCGTATCGTCATCAGAATGCGCCAGTACTCCGCCGATCTGACCCCTCCGTGGAAGAAGCCGCAGCCGGTGCCGGAGGTGGCGGCCGAGCCGGGACTGGTGGTGGAGGAGCCCGGCACGGGCTTCTGCGGCGCGGTGATCCGCTGCGAGGCGGGCACGGTGACCCTGGAGGACCGCTTCGGCAAGCACCGGGTGTTCCCGCTGGAGCCGCGCGGGTTCCTGCTGGAGGGGCGCGTGGTGACGCTGGTACGACCGTCCGCCGGTCCGGCGCGTCCCACCCGTACGGCGTCCGGTTCGGTGGCCGTTCCCGGCGCACGCGCGCGGGTCGCCCGGGCGGGGCGGATCTACGTCGAGGGGCGGCACGACGCGGAGCTGGTCGAGAAGGTGTGGGGCGACGACCTGCGCGTCGAGGGCGTGGTCGTGGAGTACCTGGAGGGCGTGGACGACCTGCCGTCCGTGGTGGCCGAATTCGCACCCGGCCCGGACGCGCGGCTGGGCGTCCTGGTGGACCACCTGGTGCCCGGCTCGAAGGAGTGGCGGATCGCGGAGTCGGTGACGAGCGAGCACGCGCTGGTGGTGGGCCACCCCTACATCGACGTCTGGGAGGCCGTGAAGCCGGCGTCCGTCGGCATCGAGGCGTGGCCGCGGGTGCCACGGGGTCAGGACTGGAAGAAGGGGGTGTGCCGGGCGCTGGGCTGGCGGGTGGCGAACACCGGTGAGGCGTGGCAGCGGATCCTCGGCTCGGTCCACTCGTACAAGGACCTGGAGCCCCAGCTCCTGGGCCGCGTGGAAGAACTGATCGACTTCGTGACCGCCGCGGCGTGACGGACGTACCCCGCTGTTTTCAGCCCGTCCGGCGTTTGAGGACGAGGCCCGAAGGGCCGACAGGGGGGTCTGGGGGCGCAGCCCCCAGGGACGGGACGGGAAGGGGCGGCGGGGGCGAGAAAAGGTCAGTCGACCAGATCCCGCACCACCGCGTCGGCGAGCAGCCGCCCCCGCAGGGTCAGGGCCGCGCGGCCCTCCTCGTACGGCTCACGCCGCAGCAGCCCGTCCGCGAGGGCCCGGCGCGCGGCAGCGAGCCCGTCGGCGCGCAGCAGCGACAGCGGAACACCCTCCTCGAGCCGCAGCTCCAGCAGCACCCGCTCCACCCGCCGGTCCTCGTCCGACAGGACCTCCCGCCCCGCCCCCGGCGCACGCCCCTCCGCCAGCGCCGCCGCGTACGCCCCCGGATGCTTGACGTTCCACCAGCGCACCCCGCCCACGTGCGAGTGCGCGCCGGGCCCCGCGCCCCACCAGTCGGCGCCGCGCCAGTACAGCTCGTTGTGCAGGCAGCGCCCGGCCTCGGAGGTCGCCCAGTTGGACACCTCGTACCAGTCGAAGCCCGCCCCCGACAGCATCTCCTCGGCGATCAGATAGCGGTCCGCGTGGACGTCGTCGTCCGTCATCGGGACCTCGCCCCGCCGGATCCGCCGGGCGAGCTGCGTGCCCTCCTCGACGATCAGCGCGTACGCGGAGACATGGTCCGGGCCCGCGCCGATCGCCGCGTCCAGGGACGCCCGCCAGTCGTCGTCGGACTCCCCCGGCGTGCCGTAGATCAGGTCCAGGTTGACGTGCGCGAAGCCGGCCGCGCGGGCCTCCGCGACACACGCCTCCGGCCGTCCGGGCGTGTGCGTGCGGTCCAGGACCTTCAGCACGTGCTGCCGGGCGCTCTGCATGCCGAAGGAGATCCGGTTGAAGCCGCCGGCTCGCAGGGCCGCCAGATAGGCCGGGTCGACCGACTCCGGGTTCGCCTCCGTGGTCACCTCCGCGTCCGCGGCCAGCCCGAACTCCTCCCGGATCGCGCCCAGCATCCGTACCAGGTCGTCGGCGGCCAGCAGCGTCGGCGTGCCCCCGCCGACGAACACCGTGCGGACCTCGCGCGGGTCGTCGCCGAGCACCTTGCGGGCCAGGCGGATCTCGTCGATCAGCGTCTCGGCGTAGTTGTCGCGGGAGGCGAGCACACCGCCGCTGCCGCGCAGCTCGGTCGCGGTGTAGGTGTTGAAGTCGCAGTAGCCGCAGCGGGTCGCGCAGTACGGGACGTGCAGGTAGAACCCGAGGGGGCGGTCGGCGGCCCCGGCGAGCGCGGAGGCGGGCAGCGCGCCGTCGGCGGGGACGGGCTCGCCGTCGGGGAGTGCGGAAGGCATGTGCTCCATTGTCCCGCACCGGCCGGGTCACTCGGCCTGGAGCACCAGGAGGGCGAGATCGTCCGCGGGCGGCCGGGCTCCGAACTCGTGCACCAGCTGCGTGATCCGTTCCGCTATCGGCTCCGCGTCCATCCCCGCGCATCCGGCGAGCGCCGCGGCGAGCCCGTCGCCGTCGTCGAACTGGCGGGAGCCGGAGCGCCGCTCGGTGACCCCGTCGGTGACGCAGAGGAGGGTGTCGCCGGAGTACATCTCGAAGGTCTCGCCGGCGTACGCGGTGTCCTCGACGACCCCGAGCAGGGTCTGCGGCTGGGCGACCGTGCGGACGGTGCCGTCGGGGGCGAGCAGCAGGGGCAGGGGGTGTCCGGCGGAGGCGAGGGTGCAGCGGACGCCGCCGTCGAAGGGGACCAGTTCGCCGTAGAGGAGGGAGAGGAAGCGCGTCTGGGGGCCGTCGCCGGGGGCGGTCGGGCGGGCGCCCGCCGCGACCAGCGCGCGGGCGGCCGCGTCCGCCGCCTCGGTGGCGTCGTCAAGGAGGAGCTGGTTGAGGCGGTCCAGGACGTCGGCGACGTGGTAGCCCTCGCGGGCGAGCAGCCGCAGCCAGGGCCGGGCCAGTCCGATGACCACGGCCGCCTCGGGGCCCTTGCCCTGGACGTCGCCGACGGCGAAGCACCAGCGGCCCTGCCCGGCCGGGAAGAGGTCGTAGAAGTCGCCGCTCGGTCCGCCCTTGTCGCAGGGCTCGTAGACGAGGGCGCTGCGCACACCGGGGATCTCGGCGACGGCGCCGGGCAGCAGTCCGCGCTGGAGCACGGCGCTGATGGTGGCCTGGCGGGAGTACTGCCGGGCGGCGCCGATGGCGAGCGCGACCCGGCGGCCGAGGTCTTCCACCAGGCCGGTGATCTCGTCGGGGAAGCGGTCGATGCCGCCCCGGCCGATCACCAGCGTGCCGAGCGGACGCCCGCCGGCGACGAGCCGGTAGGCGAGGGAGGTGCCGGGGGAGCCGCCGGCGCCGGGGGTGTCGAGCGCCTCCTCCGGCCAGGGGTAGGGGGCCGGTCCGGGGTGCAGCGGATCGGTGCGGCGGGGCGGGTTGCGCTCCAGGGAGCGGGTCAGTTCCTCGATGCGGTCCTCGCCCGCGTGCCAGACGCGGGCGAGGCGGGAGCCGCCGGCCCGGTCCCCGTCGTTCCAGCCGCCGTGGCCGCCGGTCTCGTCCTCCAGCCACACCGCGCACCAGTCGGCCAGCCGCGGCACGATCAGCTGTCCGGTGAGCGAGGTGACGAGGTCCTCGTCGAGCTGCCCGGCGAGCAGGTCGGAGGCCTCGGCGAGGAAGGACAGGGCGCCGCGCCCCAGCCACGTCCCGTCCCGTCCGGGCCGGCGGGCGAGCCAGTCGTCGCCGTAGGAGCCGCCGCGCCAGGCGTCCCGGGCGGGAGCGGGCGGCTCCTGCGCGAGGAACCGCGCCGCCCCCAGGTCGCGCGCCGGCGTGCGCTCCCCCGGGTACGCCTCGCTCGCGTCGCCCGCCGTGTACCCCCCGGCGGCCAGCCGCGCCCACACCGTCTTGCTGCCCGGACGGTAGGTGATCCCCCAGGCCTCGGAGAGCGCGGCGACCAGACGCAGGCCGCGCCCGTACTCGGCGATGTCGTGCGCCGGCGCCTCCTCCTCGTCGCCCAGCGGCGCGCGGGAGGGGTGCAGGTCGGCGACCTCGACGACGAGTGCGCCCGTCGCCGCCTCCAGCCCGCACCTCAGCCGCACCTCGGTGCCGGCGTGCACGACGGCGTTGGTGACGAGCTCGCTGGCGATCAGCGTGGCGTCGTCGCCGACCCGGCCGGTGAGGTGCTCGGCGCCGGGCAGGGCGAGCTGGGCCCACTCGGTGAGCGCCTTGCGCAGCATGGCGCGCGCGGCGCCCGGCGCGAGGGAGCTTCCAGGCAGGGTCGCGTCCACCCGGGCGCACTCGGGCGCGCCGGGGGCGCAGGAGGCGGTCTCCCGTTGGGTCGGAATGGCCCGCATGGGCAGCTCCCGGGCAGTTCGTACGAAGAGAACTCGATCGCTGCCGACAGGGTGACAGAACGGACCCGCCCATACGCAACGAGTCACCGAAGTGAACCGCCAGGAGTGAGAACAGTGCTCCGTGAGTGGTCAGGAACGGTCAGAAAGCCGCTCGGTTCCGGACAACGTGAAAACGGAGGGCGGGGCCCCGGGCCACACCGGCCCGGAACCCCGCCCCTCGGTCACCTCGTGACCGTCACGCCTCGCGGGCGCCCTCGTACATCTCCTCGATGAGGTGCTTGTACTCGCGCTCCACCACCGGGCGCTTCAGCTTCAGGCTCGGGGTGATCTCGCCGTGCTCGACGTCCAGGTCGCGCGGGAGGAGGCGGAACTTCTTGATGGTCTGCCAGCGCTGCAGGCCCTCGTTGAGCTGCTTGACGTAGCCGTCCACCATCTCGACCGTGGCGGGCGCGGCGACGACGTCCGCGTACGGCTTGCCCTCCATGCCGTTCTCGGCGGCCCAGGCGGCGAGGGCGGCCTCGTCGAGGGCGATGAGGGCGGTGCAGTAGTTCCGGTCCGCGCCGTGCACCAGGATGTTGGAGACGTAGGGGCAGACCGCCTTGAACTGGCCCTCGACCTCGGCGGGCGCGATGTACTTGCCGCCGGAGGTCTTGATCAGGTCCTTCTTGCGGTCGGTGATGCGGAGGTAGCCGTCGGCCGAGAGCTCGCCGATGTCGCCGGTGTGGAACCAGCCGTCCTCCTCCAGGACCTCGGCGGTCTTCTCGGGCAGGTTGTGGTAGCCCTGCATGATGCCGGGGCCGCGCAGCAGGATCTCGCCGTCGTCGGCGATCCGCACCTCGGTGCCGGGCAGCGGCTTGCCCACGGTGCCGGTGCGGTAGGCCTCGCCGGGGTTGACGAAGGAGGCGGCGGAGGACTCGGTGAGGCCGTAGCCCTCCAGGATGTGGATGCCGGCGCCGGAGAAGAAGTAGCCGATCTCGGGGGCGAGTGCGGCCGAGCCGGAGACGCAGGCGCGCAGGTTGCCGCCGAAGGCCTCGCGGATCTTGGCGTAGACCAGCTTGTCGGCGAGGGCGTGCTTGGTGCGCAGGCCGGCCGGGGCGCTCGCGGTGCCGGTGCGGCGGAAGTTGTCCTGGGTGACCTTGGCGTACTCGCGGGCGACCCCGGCGGCCCACTGGAAGATCTTGTACTTGGCGCCGCCGCCGGCCTTCGCCTTGGCGGCGACGCCGTTGTAGACCTTCTCGAAGATGCGGGGCACGGCGGCCATGTAGGTCGGCTGGACCACCGGGAGGTTCTCGATGATCTTGTCGACGCGGCCGTCGACGGCGGTGACGTGGCCGACCTCGATCTGGCCGGAGGTGAGCACCTTGCCGAAGACGTGGGCGAGCGGCAGCCACAGGTACTGCACGTCCCCGGCGCTGACCAGGCCGGTCGCGGCGATCGCCTTCGCCATGTACGACCAGCAGTCGTGCGGCAGACGCACGCCCTTGGGGCGCCCCGTGGTGCCGGAGGTGTAGATGAGGGTGGCGAGCTGGTCCTTGGTGATCGCGGCGACGCGCTCCTTGATCAGCTCCGGTTCCTTCTGGAGCCGGGCGGCGCCGCGCCTCTCCAGTTCGGCGAGGGTGATCACGAAGTCGTCGGTCTCGACGCCGGCCGTGTCCACGGCCACCACATGGGTGAGCTCGGGCAGCTCGGCGCGCTTCTCGACCGCCTTGGCGACCTGCTCGGCGTTCTCCGCGATGAGCACCCGGCTCTGCGAGTCGGACAGGATGTAGGCGGACTCGTCGGCGTTGGTCTGCGGGTAGACCGTGGTGGTGGCGGCGCCGGCGCAGAGGATGCCGAGGTCGGCGAGGATCCACTCGACGCGGGTGGCGGAGGCGAGCGCGACCCGCTGCTCCGGCTCCACGCCCAGCTCGATCAGACCGGCCGCGATGGCGTGGACCCGCTCGGCGGTGCCCGCCCAGGTGAGGGACTTCCAGTTGTCGGGACCCTCACCGGAGGCGGCCGGGACCGGGTAGCGGTACGCCTCGGCGTCCGGTGTGGCCGCCACACGCTCCAGGAAGAGGTTCGCCACGCTCGGCGGTCGGTTCTCGATCAGTGTCTGTGTGTCGCTCACGACATCCTCCGGGGCCCGCGACGGTGCGGCTGGCTCAGTGCGGCTGGGGTTTCCTCGCGCCGTTGTTTAACTGGCGAGTAACTATCGAGCACGGACAGAGTAAAGGGCGACCGGCCACGACGTAAGGGGTCACGGCCTGCGACTTCCCACAGAGAGCTACCCACTGAACGCGCAAGGCCCGCCGCACTCGCGCGCGACGGGCCCCGGTTCCGCCCGGTTTGCGGAGTGACCCGCGGTAACCTCCGGCTACTTCTTGCTCTTGGCCGACCCCGCGCCGTCGTCGCTGGAGAGGACGGCGATGAAGGCCTCCTGCGGAACTTCCACGGAACCCACCATCTTCATCCGCTTCTTGCCCTCCTTCTGCTTCTCCAGCAGCTTCCGCTTGCGGGAGATGTCACCGCCGTAGCACTTGGCGAGGACGTCCTTGCGGATGGCGCGGATGGTCTCGCGGGCGATGACCCGCGAGCCGATGGCGGCCTGCACCGGCACCTCGAAGGCCTGCCGCGGGATGAGCTCCTTGAGCTTGGCGACGAGCCGCACGCCGTACGCGTAGGCCTGGTCCTTGTGGGTGATCGCGGAGAACGCGTCCACCTTGTCGCCGTGCAGCAGGATGTCGACCTTGACCAGGCTGGAGGTCTGCTCGCCGGTGGGCTCGTAGTCCAGCGAGGCGTAGCCGCGGGTCTTGGACTTCAGCTGGTCGAAGAAGTCGAAGACGATCTCCGCGAGCGGGAGGGTGTAGCGGATCTCCACCCGGTCCTCGGAGAGGTAGTCCATGCCGAGCAGGACGCCGCGCCGGGTCTGGCAGAGCTCCATGATCGAGCCGATGAACTCGCTGGGCGCCAGGATGGTGGCGCGCACGACCGGCTCGTAGACCTCGTCGATCTTCCCCTCGGGGAACTCGCTCGGGTTGGTGACGGTGTGCTCGCTGCCGTCCTCCATGACCACCCGGTAGACCACGTTGGGCGCGGTGGCGATCAGGTCGAGGCCGAACTCGCGCTCGAGGCGCTCGCGGATCACGTCGAGGTGCAGCAGGCCGAGGAAGCCGACGCGGAAGCCGAAGCCGAGGGCGGCGGAGGTCTCCGGCTCGTAGACCAGGGCGGCGTCGTTGAGCTGGAGCTTGTCGAGGGCCTCGCGCAGCTCCGGGTAGTCGGAGCCGTCGAGGGGGTAGAGGCCGGAGAACACCATCGGCTTGGGGTCCTTGTAGCCGCCGAGCGCCTCCTCGGCGCCCTTGTGCTGGCTGGTGACGGTGTCACCGACCTTGGACTGCCGGACGTCCTTCACACCGGTGATGAGGTAGCCCACCTCGCCGACGCCGAGGCCGTCGGCGGGCAGCATCTCGGGCGAGTTGGTGCCGATCTCCAGCAGCTCGTGGGTGGCGCCGGTGGACATCATCCGGATGCGCTCGCGCTTGTTGAGCTGGCCGTCGATGACACGGACGTAGGTCACGACGCCGCGGTAGGAGTCGTAGACCGAGTCGAAGATCATCGCGCGGGCGGGGGCGTCCTTGACGCCGACCGGGGCGGGGATCTCGGCGACCACCCGGTCCAGCAGCGCCTCGACGCCGAGGCCGGTCTTCGCGGACACCTTGAGCACGTCGTCGGGGTCGCAGCCGACCAGGTTCGCCAGCTCCTCGGCGAACTTCTCCGGCTGCGCGGCCGGCAGGTCGATCTTGTTGAGCACGGGGATGATCGTGAGGTCGTTCTCCATCGCCAGGTACAGGTTGGCGAGGGTCTGGGCCTCGATGCCCTGGGCCGCGTCGACGAGGAGGACGGTGCCCTCGCAGGCGGCGAGGGACCGGGACACCTCGTAGGTGAAGTCGACGTGCCCGGGGGTGTCGATCATGTTGAGGATGTGCGTGTTGCCCTCGTCGTGGGTCGGGGCCCACGGCAACCGCACCGCCTGGGACTTGATCGTGATGCCGCGCTCGCGCTCGATGTCCATGCGGTCGAGGTACTGAGCGCGCATCTGCCGCTGCTCGACCACTCCGGTCAGCTGGAGCATCCGGTCGGCGAGCGTGGACTTGCCGTGGTCGATGTGGGCGATGATGCAGAAATTGCGGATCAGCGCCGGGTCGGTACGGCTCGGCTCGGGCACATGGCTGGGGATCGCGGGCACGCAGGGTCCTGATTCTTGAGGCGTCCGCATACGTGTGCTTGTGCGTCTGCGGTCTCGGGTCGGATCGATACGTAGCCTCCATGGTCCCACGCGCGGCGACCGGGGACGGGTTTGGGCCGCTGAATGAGCCGCTGGTAGTGTGGGTGGCTGTGTCTCATGCCCTCTCAGCACGAGGCACTCCTCAAAGAAATCATCGGCGCGGGGTCCAGTGCGGCCTCGTGCCTGAACCTGAAAAGGCTCATTCGTGGCGAACATCAAGTCCCAGATCAAGCGGAACAAGACCAACGAGAAGGCGCGGCTGCGCAACAAGGCCGTCAAGTCCTCTCTGAAGACCGCGATCCGCAAGGCCCGTGAGGCCGCCGCCGCGGGCGACGTCGAGAAGGCCACCGAGTACCAGCGCGTCGCCGCGCGTCAGCTCGACAAGGCCGTCTCCAAGGGCGTCATCCACAAGAACCAGGCCGCCAACAAGAAGTCGGCGCTGGCTCAGAAGGTCGCGGCCGTCAAGGGCTGAACCACCCTGTGATCTGATCGCCGGCGGGACTCCGGGCGGGCCCTCTCTCATCCGCCCCCGGCCGGCACCACGAACCCGTACGCGGCCTGCGTTCGCCACGCGGGTACGGGTTCACACGCTTCATCCGAGGGCCCCGTCCCCACCCCTTCCCCGGGGTGCGGGCGGGGCCTTCGGCTTCTCTCCGTGCGTCAGGCCCGGCCGCGCGAGCGGGCCGCACGCGCGATGGTGACGACCGCCTTCTCCAGGGCGTACTCCGGGTCGTCGCCGCCGCCCTTCACGCCCGCGTCCGCCTCGGCCACCGCGCGCAGGGCGACGGCCACGCCGTCCGGGGTCCAGCCGCGCATCTGCTGCCGGACCCGGTCGATCTTCCAGGGCGGCATGCCCAGTTCACGGGCCAGGTCCGCGGGTCTGCCGCCGCGCGCCGACGACAGCTTGCCGATCGCCCGCACGCCCTGGGCGAGCGCGCTGGTGATCAGCACCGGCGCCACCCCGGTCGACAGCGACCAGCGCAGCGCCTCCAAGGCCTCCGCCGCGCGTCCCTCGACCGCCCGGTCGGCGACGGTGAAGCTGGAGGCCTCGGCCCGCCCTGTGTAGTACCGGCCGACGACCGCCTCGTCGATGGTGCCCTCGACGTCCGCGACCAGCTGGGTCACCGCCGAGGCCAGCTCGCGCAGATCGCTGCCGATGGCGTCGACCAGCACCTGGCAGGCCTCCGGTGTGGCCGAGCGCCCTGTGGTGCGGAACTCTGCGCGCACGAAGGCCAGCCGGTCCGCCGGTTTCGTCATCTTCGGGCACGCGACCTCCCGCGCGCCCGCCTTGCGCGCCGCGTCGAGCAGCCCCTTGCCCTTGGCGCCGCCCGCGTGCAGCAGGACGAGGGTGATCTCCTCGGCCGGCGACCCGAGGTACGCCTTCACGTCCTTGACGGTGTCCGCCGACAGGTCCTGCGCGTCGCGTACGACCACGACCTTGCGCTCCGCGAAGAGCGACGGGCTGGTCAGCTCGGCGAGGGTGCCGGGCTGGAGCCGGTCCGGGGTCAGGTCGCGCACGTCCGTGTCGGCGTCGGCGGCCCGCGCGGCGGTCACCACCTCCCGCACGGCGCGGTCGAGCAGCAGGTCCTCCTGGCCCACGGCGAGCGTCACGGGGGCGAGGGGGTCGTCGGATCCGGTCTTCCTGGCCATCGTGACAAGCATCCCACGCGCCACTGACACCACCCCCCGGCCGGCCGGGGTGCCGCTACGGCTCCTCCCGCCAGCCCTCCCAGCCGGCGACGAACTCGTTCAGCTCGGCGGGGTCCAGCCGCGCCGGCTCGTCCCGCAGCAGGACGAGCCACTGCGCGTCCTCCGCGTCGTCCTCCCCCGCCAGGGCGTCCCGCACCAGCCGTGGCTCCTCGTCCACGCCGAACCGTTCCCCGAGGGCCTCGGCCACCTCTTCCGCGGCGTCACGGTCGGGCAGCACCAGCACATGTCGCACATCACTCACACGGGTCATTGTCCGGCACGGGGTCAGCGGCCGGCGCCCCGCGCCGTGGGCACCTCGTCCAGCGCGATGCCGAACCGCTCCCGGTAGAGCGCGAGCACCTCGTCGTCCGCGGCGATCTCACGCTCCTGACGCGTCCCGTCCGGCGCGGTGACCGTGAACCGGCGGCCGCTGAGGGTGATCCGTCCCCCGTCCTCGGTGATCCGCGAGCACACCGGCGACCGCGTGAAGTGGGAGGCCGGTGAGGTGCTGTGCCACCAGGCCCCGGCCATGAAGTCGCCGAGCGTCCTGGGCCGGACCTCCAGGCGGTACACCGGCCGCCCGTCGCGGCTCACGTCCAGGTCCGCGGCCTCCACGGTGCCGTGCCCGCCGCGCACCCCCGCCGCGTCCGGGCCCGCCTCGACGATCCGGAACGTGCCCCCGGGGTCCTTCTGCTCCCCGCGCTCCCCGAAGGCGAGGGGCAGATGGCAGTGGGCGCCGAAGCCGACGTCGGCCAGCCAGTCGCCGCCGTCCACCGTCCGTACCCGCAGCGCGAGATGGTCGTAGGGGATGCCCAGCCGGCCCCCGTCGCCGTACACCCGGGCGGCGAGCAGCGCGACGTCGTAGCCGAGGGCGGCGAGCAACGCCCCGAAGGCGCCGTTGAGTTCGTAGCAGAACCCGCCTCGCCGGGCCTCCACGACCTTGTCCAGCAGCCGCTTCTCCTCCAGCACGATCTCCTCGCCCAGATGGATGGACAGGTTCTCGAACGGCACCGTCAGCAGATGCCGCAGATGCAGCTCGCGCAGCGCGTCCACGGTGGGCCAGGCGGGCTGGTCGGCGCCCAGGCGGCGGAGGTAGGCGTCGACCGCCGCGCTGTTCATGCCGCCGCTCATGGCCTCAGTCATGCCCTCAGTCATGTCCTCAGTGTCGCGCCACCCGCAGCTCCCTGCCCCCGTTTCCGCCGGACGTCACCGCCAGCGCCCCGTCCCGGTCGGTCCGCAGCACCGTCGCGCCCGAGGCGCGCAGGGCGGCGACCGTGCCCGGCGCCGGATGCCCGTAGGTGTTGCCCTCCCCCGTGCTGATCAGCGCCAGCCGCGGGGCCGCCCGGCGCAGGAGGTCCGGATCCTGGTACGCCGAGCCGTGGTGGGCGACCTTGAGGACGTCCACGCCGGCCAGCCGGCTCGCCGCGGGCGACCTCGCCAGGGCCCGCTGGGCCGGGGGCTCCAGATCCCCCAGGAGCAGCAGGCGCAGGCCGCCCGTGCGGACCAGCATGGCGACGCTCGCGTCGTTCGGGCCCTCCGGCACCGGGTGGACGGTGGACGGCGGGCCCGGGGGCGGCCACACCACCTCCCAGGACAGACCCCCGGCGCGCCGCACCTCACCGGCGGCGGCGTGCGTCACCGGGACGCGCCGGGCGGCCGCGGTTCTCCGGACGAACGCCGCCTGGTCGGCGGGTTCTTCGAAGGCCGTCGTCCCGATGGCGCCCACCGCGCGTCCGCGCAGCACGCCGGGGAGCCCGGCCACGTGGTCGGCGTGGAAGTGGGTCAGCACGACGAGCGGGACCCTGGTGATCCCCAGGGAACGCAGGCAGTGGTCCACGAGCGCCGGGTCGGGTCCGGCGTCCACCACCACGCCCGACCCGCCGCCCGCGGCGAGCACCAGGGCGTCGCCCTGGCCGACGTCGCACATCACCAGCCGCCAGCCGGGCGGGGGCCAGCCCGTGATCACCCGGGTCAGCGGTGGCGGCTGCGCGACCAGGAGCACCAGCAGCAGCGCGCACGCCCCGCACCACCAGGGGTGTCCCAGCAGGCGCCGCCCCACCAGCAGCACGGTCACGGTGACGGCGGCGAGCGCGGCGGCCCCGGCCCAGCTGCCGGGCCAGTCCACTCCCGCGCCCGGCAGTGCCGCCCCGGTCCTGGCGACCTGGGCGATCCATTCCGCCGGCCAGCTCGCGCACCAGGCCAGCGCCTTCGCGGCCGGCATCGCCGCCGGCGCGGCAGCGAGGGCCAGGAAGCCCAGCACCGTGGCCGGGGCGAGCGCGAACTCGGCGAGCAGGTTGCACGGGACCGCCACCAGGCTCACCCGCGCCGCGAGTACCGCGACCACCGGTGCGCACAGCGCCTGCGCGGCACCCGCGGCGGCCAGCGCCTCGGCGAGGCGGGGCGGGACCCGGCGCGCGCGCAGTCCCGCGCTCCAGCGCGGCGCGAGGGTGAGCAGCGCGCCGGTGGCCAGCACGGAGAGCAGGAAGCCGTAACTGCGGGCCAGCCACGGGTCGTACAGCACCAGCAGCAGGACGGCCGTGGCGAGGGCCGGGATCAGGGACCTGCGGCGGCCGGTGGCGAGCGCGAGCAGCGCGACGGATCCGCAGGCGGCGGCCCGCAGCACGCTGGGGTCGGGACGGCACACGACGACGAAGGCGAGGGAGAGTCCCGCGCCCAGCAGCGCGGTGGCCCGCAGGGAGATGCCGAGGCGGGGTGCGATGCCGCGCCGTTCGGCCCGCTGTGCCAGGCCGGGAGGTCCGAGGAGCAGGGCGAGGAGGATGGTGAAGTTGGCCCCGGAGACGGCGAGCGTGTGGGTGAGGTCGGTCTCCCGGAACGCCTCGTCCAGTTCCGGGGTGATCCTGGCGGTGTCGCCGACGACCAGGCCGGGCAGCAGCGCCCGCGCGTCCTCCGGCAGGGGGTCGGTCGCCTCACGCAGCCCGGCCCGCAGCCGTCCGGCGAGGCGCTGCGGCGCCGACGGCCGGCCGACCGTCCGCGGGCCGTCGCGGCCCTTCACCCTGAGCACGGCGGCGAACCGGTCGCCGCCCGCCGCCGCGGGCGCGAGCCGTGCCTCCACACGGAGACGGGTGGAGGGCAGCAGGCCGAGCCAGGGGGAGACCTGCGGGCGGCCCGGGGCGGCCGGGCCGGTCCGGCGGGGGTCCACGATCAGCAGGACGGGCGCCCGGGTGGTCTCCGCAGCGCCGCCGGCCCGCTCCACCCGTCGTACATCGGCCTCGATCAGCACGGATACCGGCGCCATGTGGTTCCCGCTGACCCTGGGCCGGGTGAGGCGGGGGTCGGCGGTGATCTCGACCTCGGCGGTCACCGCCGCGTACTCCCGCGCCAGCGCGGGCACGGGGCCCCGCCGCAGGTCCGCGCCGTGCAGGCCCGCCGATCCGGCGGCCGCGGCGACGCAGAGCAGCACGGCGGCGCCGGCGTGGGCGGTGGCCCCGCCCCGCCGCGCCGGGCGGCCGCGGGCCGCGAGGAGGGCGCCGGCCGCGAGCAGGGCGGCGATCACCACGCCCGCCACGCAGCCGGGCGGGGCGTGCAGCGTCACCGCGGCCGTGGCCCAGGCGACCAGGGCGGGCGGCACCAGCCGGAGGTCCGCCGGTCCCTCCTGCCTCGGGTGGGCCACGCCGAGCCGGTTCCCCGAGGCGGCGTGGACGTGCTGCCGGGTGCCGGGCTCCGTGTCCGGGGCGGTGGTCATGGCCGTACGAGGTCGCGCAGGTCCGCGAAGCGGCGGTCGCCGATGCCGTTCACCTCACGCAGTTCGTCCACCGAGCGGAAACCGCCGTTGCGGGTCCGGTGGTCGAGGATGTGCTGGGCGAGGACGGGGCCGACTCCGGGCAGGGCGTCGAGCTGGTCGAGGGTGGCGGTGCTGAGGGAGACCGGCGCCGTGGGGCCGGCCCCCGCCGCCGTACCCGGACCGCCGCCGGGGGCCGGTGGGGGCGGTGCCGGGCCTCCGACGACCACCTGTTCGCCGTCGACGAGGAAGCGGGCGCGGTTGAGGCCGTCGGTGCTGGTGCCGGGGCGTGCTCCGCCCGCCGCCCGCAGCGCGTCCTCGACACGTGAACCGGAAGGCAGACGGTGGATGCCGGGGTCCCGCACCTTGCCGCTGACGTCGACCACGATCTCGGCGGCCGCCGCCGTCCCGCCGGCCGGCGCGGCGGAGCGGGCCTCCTTCCCGTCACCGGCCCGCTCCCCGTGCGGCGCCGCCGCCCGCACCACCTCCGGTGCCCGGACCGGCTCGGTGCGTCCGGCCCAGAAGTGCTGCACGGCGAATCCGACGGCCAGCACCAGCAGCGCCGACAGCGCGACCACGCTGCGCCGCTCCAGCCCGCACCGCGTCTGCACCCACACCGGCAGCCGGTCCCGCAGCGCCGGCCCCAGCCGCCTCCGTCCGGGGACTTCGCCGGGTCCTCCCAGATCCTCGCGAGCGGCACCGTCGTCCACGGCGTCGTCGCCCCCGCCGTGCCGCTCCGGTGGCCGGCCCCCGGCCGGCAGCCCGCGCCCGGCGGCCCACCGGTCCACCGCCACCCCACGTCCGGGACCGATCCCATCCCCCGGGCCGATCACATGATCCGGACCGGCCCCGGACCCCGGGCCCACCGACCGGCCCGCGGACGCCGGCCGACCCGTGACGCCGACGCGGTCCACGACCCTCGCGCCCCCGACCGCCACCGGCCGGTGCGCCGCCCGCCCGCCCGCCGACACGGACGCGTTGCCCGCCACCACCGGCCGCTCCCCCGACGCTCGCCCGCCCGCCGACGGGGACACGTGGTCCGCCGCCACCGGCCGCTCCCCCGTGCCCGGTGGGCCGGACCGCACCCGACGGTGTGTGCCGGTCCGCGCCCAGCTCGGGGGCAGCCTTCCGCTTCCGGCGCGGGCGGTGTCGTCCTGGTCGTCGAAGAGGGACTCCGCGCGGCGCCGGAGTTCGTCCGCCGCCGCTGTCCGGTCGCGGACCCGGGAGCCTGCCGGGCGGCGGTGGCGGGCGCGGCCGTCGGAGTCCGGGGCGCGGCCCGGACCGCTGGTCGCCGTCGCTGTGCGTGAGCGTGATCGAAGTGCCATGGCAGGAGCATCCGGCACGGCACCCCCACCGCGATGATCTTGCTCAGTTCCCGGGGATCACGCACAGGTTGTGGAAAACTCCGTCACCCTCGCGAGCGCAAACGGCACACCTCACCGGGCCGAGACCACGACCCCCAGCAACCCGGGTCCGGTGTGCGCCCCGATCACCGCCCCGACCTCGCTGACATGCAGGTCGGCCAGTCCCGGCAGCCGGGTCCGCAGCCGGTCCGCGAGCGCCGACGCGCGCTCCTGGGCGGCGAGATGGTGGACGGCGACGTCGACCTCCGCGCCGCCCGCCCGTTCGGCCGCGATCTCCTCCAGGCGGGCGATCGCCTTCGACGCCGTGCGCACCTTCTCCAGCGGTTCGATGCGTCCGCCCGCCAGCTGCAGCAGCGGCTTCACCGCGAGGGCCGAGCCCAGCAGGGCCTGTGCGGCACCGATGCGGCCGCCGCGGCGCAGATAGTCGAGGGTGTCCACGTAGAAGTAGGCGGAGGTGCCCGCCGCCCGCTTCTCGGCGGCGGTGACCGCCTCGTCCACCGTGCCGCCCGCCTCCGCGGTCTCCGCGGCCGCGAGCGCGCAGAACCCGAGCGCCATCGCGATCATGCCGGTGTCCACCACCCGCACCGGCACCGGCGCCCCGCGGGCGGCGACGACCGCGGCGTCGTAGGTGCCGGAGAGTTCGGCGGAGAGGTGCAGGGAGACGATGCCGGTGGCCCCGGAGTCGGCGACCCGGCGGTAGGTCTCGGCGAAGACCTCGGGGCCGGGCCGCGAGGTGGTCACCGGGCGCCGCTTCTGCAAAGCCTGGGCGAGGGAACGGGTGGAGATCTCGGTGCCCTCTTCGAGCGCGCGGTCGCCGAGGACCACGGTCAGGGGTACCGCCGTGATGCGGTGCCGCTCCATCGTCCGGGCCGGCAGGTAGGCCGTGGAATCGGTGACGATCGCGACATGGCGGGACATGTGCTGGAGGTTACCTGGCGTAGCGCCCGTGCGGCAGCCCGGCCCCGCGGGCCGGGTCCGGCCGTGGCCGGATCAGGGGGTGCTCAAGTGGTGCTCTCGGGGCGGGGCTTCTTCTGCCAGGGGTAGGTGGGACGCGGTGCGGGCGGGGTGATGGCGGCCGGCCCGGACTGCTGTTCCGGTTCCGCCGCCGGGGCGGGTTCCGCGGCGTCCGGCCAGGCCTGACCGGCCGTCGGGGCGTCGGCGGCGGGGGCCTCGGGCCAGCGCGGGGGCGCGGGGGCCGGTTCCGTGGTGGTCCAGTGGCGCAGCGCCCCGGCCTCCATGTCGATCTGGGCGCTCAGCGAGTCCAGGTCGTCGGAGGCGAAGCGGCGGGCGCGGTCGCGGGCCGCCCAGCGCAGGGCGTCCGCGGAGCTCGTGATGCGCTCGGTGCGCTCCCTCAGGTCGGCCAGCCGGGCGGCGACCGTGGCGCGGTCCGGTTCGGACTCCATGCGCCGGAGTTCGCCGTCCAGTTCGTGGCCGTGCGCGCTCAGGCGCTGGAAGAGGGCGAGGGACTCCTTGACGGACTGGTCCTCGGCGGCGGCGGCCTCCAGCGCGTCCTGGGTGGCCCGCATGGAGGTGCGCAGCTTGAGCCGGAGCTGGGCGATCTCGCCGGCCGGGCCGGGCTGCGCGAAGGCCTTGGCCCGCAGGGTGTGGTCCTCGACCGTGCGGCGGGCCTGGGTGATGTGGCGGTCCGCGCTGCGCTTGGCGGCGCCGACGACCTTCACCGTGGCGTAGGCGCCCAGCACGACGAAGAGCACGAAGAGCAGGGCGACCACTGCGAACACCGCTTCCACGAAGCTCCTCCTCCGGCCCCTCTTGGCTGATCCGGCGCGCCTCGCGCCGCTCTTCAACGGTAAACGCTGCGGGCAGGCCCGGAGTTCCATCGGAACCCCGAACCTGCCCGTAGGGGACCACCCGGAGCCGCCCGGTCCGGCCCGGACCCGCCGGGCCGGCCCCCCGGGGCTCACCTCATGATCACGCCGGAACGATGTTCACCAGCTTCGGCGCCCGGACGATCACCTTGCGGATGCCGGCGCCGTCCAGTGCCGCGACGACCCGCTCGTCGGCCAGCGCCGCCTTCTCCAGCTCGTCCTCGGCGATGCCCGGCGCCACCTCCAGCCGCGCCTTGACCTTGCCCTTGATCTGCACGACACAGGTCACGGTCTCGTCGACCACGTACGCCGGGTCGGCCACCGGGAAGTCCTGGTGCACCACGGAGTCCGTGTGTCCCAGCCTGCGCCACAGCTCCTCGGCGACGTGCGGGGCCAGCGGCGCGATCAGCAGCACCAGGGGCTCCGCCACGGAGCGCGGCAGCGCCCCTCCCCGCTTGGTCAGGTGGTTGTTCAGCTCGGTGACCTTGGCGATGGCGGTGTTGAAGCGCATGCCCTCCAGATCGCCGCGCACCCCGTCGATCGCCTTGTGCAGGGCGCGCAGGGTCTCCTCGTCGACGGCTCCGTCGTCGAGGACCGTCACCTCGCCGCTCGCCTCGTCGACGACGTTGCGCCACAGCCGCTGCAGCAGCCGGAACTGGCCGACCACCGCGCGGGTGTCCCACGGCCGGGAGACGTCCAGCGGGCCCATGGCCATCTCGTACAGGCGCAGCGTGTCGGCCCCGTACTCGGCGCAGATCTCGTCCGGGGTGACCGCGTTCTTCAGGGACTTGCCCATCTTGCCCAGCAGCCGGGAGACCCGCTCGCCCTGGTACCAGTAGCCGCCGTCGCGCTCCTCCACCTCGGCGGCCGGCACGGCGATGCCCCGGCTGTCGCGGTAGACGTAGGCCTGGATCATGCCCTGGTTGAACAGCTTGTGGAACGGCTCCGCCGACGAGACGTATCCCAGGTCGAACAGGACCTTGGACCAGAAGCGGGCGTACAGCAGGTGCAGCACGGCGTGCTCGGCGCCGCCGACGTACAGGTCGACGCCGCCGTGCGGCATGCCCTCGCGCGGGCCCATCCAGTACTGCTCGATGGCCGGGTCGACCAGCTTCTCGCTGTTGTGCGGGTCCAGGTAGCGCAGCTCGTACCAGCAGGAACCGGCCCAGTTGGGCATGGTGTTGGTCTCGCGGCGGTACTTGCGCGGACCGCGGCCGTCGCCCAGGTCCAGGGTGACGTGGACCCAGTCCTCGTTGCGGGACAGCGGCGTCTCGGGCTGGGTGTCGGCGTCGTCCGGGTCGAAGGTGCGCGGCGAGTAGTCCTCGACCTCGGGCAGCTCCAGCGGCAGCATCGACTCGGGCAGGGCGTGGGCGATGCCGTCCTCGTCGTAGACGATCGGGAAGGGCTCGCCCCAGTAACGCTGCCGGCTGAACAGCCAGTCGCGCAGGCGGAAGTTGACGGTGCCCGCGCCGTGGCCCTCGCGCTCCAGCCACGCGATGATGCGCGTCTTGGCCTCGGTGACGCCCAGGCCGTCCAGCGAGACCTCGTCGTTCGAGGAGTTGATGATCTTCGCGTCGTAGGAGCCGAACGCGTTCTCCCACGTGGCGGTGTCGGTGCCGCGGCCGTCGGTGGGCTCGACGATGCAGCGGATCGGCAGCTCGAAGGCGCGCGCGAACTCGAAGTCGCGCTGGTCGCCCGCCGGTACGGCCATGATCGCGCCGGTGCCGTAGCCCATCAGCACGTAGTCGGCGATGAAGACGGGCACCCGCTCGCCGTTGACCGGGTTGGTGGCGTACGCGCCGATGAAGACGCCGGTCTTGTCCTTGGCCTCGGCCTGCCGCTCCACGTCGGACTTGGAGGCGGCCTGCGCGCGGTACGCGGCGACGGCCTCGGCGGGCGTGGCGTGGCCGCCGGTCCACACCTGGTGGGTGCCCTCGGGCCACTCCCGCGGCGTGAACTTCTCGACCAGCGGGTGCTCGGGCGCCAGCACCATGTAGGTGGCGCCGAACAGGGTGTCGGGGCGGGTGGTGAAGACGGTGATGGCCTCGCCGTCGATCGGGAAGCCGACGCGGGCGCCCTCGGAGCGGCCGATCCAGTTGCGCTGCTGCAGCTTGATCGCCTCGGGCCAGTCCAGGGCGTCCAGGTCGTCCAGGAGACGGTCGGCGTAAGCCGTGATGCGCATGTTCCACTGGCGCAGCTTGGCCTTGAAGACGGGGAAGTTGCCGCGCTCGGAGCGGCCGTCGGCGGTGACCTCCTCGTTGGCCAGCACGGTGCCCAGGCCGGGGCACCAGTTGACCGGCGCGTCGGAGGCGTAGGCCAGCCGGAAGTCTCCCAGCACGTCGGCGCGCTCGGCCTCGGTCAGCTCGCTCCAGGAGCGGCCGCCGGGGACGGCGCGCTCACCGGACTCGAACCGCTCGACCAGCTCGGAGATCGGACGGGCCCGCTGCGCCTCGTCGTCGTACCAGGAGTTGAAGATCTGCAGAAAGATCCACTGGGTCCACTTGTAGTAGTCCGGGTCGATCGTGGCGAACGACCGGCGCTTGTCGTGGCCCAGGCCCAGCCGGCGCAGCTGGGACCTCATGTTCTCCATGTTGGACTCGGTGGACACGCGCGGGTGCGTGCCGGTCTGCACGGCGTACTGCTCGGCGGGCAGGCCGAAGGCGTCGAAGCCCAGGGTGTGCAGGACGTTGTGCCCGGTCATGCGCTGGAAGCGGGCGAAGACGTCGGTGGCGATGTAGCCCAGCGGGTGGCCGACGTGCAGGCCCGCGCCGGACGGGTAGGGGAACATGTCCATGATGAACTTCTTGGGCCTGGCGACCGTCTCCGGGTCGCCCGCCAGGTCGCCGCTCGGGTTGGGCGCGGCGTACGTGCCCTCGGCGTCCCAGAAGTCCTGCCAGCGTGCCTCGATCTCGGCCGCCAGGGCGGCCGTGTAGCGGTGCGGCGCGGCCTCCGCGGCTGCGGGGTTCGTCTCGCTCATGATCCTCAATGCTCCATCGATCGTCTCTGCCTGCTGCTGCGACATCCCGGAAATGAAAAATCCCCTCGCACAGGAGGGGACGCCGCGCCGATTCCGGCCTGCCGGTGACCGGCGGCCGGGACTGATCAGCGCGGCCCGCTAAGCAGAAGGCGTACGGCACGCATGGCGCCAGGGTACCGCAGCCGCCGATCCGGCCGCGACGCACTTCCCCGGCCCGTTGACTTCCGGTCAAATGTTACTTCGCGTAACAGCCGCTATGGGACATCACAACGGCCCCATTGTCTTTTGATAACAGCGCAATAACTCAAACCTCGTACCGATCGGTATGACCGGGCTTAGAGTTCGGCAGCGGGACCGCTTTACCGAACCTTCGGAGTTGCCCCCCATGAACCCTCGTCCAGACGGCAGCCCACCCCCCGCACGGGGCCGGTCGGCTGCGGCTCCGCTGTGCCCGCTCCGCGCCGCGACGCCGGGAGGCAGGTCGTGAGGCCGGACGACAGCACGGCGGACGACTGGCTCGTCGAGTTCCTCAGCTTCGGCGTGGGCGTCCTGTCGCTCGTCTGCCTCAGCTGCTCGGTGATCTGGGGTCTCGTGGCCCAGGACCGGATCCTGCTCGGCCCGCGCCAGCGCATCCTGGCGCAGGCGGTGCACCGGACGACCGCGGTCGCCTCGGTCGTGTTCCTGCTGGTGCACATCTTCATCAAGGTGCTGCAGGACCACACCTCCTGGATCGCCGCGGTGATCCCCTTCGGGCTGCTCCTGACCGACGACGAGGCCGTCACCGGCCGGTCGTTCCTCATCGGGCTCGGCACCCTGGCCGGCATGCTGATGATCTTCGTCGCCATCACCGGCGTGCTGCGCAACCGCTTCGCCTCCCCGGCGCCGGTCGCGGCCCGCTGGCGGGCAATGCACATGTTGGCCTACCCGGCCTGGTGCGCGGCGCTGGTGCACGGCCTCTACGCGGGTCGAGCGGCCAAGCCGATCTTCCTGATCCTCTACGGGCTGTCCCTGCTCGGCGTCATGGCGGCCCTGATGGTGCGCGCCTCCCCGCCCCGGGTCAAGCGGAGAATCGCCGACCGGATCACCGCGCTGCTCGGCACCGACCAGCAGCGGGAGCGCGAGGGGCGGCTGGAGGAGAGCAGGGCACGGGCGGCCGAGCAGCCCCTGCCGGGCTACGGCGGCCCGCGCGGCTCCGCGCCGCGGGGCGAGGGACGCCCGCGCGGCGAACGACCGCTGTACGAGACCGCCGAGCGCGCCCCCGCCCCGGAGCCCGCGGGCGGCTTCGCGGCCGCCTACCGCGCGGTGTCGACGCCCGGCCGCCCGGCGCCCGGGCAGACTCCGCTCACCGACGCGACCGCCCGGATGGAGCTGCCGCTCGACATGCAGCCCACGGAGGCCATCCCGCTCGTGGACGGCCCCTCCAGCACCTCCGGCAACTGGCCGGTCCCGTCCCCGCCGCCGGTCGGCGAGGCCCCGCCGTCGTCGTACGACCCGCTCCAGGACACCGGATACAACATCCCGGCCTATGACAATTCGGCCGCCGCCGGCTTCGGTTCACGTGATGTGTACGACACCGGTGAGTCGAACGGCGTCTACGGCACGTACAACCCGGGTGACACGTACAACAGCGGTCCCGCCAATGAACCACTCCCCGGTGCGCCCTCGTCGTCCTACGACTTCGACGCACCGGGTTCGGGCGAACCTTGGAACACGCCGTCCGGAGGCTATAAGTGAACGAGGCCCTGCCCGACGTACCCGAAGTCCGCGTGGTCGGCCTTCCCCAGCTCACGTCGGGCTTCGACCTTGTCGACCGGCTCGATCTGCCCATGCACCTCAAGGTGCACGGGCCGCTCGAGCCCCTGGGCGGTGAGCAGCTCGCGCAGCTCGCCGAACGCATCAACCTCAGGGGCCGCGGCGGCGCGGGGTTCCCCTTCCACAAGAAGCTGCGCTCGGTCGCCGAAGCGGCGATCAAGCGCGGCGTCCGGCCGGTCGTCGTCGTCAACGGCAGCGAGGACGAGCCGGCCTGCCGCAAGGACACGGTGCTGATCAACCGTGCCCCGCATCTCATCCTGGACGGCGCGCTGCTGTGCGCCGAGGCCATGGGTGCCCGCACGCTCGTGGTGGGGGTCACCCGTGAGTCCACCCAGCGCTCCATGGAGGCCGCGCTCGCCGAACGCGGCCTGAACAACGGGCGCCGCTCCGCGCTGCGCGCCCGGGTGCAGCGCAACCCGGTGCGCATGGTGACGGGGGCCGCGGCCTCCCTGATCCGGTCCATCGACGGCGGCCCGGCGATCCCGCCGGGCCGCAAGGTCAGCGCCTCGAAGAACGGCGTCGGCGGCGCGCCCACCCTGCTGTCCAACGCCGAGACGTTCGCCCAGCTCGCCATCGCCGCCCGCATCGGCCCGGAGCGCTACGGCAACACCGGCCTGTACGACGAGCCGGGCACCGTGATGCTCACCGTGTCCGGGGCGGTGGCCCGCCCGATGGTGATCGAGGTGCCGACGGGTGTGCCGCTGCGCTACGTCCTCCAGCTGGCCGGCGCCCCGCCGGTGCCCCAGGGGGTGCTGACGGGCGGCTACCACGGCAAGTGGATCGACGCGGCGACCGTCAACGAGGCGATCATCTCCCGCAACTCGCTGGACGCGGTGGGAGGTTCGCTGGGCGCCGGCGCGATCCTGCCGATCAGTCAGGACACCTGCCCGCTCGGCGAGTCGCTGCGGGTCGCCCAGTGGCTGGCGGAGGAGAGCGCCGGCCAGTGCGGCCCCTGCTACCTGGGTCTGCCGGCCGCCGCGCGCGGACTGGAGGACATCCTCAACGGCGGCGGTCCCGCCGCACTGGAGGCGGTCAAGCAGGTCGCCAGGAACGTGAAGCGGCGCGGCGCGTGTTCACACCCGGACGGCTCCGCGATGTTCCTGGAGTCGACCGTCAAGGCGTTCACCGACGACCTCGCCGCCCATGTCCTCGGCAACGGCTGCGGACGGCCCGTGGCGGGCGTCCTGCCGCTCTTCGAGGGAGGCAGGGCCCCAACGGGCATCCCGGGCGGCGGCGGCGAGGAGAACGGTCCCAGCCGGCAGAAGATCTACGTCGACTGGACGCTGTGCCGGGGCCACGGGCTGTGCGCGGACATCCTCCCGGAGGTCTTCCAGCTCGGCGCGGACGGCTTCCCGACGGTGGCTCAGGCCCAGGTGCCGCGCCTCGCCGAGGCGAAGGCGCTGCGGGCGGTGCGCCGCTGCCCGGCGCTGGCCCTGCGCATCGAGGACGAGTCGCCCCAGGCCAAGGCGCCGTCCCGCAACCTGCCGGTGCTCTCCCAGGGCCGCGGCAGGCGCGCACTGGGGCGCTGAGACGTCCGCCCCCGTGACCGGCGGGGGCGGACCCGGCCGGTCACCGCAGGGGCCCGGACACAACGGGAGAGGGCGGACCATCCGTTCGGATGATCCGCCCTCTACTTCTGTGGAGCTAAGGAGAATTGAACTCCTGACCTCCTGCATGCCATGCAGGCGCTCTACCAACTGAGCTATAGCCCCGCGTTCGCTCCGCCCGGCTTCCCCGGCGGCGACGCCAACTTTACACGGTCCACCCGGCCCAACACCAAATCGGTTTCACTTCCCCCGCTCATGTCCGGATTGCCCGAATCGGGATCACGCGGTCACGAACGAATAGAAACGCTTCAGCGTGCAGTGCTCCTCCAGGAGCCGGCCGTAGATCGGCTCCCCCTCGAGTTCGCGGTACGTCTCGATGGGGTCGCCTTTTATGATCAGCGCCCGCGCGCATTCCTCGCACCAGTACTGGTACTCGGGATTGATCGGCTCCATGTCCCGCACGATCGGCGTCCCGCTGCCGCACCAGTCGCACTTCCGCCTGTGTGCACCCATCGCTCAGCTCCAGCTGTGGCCGCAGGCCGTGCACACGAACGAGATCCCGCCGTTGTCGCCGAGCACCTGGGCGACATGGGCCGATCCGCAGGAGGGGCAGCTGAGGCGGGCCGAGGTCCGTCGCGTCGACACCCCTCCGAGGAGGCGGTCGCCCTCCCCGAGGATGCTCGCAGGCATCACAACTCCCTCCCGTCGGGCCGCGCCCCCTTCCGGCCGTTTGATTCTGCCACGACCTGGCCGACACGGTCAGCGACGCCGTGGTACCGGTCGGGACACGGCCGGAACGCCTCGCGGAGGTATACGCCGGAGAGGGCCGTCCGGCTCAACGGCGGACAACGAAAGATCCCGCCTCCCCTGGGGGAGGCGGGATCTTCGCCATGTGGAGCTAAGGAGAATTGAACTCCTGACCTCCTGCATGCCATGCAGGCGCTCTACCAACTGAGCTATAGCCCCTGGTTGCCGCGTGAAGCGGCTTCCCGGTGTTCTCCCCCGCTCCGCGGGGCGAACAAGAAGAACTTTAGCCTGCGACCAGCCAGAAAGTGAAATCCGGGTCCCGGGGCGTCCCGGGGCCGGATCGCCGCGGTCTCAGTCGTCGTCGCCGAGCACCGGTTCCGGCAGGGTGCCGGCGTTGTGCTCCAGCAGGCGCCAGCCCCGGGCGCCCTCGCCGAGGACGGACCAGCAGCAGTTGGTGAGACCGCCCAGGCTCTCCCAGCTGTGCGGCTCAAGACCCAGCAGCCGGCCGATGGTGGTGCGGATGGTGCCGCCGTGGCTGACCACGACGAGCGTGCCCTCCTCGGGGAGCTTCTCGGCGTGCCGCAGCACCACGGGGGCGGCGCGGTCGGCGACCTCGGTCTCCAGTTCGCCACCGCCCCTGCGGACCGGCTCGCCGCGCTTCCACGCGGTGTACTCGTCGCCGTACCTGGAGATGATCTCGTCGTGCGTCAGGCCCTGCCAGACGCCCGCGTAGGTCTCCCGCAGGGCCTCGTCGAGGGTGACCTCCAGGCCGGTGAGCGCGGCGAGCTCGGCGGCGGTGGCCGCGGCCCGCTTCAGGTCGGAGGCGACGATCGCGTCGGGCTTCAGTCCCGCGAGCAGACGTGCGGAGCGGCGGGCCTGCGCGACGCCGGTCCCGGTGAGTTCCACGTCCGTGGAGCCCTGGAAGCGGCGCTCCACGTTCCACGAGGTCTGGCCGTGCCGCCACAGGATGACGCGGCGGCCCCGGCGCGCGGAGCCGCTCACCTCACCGGTGGCGCTCACCAGTCACCGCCGGGCCCCGCGGCCTCCTCGGCCTCCTGGTGCTTCGCGTGCTCGGCGGCCTTGCCGCGGGTGGCCTTGGCGTCCTCGGGCAGCTCCAGCTCGGGGCAGTCCTTCCACAGCCGCTCCAGGGCGTAGAAGACGCGCTCCTCGCTGTGCTGGACGTGGACGACGATGTCGACGTAGTCGAGCAGCACCCAGCGGGCCTCGCGGTCGCCCTCGCGGCGGACCGGCTTGGCGCCGAGCTCCTTGCTGAGCCGCTCCTCGATCTCGTCGACGATCGACTTGACCTGGCGGTCGTTGGGCGCGGAGGCCAGCAGGAAGGCGTCGGTGATGGACAGCACGTCACTGACGTCATAGGCGACGATGTCGTGCGCGAGCTTGTCGGCGGCCGCCTGTGCGGCGGTGGTGACGAGCTCGAGGGAACGGTCGGTTGCGGTCACTGCGAGGCTTTCGGTCGGCGGACTCTTGCCCCAAGGGTCTCACGGACCGCCGGGCACACCCCACGCGATAACGCAGGGTGCGCCCGCCGTGGGCTAGGAGCCGGGGTCGTAGTCCTGGCCGAGGACGACCGAGACGCGGGCGTTCCCGGTGACCTTGCCCTTGGTGACGGAGCCGGCGTCCAGGCCCAGGGTCTTGGCGACCTCGGTGGCGTTCTCCTTGTCGGCGGCGTCCGCGTAGACGACCTCCGAGGTCGCCTCGGGGGCGGCGGCGGTGCCGGCGGCCCGGAAGGTGAAGCCGCCGTTGAGGAGGACCACGCGGGCCTTCTCGGTGTGGTCCTTCACCCCGGTGGCGTTGCGGACGGAGACGCTGACGGCGGCGTTCTCGTCGGGGCTCTTGGCGGTGCCGCCGAGGACGTCCTTGACGACGCTGTCGCTCGCCTCGGCGGTGAGCGTGCCGTCGTCCTGCACGGGCAGCAGCGCGCTCTTGTGGTCGCCGCCCTTGGCGCGGTCGGAGAGCCGGGCGAGGAAGTCGCCGAGGTCCTTGTCGGTGAGCGGCGGCTCGAGGATCTGCCCGAGGGTCTGGACGGTGAGCGTGGCGGCGTCCGGGTCGGAGGTCATCTTGCGCAGGACGCCGTGCATGACCTGCCCGAACCGCTCAAGCTGGGCGTTCTGGGCCTCGCCGGAGCCGCGGTGGGTGGCGTAGGCGACGGCCATCTTGCCGCTGAGGGTCTGGCCCTTGCCCTTCTTGACCAGGGGCGCCTCGCCCTTCTTGGCGTCCGGGTCGGGCACGTCGGTGTCGGTGTCGACCTCGATGTTGCCGACGAGGTCGACCAGGGTGAGCAGGAAGGGGGTGTCCAGCCGCCAGGTGCCCTCGATGTCGGTGCCGAGGACGGTGTCGAGGGCGGTCCTGGTGCCCTCGGAGCCGTCGTCCTCGACGGACTTGGCGAGCGTGGTGGTGGCGCCGTCGTCGGCGGTGAGGGCGAGGGAGTTGGGCAGCAGGACGGTGGTGCCCTGTTCGGTGGTGGTGTTGTCGACCAGCAGGGCGGTGGTGGTGCCGCCGCCGGTGGTGTCGTGCAGGTGCACGACGATGACGTCCCGCTTCTGCGCGCCCGCGGCCGTGGTGGTGCCCGTGCCGGCGCCGGAGTCGGACAGGCCCGGCAGCTTCCCGGCGTACCAGAGGTAGCCGACGCCGCCGGCCGCGACCAGGGCGAGGACCACGGCGAGGGCCACGATCCGGCTGCGGGCGCGGCGCTTGGCCTCCTCCCGGCGCTCGGTGCGGTTCTCGGTGAACTTCATCCAGTCGATGACGTCCTCGGAGTCGCCGTCGGGCTCCTCCACGAACGCGAACTGCTCGGTGCGGTAGTCCGGCGCGGTCCCGGCGGGGTCGTCGTCGGCGGGGCCGGGCTGCTGGGGGATGTGCGCGGTCTGCTCGGTGACGCGGGGCTGCTGCCCGGTGTGCGCGGACTGCCCGTAGGGGTCGTACGGGGCGCCCTGCTGCGGGGCCTGGCCGCCCTGCTGCTGGGCGCCGTAGGGGTCGTAGGAGCCGTAGGCGGGCGTCTGCGGCTGCTGCGGGGGCACGCTCCCGGTGCCGTACGGGTCGTAGCCGGGCTGCTGGTGGCCGCCCGTGGCGTACGGGTCGTAGCCGTAGCCCTGGTGGCCCTGCTGCTGGTAGGCGTCGTACTGCTGGGCCTGCTGGTGGTGCTGGGCCTGCTGGTCCGTGGCCTGGCGGTAGACGGGCCGGCCGTACTCGTCGTAGCCGACGAGCTCGTACGGGGCGCCGCCCCCGTCGGCCCCGTGTCCCGCGTCGTATCGGTCGTTCACCGGTGCCCCTCTCGGCTCACTCGCCGCGGTACAGGTCGCGCTTGTCGATGTAGCGCACGACTCCGTCCGGCACCAGGTACCAGACGGGTTCCCCCTTGGCGACTCTCGCACGGCAGTCCGTCGAGGAGATGGCGAGGGCGGGAACCTCGACGAGCGAGACGCCTCCCTCCGGGAGGCCGGCGTCGGTCAGGTGGTGGCCGGGCCGGGTCACGCCGATGAAGTGTGCCAGGGAGAACAGTTCCTCGCTGTCGCGCCAGGTGAGGATCTGGGCGAGGGCGTCGGCGCCGGTGATGAAGAACAGGTCCGTGTCCGGGTTGAGCGCGCTCAGGTCGCGCAGGGTGTCCACGGTGTACGTGGGGCCGCCGCGGTCGATGTCGATGCGGCTGACCGAGAACTGCGGGTTCTCGGCGGTCGCGATGACCGTCATCAGATAGCGGTCCTCGGCGGCGGAGACCGCGCGGTGGCTCTTCTGCCAGGGCTGGCCGGTGGGGACGAAGACCACCTCGTCCAGGTGGAACTGCGCGGCGACCTCGCTGGCGGCCACCAGGTGCCCGTGGTGGATCGGGTCGAAGGTGCCGCCCATGACACCCAGACGGCGTTTGCCCTGCCGTGACGGGCCGCTGCCGGGACCGGTAGGCATGTCCTGCTCTCCCATGCGTGCAGACCCTACCGGCCCGGCCCGGACACCCCGTCCGCGAGGGCGCTCGGCGGGAGGCTCAGCGGTCGCGGTTGAAGCGCGTGGTGATCCACAGCAGGAGCAGCAGGGCGAACAGGGCGCCGCCTCCGGTGAGGTAGGGGCTGAGACTCTCGTGGTTTCCGCTGTGCTCCCCGCCCTCGGCGGCAAGGGTGGCGAACTGGGCAGCGGTGCTGTGGATGCTCATCTTCGGCAGGACCTATCGCGTGTGGGCGGGATAAAGACGTCGCCTCATCGTATGCGGGGGCCCTCGCGCCGATCACGCCGACTCCGCCGTTGCGGGCGCGCGGACGGGCGGACGGAACCTTCCCCGCCGCTCAGTCGTCCTTCCGGCTGTAGCCGCGCAGTACGAACCACGCGGTGAACGCACAGCCCACCACCATCACGATCAGAAGCACCCGGAGCACGACCCGCACCTCCTCCGCCGTCCGTCACTGCCGGTCCACGGTAACCCGGCCTAGGCTGGGCTTCGCCGCGAGGGAGCAAAGGGCCGCACAAGGGTCCGCAAAGGGTCACTCAGACGCACATGGGGGATACATGTCCGAAGGCCATCAGCACGACGGGCGGGAGAGCGTGCCCGGCAGGCAGCGCAGCCGCTTCCCCGGCATCTCCTCGCGTGCGTACGAACATCCGGCCGACCGCTCGGCGCTGGTGGCGCTGCGCAAGCTGAGCGGCTTCGACACGGTGTTCAAGGCGCTGAGCGGCCTGCTGCCCGAGCGGAGCCTGCGGCTGCTGTTCCTGTCCGACTCGGTGCGGGTCTCGGACCGGCAGTTCGCGCACCTCAACGACATGCTGCGGGACGCCTGCTACATCCTGGACCTGGAGAAGGTCCCGCCGATGTACGTCAACCAGGACCCGGTGCCGAACGCGATGTGCATCGGCCTGGACGAGCCGATCATCGTGGTGACCACGGGCCTGGTGGAACTGCTCGACGAGGAGGAGATGCGGGCCGTCGTCGGGCACGAGGTCGGGCACGCGCTGTCCGGGCACGCGGTGTACCGGACGATACTGCTGTTCCTGACGTCGCTGGCGGTGCGGGTCGCGTGGATCCCGCTCGGCAACTTCGCGATCATGGCGATCGTGACGGCGCTGCGCGAGTGGTTCCGCAAGTCGGAGCTGTCCGCGGACCGCGCGGGGCTGCTGGTCGGCCAGGATCTGCGCGCCTCGATGCGCGGCCTGATGAAGATCGCGGGCGGCAACCACCTCCATGAGATGAACGTGGACGCGTTCCTGGAGCAGGCCGAGGAGTACGAGGCCGGGGGCGATCTGCGCGACTCGGTGCTGAAGATCCTCAACGTGCTGCCGCGCTCCCACCCGTTCACCACGGTGCGGGCGGCCGAGCTGAAGAAGTGGGCGGAGTCCCGCGATTACCAGCGGATCATGGACGGCCACTACCCGCGCCGCGACGAGGACAAGGACGCCTCGGTGCGGGACTCCTGGCGGGAGTCGGCGACGGCCTACGCCGGTGAGGTGAAGAACTCCAAGGACCCGCTGATGAAGCTGGTCAGCGACATCGCGGGCGGCGCCGGGGACCTGGGCGGCCGGGTGCGCCGCGGCTTCGGCGGTTTCACCTCGCCGGGGCCGAAGTCCCCGGGCGCGGGTCCGCGGGAGCCGGGTGCGCCGGACGCCGGGGACGACGCGCCGCCGCGCGACGGCGCGTAGGCCGCGCGCCGCCGCCGGCGCTCAGAGTTTCGGCTGCGCGCCGGGGGCCAGGGAGCCGCACAGGGCCGGGGTGCTGCCCGTGGCGTACGGGTCGGTGCCGGCGGGGGCGGCCTCCTTCGCCGTCTGGCCGGCCAGCAGGGGGCGCAGCCGGACGGCGGAGTCCTCGGCGCAGGAGTGCGGGCCGGCCTGGACGTGGGCGACGACGAGTTCGGTCTGGTGCAGGCGCAGGTCGTCGCGGTCGAAGCGGAAGTGCAGCTCGCGCCGGACCGTGAACAGCGAGGCCTCGGTGTTCCGGTCCGGGCCGGCCGGGCGCAGCGCGTAGACGAACGTGTGGTCCGTGGTGACCTCGAGGGTGGAGGAGTCGGTCTCGGCGGCCTGCATGGTGCCCTGCACCCGGATCTCCCGGTCGGCCAGCTTCACCCGGGCGGGGTCGAAGCGGACCAGCCAGCCGGAGGGCGCGTGCCGGCCGTCGGCGGTGGGCCGGTCGAAGCTCTGGTCGAACTGGTCCTGCTGGCCGGAGTCGAGGAGCACCCGGACGCGGCGGGTCTGGCCGCCGGTGAGCACGCCCGGGTCGAGGGCGGACCGCACGATGTAGTCCTTCGCGGTGAGCAGCGCGGCCACCACCTGGCCGTCGGAGAAGTGCGCGGTGCGCCGGGACACCGGCAGCGGCACACCCTCGGCGCCGGGCCGGAACTGCGCCGCCGGACTGTGCGCGTAGAGCTGTTCGACGTTGGTGGCGCCGGGGACCTTGCCCTGCGGGGCGAGCGGGATCACGGTCGTCCGCAGCGGTTCGGCGGGGCTCTCGGCGGCGGGGTTGCGGTAGGGGTGGCGCACGCCCATGTAGACGGCGGTGCCGAAGGCCACGGCGATCAGCACGACCAGGATCAGGGCCTGCCGGGACAGTCCGCTCCGGCGCAGCGGCGGGCGGCGGCGCACGGCGGGCGCGTGGTCGGTGATGCGCTCCCGGGCGGAGTACTCCTGGAGCCGGGCAGCGCGGACGAAGGACTCGTCGAAGACGACGGACCGGTACTCGTCCTCGCCACCTCCGGGGGCTCCCTCGGGCGTCCCCTCGGGTGGGTCCGAAGGCCCTCCCATACCTTCAAGGGTAGGTCCGCGCGAGCCCCGGTAAACGCCCTGCCGGGGCCGAAGTTCTGTCAGGTCCGCACCAGGCGGGGGGCGTTCTCAGGGGCTGGGCGGGATCACCGGGACGGTCGTCCTGGAGTAGTCGGCGGAGGCGGACGGCGACACCGCGCCGCCCTGCTCGACGCCGCTGGTGGCGGGTGGCGGGGCCGGCTCCTGCCGCTGCGAGGAGGCGCCGCGGTAGACGGCGGAGAAGGCGAGGGCGACCATGCCGACGCCCATCACCAGGGCGAGCATCCAGGCGACGGGGCGGTGCCAGCGCACCTGCCTGCCGTACGGGCCCGGGGAGCCGTAGTCGTCGTCGTCCAGGGCGTCGGCGTCGTCGTCCGGGTCGTCACGGCCGGGGCCGACCCGGTAGCCGCCGTACCCGTCGTCGTACCGCTCACCGCGCGCGTGGGCCCGGCGGGCCTCGGCCTCCGAGGCCTCGGCTCTGGCCTGCGCGGCGGCCAGGAGGCGTTCCACGGCGGTCGGCTCGTGCACCTCCGCCGCCCGCACGAAGGCCTCGTCGAAGACCACGGAGGCGAACTCTTCGTCCGACACCCCGCGGTCGTGGTCGTCGTCGGGCTCCCAGCCGTCAGGGAACGGCGTGCCCCCCACGTCCTCCGGCACACGTCCAGAGTAGACCTGGGGGGTCATTTTGGGCAGACGGTATGGAAATTCATCCTTCTGCCGGGACGCCCGAACCGGCGGATCCGGGGCACGGGGCGTCTCAGCGCCGTACGTGACCGTCGCCGGTGACGATGTACTTCGTGCTGGTCAGCTCGGGAAGGCCCATCGGCCCCCGGGCGTGCAGCTTCTGCGTCGAGATGCCGATCTCCGCGCCGAAGCCGAACTGGCCGCCGTCGGTGAAACGGGTGGAGGCGTTCACCGCGACCGTGGTGGAGTCCACCAACTGGGTGAACCGGCGGGCGGCGGCCTGCGAGGTGGTGACGATGGCCTCGGTGTGCCCCGAGGTCCACAGCCGGATGTGCTCGACGGCCCGGTCCAGGGAGTCGACGACCGCGGCGGCGATGTCGAGGGAGAGGTACTCGGTCTCCCAGTCCTCCGTGGTGGCCTCCACGACGGTGGCGCGGGAGTCCTTGGCGTACGCCATCACGCGCTCGTCGGCGTGCACGGTCACCCCCGCGTCGGCCAGGGCGTCCAGGGCGCGGGGCAGGAACTCGGCGGCGATGTCCTGGTGGACCAGGAGGGTCTCGGCGGCGTTGCAGACGCCGACCCGCTGGGCCTTGGAGTTGACCAGGATCTCGACGGCCATGTCGAGGTCGGCCTGGGCGTCGACGTAGACGTGGCAGTTGCCGGTGCCGGTCTCGATGACCGGCACGACCGACTCCTGGACCACCGTGTTGATCAGCGAGGCGCCGCCGCGCGGGATCAGCACGTCGACCAGGCCGCGGGCGCGCATCAGCTCGCGCACGCTGTCCCGGTTCTCGCCGGGGACCAGCTGGACGGCGTCGGCGGGCAGCCCCGCGCCGTGCACGGCGTCGCGCAGCACCCGCACCAGCGCGGTGTTGGAGCGGTAGGCGGAGGACGAGCCGCGCAGCAGGACCGCGTTGCCGGACTTCAGGCAGAGGGCGGCGGCGTCGACCGTCACGTTCGGGCGGCCCTCGTAGATGATGCCGACCACGCCGAGCGGCACCCGGACCTGGCGCAGGTCGATGCCGTTGGGCAGGGTGGAGCCGCGGACGACCTCGCCGACCGGGTCGGGCAGCGCGGCCACGTCCCGTACGTCGGCGGCGATGGCGCGCACCCGCTCCGGGGTGAGGGTGAGCCGGTCGATCATGCCCTCGCCGGTGCCGGCCTCACGGGCCCTGGCCACGTCCTCGGCGTTGGCCTCCACGATCTCGCCCGCGCGGACCTCCAGCGCGTCCGCGATGGCGAGCAGCGCGTCGTCCTTGGCGGCGCGCGGCAGCGGCGCGAGGGTGGCGGCGGCCCCCTTGGCCCGGTAGGCGGCCTGGCTGACCGGGGACATCGAGTCGTACGGCGAGAGCGTGGTCATGGAGGGAAGGGTAGTGCGGGCGGCGGGCGCCCTCCTCCGTCATCCCGAACCATGAGACACGGGTCAAAAGGGGTGGACGCCGACCGGTGTCGCCAGGACCGGCCCGTAGCCCGCAGCGACGCGCTGGTGGTAGGTGGCCCGGTCGATGACCTCCAGGCCGACGATCTCCCAGGGCGGCAGGCCCGCCGTCCGGCGGTGCTCGCCCCACAGGCGCAGCGCCACGGCGGCCGCGTCGTGCAGGTCGCGGGCCTCCTCCCAGTAGCGGATCTCCGCGTGGTCGTCGGCGTAGCGGCTGGTGAGCAGGAAGGGGTGGTCGTGCGCCAGCTGCTCCAGGGCCCGGCGGACCTCCGCGACCGGGGCGGGCTCCCCGGAGACGCTGAGGGTGACGTGCCACAGGCGGGGCAGGTCCCGGGGCTCGCCGCCCGGGAACCGGTCACCGGCCGCGACGCCGGTCAGGGCGCGCTCCGCGCCGGCCGCTCGGGAACCGGCACCGCGGGACGACGTCGTCCCCGGGCGCACTCGTCGCACGGCGGCCTCCTTACGCGCGGACATGTCCGAGGGGCGGGTGGTTGTGCCCCGGGACAAAGTTGAGCAGGCCGCCGGGGATCGCGGGGCGGTTTTGCGGAACGTCCACCACCGAGGGCGGACGTTTCGGCACATTACGGATGCAGGACCACCAGATCGTCCCTGTGTACGACCTCACGTTCGTACTCCGGACCCAGGTCCCGGGCGAGTTCGTGGGTGGAGCGGCCGATCAGGAGGGGGATCTCCTTGGCGTCGAAGTTGACCAGTCCGCGGGCCACCGCCCGCCCCTCGCCGTCCCGCAGCTCGACGGGGTCGCCCGCGCTGAACTCGCCCTCGACGCCGGCGATCCCGGCCGGCAGCAGCGACTTGCGGCCCTGCACGACCGCGTGCACGGCGCCGTCGTCCAGGGTGAGGGAGCCCTGCGGGGTGGAGGCGTGCTGGAGCCACAGCAGCCGGTCGGCGGAGCGGCGGCCGGTGGGGTGGAAGTAGGTGCCGGTGTCACCGCCGTTGAGGGCTTCGGCGGCGTGGATCGCGCTGGTCAGCACCACCTGGATGCCGGCGGCGGCGGCGATCCCGGCGGCCTCCGTCTTGGTGGCCATGCCGCCGGTGCCGACGCCCGCCTTGCCGGCGCTGCCGATCTCGACGTGGGCGAGGTCGGCGGGGCCCCTGACCTCGGCGATGCGCGAGGTGCCGGGCCGGGACGGGTCGCCGTCGTAGACGCCGTCCACGTCGGAGAGCAGCACCAGCAGGTCGGCGCGGACCAGATGGGCGACGAGGGCGGCGAGCCGGTCGTTGTCGCCGAAGCGGATCTCGTCGGTGGCGACGGTGTCGTTCTCGTTCACGACCGGGAAGGCGCCCATCGCCAGCAGCTTGTCGAGGGTGCGGGAGGCGTTGCGGTGATGGGCCCGGCGGCTCATGTCGTCGCTGGTCAGCAGCACCTGCCCGACCCGTACGCCGTACCGTGCGAAGGAGGCGGTGTAGCGGGCGACCAGCAGGCCCTGGCCGACGCTCGCGGCCGCCTGCTGCCTGGCCAGGTCCCGGGGGCGGCGGCGCAGGCCCAGCGGGGCGAGACCGGCGGCGATGGCGCCGGAGGAGACGAGGACGATCTCCCGCTCTCCGCCGCCGCGGTTCTTGGCCAGCACGTCGACGAGGGCGTCGACGCGGTCGGCGTCCAGGCCGCCCGCCGCGGTGGTCAGCGACGAGGAGCCGACCTTGACGACGATCCTGCGCGCCTCGCCCACGGCCCGTCTTGCCCCTGCCACCTTGCCGCCCGTCCCCTCACGTCGATCGGTCGCCCGTCAGGCAATCTACGCGAAGCGGATGGGACGGCGCGCGACGGTCCAGCCCCCGGACGGGCCGCCGTACGTAACGACATGAACACATCCCGCGCACGATCGAAAGGTTGTGTTGATTGCCTATAGAAATCAAACGTTCCGCAAACGTATTTTGAACCCTGTGTCACACAACGTTCGCCGCACGAAGCGCATACTCCTCAGATCCGGCAAGAGCCCTTACGACGTGGTGCCCGTGGAGGAGGCCCTGCATCGCGACGTCTTCGCCACCAACTCGGGCAATCTGATCTTCAGCGACGCCTCGCACAAGATCCTCGAGACACCGCGCACCGAGGTGGTCTCCAACGGCATCCGGACGGACGTGAACGCGGCGAGCCGGATCAACGAGGAGTATGACGCCTTCGTCGTCCCTCTGGCCAACGCCTTCCGGCCCTCCTTCGAACCGCAGTTGAAGCGGCTGACGCGCCTGATCAGCAGGTTGAGGATCCCGGTGGTCGTGCTGGGCATCGGCGCGCAGACCGGCCTGAGCTACGACCCGGCGCGTCTGAAGCCGATGGAGCAGTCGGTCCGCGCCTTCGTCTCCGCCGTCCTGGACCGCAGCGCCTCGATCGGCGTGCGCGGCGAGTTCACCGAGAAGTACCTCAAGGACATGGGCTTCCGGAACGTCGAGACGATCGGCTGCCCGTCGCTGTTCATGTACGGCAAGGACCTCCCGGTGCGCAAGCGGGCGCCGGAGCTGACCTCCGCGTCCCGCATCGCCATCAACGGCTCGCACAGCGCGGTGCAGAAGCAGGGTCTGGACCGGATAGTCCGGCGGACCCACGAGCGCTACCCGCACCTGCGGTTCATAGGCCAGAACCTCAGCGACGCGCGGCAGTTGCACTGGCAGGACCTGTCCGACCCGAACGGCAAGGTCACGGGGATGCCGACGCATCCCGCCCACCCGATGTACCGGGAGGACAAGGTCCGCGTCTACATCGACCCGGTCACCTGGATCGACGACCTGCGCGACTTCGACTACTCCTTCGGCTCCCGCATCCACGGCAACATCGCGGCCCTGCTGGCCGGCACGCCCGCGACGGTGCTGTGCTCCGACTCGCGCACCCTGGAGCTGTGCCGCTACTTCGAGATCCCGCACCGCCGGATGGACGATCTGCCCGAGGACGTCGACCCGGCGCGCCTTTACGAGGAGGCCGACCTCGGCGCGCTGACCGGCAACCACCACGAACGGTTCGAGCGGTTCACCTCGTTCCTGGACGCCAACGGGCTGGAGAACACCTTCTCGCACGGTGACGGCGGCGCCGCGTTCGAGGAGCGGCTGCGCTCCCTGGACTTCCCGGAGGGCGTCCGGCCCTGGCTGGGCGACGATGTCGCCGGCCTCGCCTCACGCATGGGCTGGCTCTACGGCCGGGTCAGCGAACTGACCACCGAGAACACCAAGCTGAAGCGGGACCTGTCCCGCGCCAAGGCGGGCGCCCGCGGTTCGGTGGCCGCCCCGGCGACCACCTCGGTGTACCGCAAGGCCCGCCGCGTGGTGGGCGGCCCGCTGCGCCGGGCACTGCAGGGAGGCCGCAACTAGGCCTCATGGGGGCCGCGGCCCCACGGTCACTCCACACGACGCGGACACCCGCGTGTCGTCCGCAGGTCGGCGCGCGTTAACCCGGGCGCCCCCTCTGCGTCGATCCTGGAGTGACCGCAGTGCCCGAACCCACGTCCCCCCGGCGGCGGACCGCCGCCCCGTTGCTCGTCCTCGCCGTCCTGGCGGCGGCCTTCACCGCGCAGGCCGCCGCCGCGCTGCGCCCCCATGTGCCGCTGCTGGTCGCCTCGACCGCCGTGTCCCTGGCCGTCGAGGCCGGGCTGTACCGGTGGCAGCCGGGGATGCTGTCGCTGTTCGCGAAGTCGCACGCGGACGTCACCGTCCGCCATGTGCTGCGCGATCTGCTGCTGGTGGTGGGGCTGCTGCGGCTCGGCGAGCAGCACCGGGAGACGCAGTACGCCCCGCTGGTCGCCGGGCTGCTCGCCTTCTACGCGCTGCACTGCACGGTCCAGGCGGCGTCCGTGCTGGTCCGCCGCACCCGGACGCTGCCCGTGCTGACCCGGAACATCGACGCCTCGGCGCTGCGCCTGTCCCCCGCCCCGGCCGCGCTGCTGCGCCGCCCCGGGCACCGGCTGCTGGTGTTCGGCCTGCCCGCCACGGCGGGACTGACGGCGACGGCGGTCACCGGGGACCCCCGCCACGGGGCGGCCGGGGTCGCGCTGGCCCTGCTGCTCACGTCGGCGGGCCTGTGCGCGCTGCTGCTTCGGCTGCTGCCCGGCCGGCGCCCGGCGGGCGAGCGGGAGGTGCTCGACTGGTTCGACGCCTGGCTGGCCGAGTACCGGCCGACGGTCGGCCTGTACTTCTCCGGCGGCCTCTCCTCCGCCTACCAGGCCAACATGTGGCTGGAGCCGCTGGCCGGGGTCGGCGGCCGGCCGCTGATCGTCCTGCGGGAGCGGTTCATGGTGCCGAGGCTCGCGGCGACCGACATCCCGGTGGTGTGCCTGCCGAAGGTGTCCACGCTGATGCGGCTGGAGCAGTCGACGCTGCAGGTGCTCATCCACCCGTCGAACTCGGGCAAGACCTCCCAGGTGCTGCGCATCCCCACGATCAAGCACACCTTCGTCAACCACGGGGAGAGCGACAAGCTGTCGTCGTGCAATCCGTACGCGAAGGCGTACGACGAGGTGTGGGTGGCAGGCCCCGCGGCGCGCGAGCGGTACGCGCTGGCCGAGGTGGGGGTCGAGGACAAGGACGTGGTGGAGATCGGCCGCCCCCAGCTGGACGCCGTACGCCCCTGCGCGGGTCCGCCCGCCGGGCCGTACACCACCGTGCTCTACGCGCCGACCTGGGAGGGCTGGGACGGCAACCCGGGCAACACCTCGCTGGTCGCGGCCGGCGAGAACCTGGTGCGGGCGCTGCTCGCCGACCCGGGGGTGCGGCTGCTGTACAAGCCGCACCCGCTGACCGGCTCGGTGGACCCCCGGGCGGGAGCGGCCGACCGGCGGGTGCGGGAGCTGATCCGGGCGGCGAACCGGGAGCGGTCCGCGCCGCGCCCCGCGCCGTCGGCGGAACTGGCCTCGCGCACCGCGGAGCTGGACCGGCTGACCACGGCCGCGTTCCGGGCGGGCGCGGACCAGGTCGAGCGGATGCTCGCGCAGTCCGCGCCGGAGCCGGGCCGGGCGGCGGCGGTGGCGCGGGCGACGGCGGCGTGGGAGGAGGCGTACTGGGCGTCGCTGCCCGAGGGGGAGCACCAGATCGTCACCGACGCCCGGCCGGACCTGTACGCCTGCTTCAACGTCGCCGACCTGCTGGTCAGCGATGTGTCGAGCGTGATCAGCGACTTCCTGGCGAGCGAGAAGCCGTACGCGGTGGCGAACACCAGCGGGCTGTCCGAGGAGGCGTTCCGGGCGGCGTTCCCGACGGTGGCGGCGGCGGCCGTGCTGACGCCGGACGCGGCCGGGGTGCCGGCCCTGCTGAGGTCCGTCCGCGATCCGCGCCAGGACGGACTCGCCGCCGCCCGGGCGGAGTTGAAGCGGCGTCTGCTGGGCCCCGCCAGTCCGCCGTCCCAGCTTCGCTTCGCGGCGGCCGTTCAGGCCCTGTGCGCGGCGGCACAGGAGCACAGAGCCCGTGCGGGCCACCGCCTGAGCGCCGACTTCCCCGGTCAGCGCCGGGAGGCCGCGGACGCGCCGGCGCCGGAGGCCGGCGGACCGCTCACGCCGCGGCGGCCTTTCCGCCCGGTGTGACGTCGCGGGACGGGGTCAGCAGGCGGCGGGCCTTGCGGGAGGCCCGGCGCAGTACGGACACCGGGCCGCCCGCGCGGTGCCCGGGGACGGACCGGGCCTCGCGCGGGGAGGCCAGGTACACGGCGTCGGGGATGCCCGCGGCGCGGTCGCGGAAGTGCGGGTAGGCGAGGTAGACGCGGCGGCCCCGCCGCTCCAGCAGGGCGGGCGGCCGCTCCTTGGACCGGACGAACCGCAGGACGTCCAGGAGGGGTTCCAGCCGCCGCTCGGCCACCAGGTGCAGCCGCAGTCGCTCCTCGACCTTGAGCAGACGGGCGAGGTCCGGGGTCCAGTGGGCGTCCATCAGCGGCCCCGCCAGCTCCAGTTTGCGCCGCCGGACCTCGTCGGAGTCCTTGAGGAACCGGGGGCCGAACTGGGGCAGCAGGGTGACCGTGAAGGGCCGCACCATCAGCAGGTCGCGGCGCGGGCCCTCGGGGACGAGGCGGGCGATCAGGTTCATCAGGGCGCGGGCGGAGTCGAACCGCAGGGCGTAGCCGCCGCTCTTGGTGACGTGCTTGCCGTCCTCGCGGCCCACCAGGTAGTAGCAGGTGTGGTCGGCGATCACGGAGACGCCGTCGGCCCGCAGATAGGCCTCCATGGTGAAGAGCGCGTCCTCGCCGGTGAACAGCGACTCGTCGAAGCGCATGCCGTGCCGGTCGAGTAACGCGCGGCGGAACAGCTTCTGCGCGCTGAGCGTGTACTTGATGTTCGAGGAGTAGACGTCGGTGCGCTCCAGCGTCCGGCCCCACATGGACTTCGGGGCGCCCCGGTTGACGCCCTCGATCCGGCCCAGCACGACGTCGGTGCCTGCCCGGTCGGCCATGCCGACCATGCGCTCCAGGGCCTCGGGTCCCAGCCGGTCGTCGGCGTCCAGGAAGAAGACGTAGCGCCCGGCGGCCTTGTCCAGGCCCACGTTGCGCGGGCCGCTGGGGCCGCCGGAGTTCTCCTGCCGGAGCACGGTGACCGGCATGGGCGCGCGGGCCGCGAACTCCTCCAGGCACTCCCCCGTGCCGTCGGTCGAGCCGTCGTCGACCGCGATGACCTCGACGCGCTCCGGATCGATGGTCTGCGCCTCCACGGAGGCCAAGCACTCGACCAGATACGGCATCGCCTCGTACGCGCCGATGATCACGGTGACATCAGGCTGCGCCACGGTCACTTTTCCCCCTCGTCACAGGATATTTCCCCCGTATCGCCTCATTCTCTCCCTGTTAGACGGGTGTTCGAGGTAGGGGGTTGCCTTGGAGGCACGCTTTAGTGGCTCACGTCACAGGGTCGCCGCCGCCTCGTCGGGGCATGCGAAAGGGCTCGGCCCCCGAGGAGCAACTCCTCGGGGGCCGAGCCCAGTTGGGACTTCCGGGGGTGGTCAGCCGGCGTCGACGCCGTCCGCCTCGCCGGCCGTCGACGTCCGCGGCACGGGCACCGCGTCCGCCAGCTCCACATCGGGGCCGCCGGCCGTGATCCGGGACTCCTGGCCGAGGTTGCGCGTCTCGGCCTTCAGCGCGAGCTGCGCGACGGCGGTGTTGAACTGGTCGATGGACTTCGGCTCGTCCGGGCCGAGCAGGTAGCGCTTGAGCTCCCCGCGGTCATCGGCCAGCGCGTCGGCGGCCGGGTCGCGGACCGCGTCGAGCAGCCCGCCCAGCTCGGCCGCGCCGTTCGAGAGGATCACCGCGGCCCGCACCGCCGTGTTCTGCCGCTTGAACTCCTCCGCGCCGAGTTCGGCGGAGTCCGTGACGGCGTACGGCTTGCCGCTGGCGATGAAGTCGGAGACCACGCTGGAGATGTCCGAGACCATCGCGTCGGAGACGTTGAAGCAGTCGTACAGGCGCGGCTCGGCGCCCGTGATGACGCGGTGCTCCCAGTCGGGGAAGGAACGCCAGTACGCGGTGTTCCACTCGGCGCGCAGCCGTGCGGTCTCCTCGTGCCGGGCCACGTCGGTCACGCCGTCGCGGCTGGTCTCGGCCTCGTCGCCCCTGTCGGTGCCGCCGGCCAGCTCGGCCAGCCGGGCCTCGATCCGCGCCAGCTCGGCCTTCGCGCCCGCCTGGGCGTCGGCGGTGAACCGCGGGTCGGCGGCGCGCTCGGCGGCGGACTTCTCGATCAGCGCGGTGATCCGCTGGTGGGCGGCCTTCGCCTGCGCGCTGCGGGTGCCGGTGAAGGGGTGCGGCTTGTACAGGACGCGCACCGCCGGGGCGGCCTCGACGAGCTTCCGCACGATGTTCTCGCCGGCCAGCAGGATCGAGGTGTTGCCGGGGTTGTCGTCCCAGCCCTCCCAGGTGGGCGCGTAGAGCACGGTCGGCATCCGGTCGCCGGGGACGCCCTTCCAGGTCTCGATCGGGGCCAGCTGCGGGCGGCCGACCTCGACGATGTCGTCGTCGCGGACGCCGACGTCGGCGATGGCGTAGCGGTCGCGGCCGGCGCGGCCGGCCGTCCACACCTCGTCGTAGACCTTGCTGTACGGGTTGACGCTGGCGAGCTTGTCGCTGTCGCCGTGGCCGATGAAGACGTGCTTCATGGTGGGCACGCGCAGCAGGTGGATGTTCTTGCCGACGTTCGCCGCGTACAGCGCCACGCGCACGGTGGACAGGTCCAGGTTCATCAGGTGCACCCCTCCGGGCACGCAGATGACGGGGACCGTGGTGGGCGCCAGGTTCTGGAGTATGGCCCGCTCGCGCAGGACGACCAGCGGACGGGTGTCCAGCTGCTCCATCGTCTCCAGCCACATGTTCACCTGGTAGGCGGAGTCCCGGGAGCCGGAGAAGTACAGCACGGTCTCCGGGCGGTACTCACGCAGCCAGTCGTCGACGGCGCCCAGCACCCGCTCGGCGTTCGGCGGGATCCTCCCGCTGCGCACGAAGGGCACCAGGGCGAGGACGTACGCCAGGCCCAGGCCCACCGTGATGCCGATGCCGGTGTAGCCGACGGCGGCCGACTCCAGCGCGGCGCCGACGAGTATGCCGGCGACCGCCGCGAGGTCCAGGTGGAGCATCTTCTCCGCGGCGCGGTGCAGCAGCACGCGCGGCGGCGCGTCCGGGATCCGGATGCGGGAGGCCAGGTCGATGTTGCGGGTGGCGACCGGCATCCGGCGGCGGTTGCGGATCAGCGTGGTGAGCGCGCCGTGCGGGGCCTGAAGACCGTAGAAGGCGATGAAGCAGGCGATCGCCCCGTAGTAGATCAGGTTGTCCGCGAGGGACAGGCGGGCCAGCAGCAGGATCAGCAGCAGCTGCCGGATCAGGAAGCGGATCGACAGACCGGCCCGCACCTTGCTGAGGCGGCTGACCAGGTAGCTGCCCCTGCGGTGCAGATAGTGGTCCGACAGGTACGTCACGGCGGCGGCGGCCGCGAACGCGGGAATGCTCGGGACCAGCGCGGCCAGCATGAGGCAGGGGTAGCCCAGCATCATGAGGACCGCCGCGGCCAGCTCGGCCGCGCTGCCCACGCGGGCGACGCGAATGGCTGTGGATATCACGGAGAACCTGCTCTTGGAGGGGGGTGCCGGTTTTGTTCCTGTGGGTAATGCCTGGGGGTAATGCGAGAGGTACGGATTCAGGCCCCCGCGAAGCCCCGTTCCTGAACTGCGTTAACGGGAGACCGCAGAGGCCTGAATTACCGGAGACTAATTGACCTTGATTATTACACGCCGTCCTGACGGTCCAACACCGACGCCAGCGCCTGCTCGAACCCGGTGGCCCGCGCCGCACCCGCCGTCGGGTCCTGCTGCCGCACGTCGATGACATGACCGGTGAGCTCGGACAACAGCACGTCGAGGGAGGTCCGGGCCACCGCCTCGGAGGAGAGCAGGCTGCCCGCCGGCTCCTGCCCGAAGGCCTTGGTGCGCATCGGCGTGGCGGTGCGCTCCGGGTTGATGCAGTTCACCCGGACGCCGTCACCCGCCCACTCGTCGGACAGCGCCTGGGTGAGGTTGACCATCGCGGCCTTGGTCGAGGAGTACAGGCTGTACTCGGCGCGCCCGCGGGTGTAGCTGCTGGACGTGTAGAGCAGCAGCTGGCCCTTGCTCTCGGCGAGGTACTTGTAGGCCGAGCGGGCGATCTGCACCGGCGCCAGGTAGTTGACCTTCAGCGCCTCCTCGATGGTGGCGTTGTCGGTCTCGGCGAGCTTGCCGATGCGCAGCACGCCCGCGGTGTTGACGACGTAGTCGATGCGGCCGGTCTCGCCGTACGCCTTGGACAGCGCGTCGTCGACCTCCTCCGGGTTCTCCACGTGGGTGCCGGTGGTGGAGCGGCCCAGCGCGTAGACGGTCGCGCCGTAGGACTCGGCGAGCTGGGCGATGTCCTGGCCGATGCCGTAGGAACCGCCGAAGACCACCATCGTCTTGCCGGTGAGCAGTTCGCGGTAGGCCTCCTCGGAGACCTGCTCGGGCGTGGCGGTGGAGGCCAGCTGGAAGAGCTTGTCGGCGATGAAGACGTCGACCGGCTGAGTGACCTTCATGTTGTACTCGTCACCCGCGACGACGTGGATCGGCACGTCCGGCAGGTACTTGAGCACGACCGAGCAGTCGTCCGTGGCCTGGAAGTTGGGGTCGTTCGCGGCGACCTCGTAGGCGCGGCGGATGGTGGACAGCTTGAAGGCCTGCGGGGTCTGGCCGCGGCGCAGCCGGGAGCGGTCCGGGATCTCGGTGATGAACTCGCCGTCCTCGCCGTGCGTGCGCGTGACGATGATGGTGTCCGCGGACGGGATGGCCACGTCGACGGCCTGGAAGCGCTCCAGCGCGGTCACGCAGTCGTCGATGACGCGCTGCGACAGCAGGGGGCGCACGGCGTCGTGGAAGAGGACGTTGCGGTCCTCGCCCTCGGCCAGGCCCTCACCGAGCGCGGCGATGGCCCGCTCGGTGGTCTCGTTGCGGGTGGAGCCGCCCTCGATGACCTTGGTGACCTTGGTGAACCCGGCCTTGGCGACGATCTTCTCGATGTCGGGCACGTACCCCGGCGCCATCAGCACGATGATGTCGTCGATCGAGTCGGCCTTCTCGAAGGTGGCCAGCGTGTGCTCGATGACTGCCTTGCCGGCGATCTTCAGCAGCTGCTTGGGGATCGACAGACCCACCCGCTGACCGGTACCGCCGGCCAGGATCACTGCGGTGGTACGGGGCTTGGCTATGCGCTGGGACACAGGTGACCTACCTTGGGGCGACAGGGAACTTCGAAATGGTCCCACTTGTGGTTACCGCAGTGCAAGGTGAGCGACCTCCGCCGCATATGTGCGCGCAACCTCTCATTCACCTAGGACTCCTGGTGCCCCGTGAGGGTTCCAGGGACGTCCCGTGAATTGTTGTGAGTAACTCCACAGGAGTTGTCCCATTGCCGTGCGTGACGGAGGGGACACCCCGGGCTCGCCCGGCGGTGACCTGGGACCTTCACGAGTTCCTTCGACGATGTCCGGTGAACGGTACGCCCTTTGCCGGCGCCGTTCGCCGCGGCGTCCCCCGTGGGCGTCCGCGGCAGGGCCCGGACGGCCCCGGGGCGGCGGCGCCGGACCTGCGGGGAACCGTCGCGGGGTGCGTTTCTTCACGTCCCGCCGGGCGGGGCTGCACGGGTTCTCCATATGCGCGGGCGGGCCGCGCCGGACACGTCTCGAATAGAGCTCCTCCGGAAGCCCATTGCCGGGGAATTCCTTATGGGGATTACGCGGCAATTCGGTCCCGGCACGGGCAGGGAAACGGTTCGCCGCCCCGGTTCGCCGCCCCGGTTCGCGCGGGCGCACGGGGGCGGACGAGGAGCCCGGGACCCTTGCGGGTGCGCCGGGCTCCCCCGTCGTGCGGCGGGTCAGACGAGGTGCACTCCGGGGCGGCCGGCCTCGACCCGCAGGCTCGCCAGGGTGCTCGGCGTGGCCCGCGGCCGCAGCACCGTGTCCACCACCCGCACCCGCGCGTCGATGCCGTCGCGGCGGATGTCGAACAGGTGGTAGCCCCGGTGCGCGTCGAGCAGCTTCCAGTGCGGGTTGTCCGCGCGCCGCGGGTCCCACTGCGCGCGGAAGGCGGCCTGGTCCTGGTCGCCGTTGCTGGAGATGGAGGTGCCGACGAACTCGGCGCCCACGACGGCCGAACCGGGGTCGGCGAAGTCCGCCTTGAGGTCGCTGATCATCGTCAGATGACGGTCGCCGGTGAGGACGACGGGGTTGCTGACCCGGCGGAACTCCTGGAGCAGCGCGTTGCGTTCCGCCTGGTAGCCGTCCCAGGCGTCGTAGAACCAGAGCTTGCCCTCGCCGACCTGGAGGTCGGTCTCGGCCATCATGATCTGGGAGGCGATCAGGTTCCAGCGGGCGGGCGAGTGGCGCAGCCCGTCGACCAGCCAGCGCTTCTGCGCGGCTCCGAGCATGGTCAGCGCCGGGTCCTGGGCGCCCTCCTGGCTGGTGGCCTGGTCGCTGCGGTACTGCCGGGTGTCCAGCACGTTGAGCCGGGCGAGCCGGCCGAACTCCAGCCGGCGGTGCATCCGGATGTGCGGGCCGTCGGGGACGGCGGTGGCGCGCACCGGCATGTGCTCGTAGTACGCCTGGTAGGCCGCCGTGAGCCGGGCGACGAAGGCGTCGTGCGCCTGCTTGCCGGGGTCCTGCGGGATCTCGCCGGCGAAGTCGTTGTCGACCTCGTGGTCGTCGAAGGTGACCACGAAGGGGGCGTTGGCGTGCATCTCCGCGAGGTCGGGGTCGGAGCGGTACTGCGCGTACCGGTTGCGGTACTGGGTGAGGCCGTACGGCTCGCCGCTGCCCTCGTGACGCCGTACGGCGGTGGCCGAGGGCGTGGACTCGTAGATGTAGTCGCCGACGAACACCACGACGTCCGGGTCCTGGTCCAGCATGTCGGCGTACGGGGTGAAGTAGCCGTGCTGCCAGTTCTGGCAGGAGGCGAGCGCGACCCTCAGGCTCCCGCCGGGGCTGTGCGCGGCGGGAGCGGTGCGGGTGCGGCCCACGCGCGAGAGCTGCCCGCCGGCCCGGAAGCGGAACCAGTACGCCGTGTCCGGGCGCAGCCCGCGTACGTCCACGTGGACGCTGTGCCCGTACGTGGGCCGGGCCCGGGTGGTGCCCCGGCGGACCACCTTCCTGAAGCGGGCGTCCCGGGCGATCTGCCACTCCACGGGAACGTCGCGGTCGGGCATACCGCCGCCGTTCAGCGGGTCCGGGGCGAGCCGGGTCCACAGGACGATCCCGTCGGGCAGCGGGTCGCCGGAGGCGACGCCGAGGCTGAACACGCCGTCGGGGAGCGGTCTTTCGGCGGCCCGGGCGGTGGCCGGCAGCCACAGCTGGGCGGAGGCGGCGGCGCCGAGCACGGCGGCGCCGGCGGTCAGAACACGGCGGCGGTCGGGCTGAACTGCTCCGGTCATCGGCGAACTCCCCTGCCTCGTGTGGCGCTCGGACACTGGGAAGCTCGCGGTCCGGTCGGTCCGCCCGCTGAACTCCACGGTGCGCGTGCATGACAAGCAGGGAGACAACGGGAAACCCGCCGCGGCACGGGAACATCCCGTGGCCGCGACGGGTCCGTCAGGTGAGCGGCGGGCGACGGCGGTCGCCGCCGCCGGTGCGGTCGGCCGGTGCGGTCAGTCGGTGAAGGAGGCGCCCAGCTTCGCCCCGGCCGCCACCGTGCCGAGGGTGCCCACGCCGAAGGTCCCGGCGCTCCCCACCACGGTCGTCGGGGTGGAGCGGAAGTACCACACCGATCCGGCGCCGGAGTTCTCCCCCGGCGCGCCGACGGCGAGGTCGGCGCGTCCGTCGCCGTCGGTGTCGCCGAGGTGGACGGCGCCGCCGAACCTGTCGTCCTTCTCGGCGGTTCCGGGAACGGTCGCGGTGTTCTGGGTGACCGTCGTCGCGCCGGTGCCGGTGAGCCCGTTCGCGGTCCCGCGCAGGACGACGACGGCGCCTGCCCCGGACACGCTGCCGAGGTCCTCGCCGGGCACTCCGGTGACCACGTCCGGGTAGCCGTCGCCGTCGACGTCGCCGATGTGGACGTCGGTGCCGAAGCCGTCGCGGCTCTCCGCGGTGCCGGGCACTCCGGGCCGGTCCTGGTTGAGGAAGACCGCCCTGACCCCGTCGGGGCCCTTGGGGGTGCCGGGTATCCAGGCGACCCGGCCGCCCTTGACGAAGGGGTTGTCGAGGTCGCTGTCGTAGCCGTCCACGGCCCGTCCGACCACGATGTCGTCGTACCCGTCGGCGTTCACGTCGCCGACGTCGAGGTTCTCGCCGCCCTGCAGGCCGGCGCCGTCGATGTCGTAGACCAGGGTGAAGGGGTTCAGCGCGATGCGGTTGCCCAGCCAGTACACGACCCGGCGGGCGTCGTACTCGTCGCCGTCGTTCTCGGTGGCCACGATGTCGGTCAGGCCGTCGCCGTTGACGTCGCCGGCGGCGAGGTCGAGGACACGGCTGTCGTAGACGTCCTTCACCACCTGTTCGCCGCCCGCTCCGGCGCCGTCCCGGCCGAAGGGGCCCTTGAGGACGCGCAGGTCGTGCCGGTTCTCCACGGTCACGACATCCGGGCCGCCGTCGCCGTTGACGTCCCCTGCGGTGAGCCGGCCGGCCGAGCCGAGGCCGTCGTAGGTGTCGCGTCCCGACGCCAGTTTGGCGCCGCCGGACAACCCCTGGGGGCCGCCCCACAGCACCTCGACCAGCCCGGCGTCGACGCCTCCGTCGTCGGTGTCCTCGCCGCCGGCGCCGACGACGAGGTCCGCGTAGCCGTCCCGGTCGACGTCGGCGGTGGTGAGGGCGCTGCCGAACCCGTCGCCGGTCTCGACGCCGCCGGGCACGCCCGCGGTGTTCTGGTGGATCACCTGCCTGGACGAGGTGCGCAGCCCGTTCGCCGACCCGTACAGCACGGCGACGTACCCGGCGCCCTTCTTCCCACCGACGGTCGCGGTGGGCGCGGCCACGGCGAGGTCGGCGTATCCGTCGCCGTCGAAGTCGTCGCGCGGCTGCGCTGCGTCGGCGGCCGGCGCCTGCGGGGGTACGGCGTGGGCGCCGGGCGCCGCGAGGGCGCCGGCGACGACGAGCGCCACCCCGGTCGCGAGCGCGATCCGCAGGGGGCGGGTGAGGTTCCGGTGGTGCGGGGAGGACGCGGCCATGGGGGGTCCTGTCGTGGGAACGATCGGGTTGCCGCTCTCTACGACTCGCCGGAACACCCGTTGGTTGCCCGGGTGTTCACCGTGACCTCACCCGGCGTCACTCCGAGCTGAAGGGCTCGAAGCCGTCGTACTCCTGCTCGTGCTCGTCCCGCTCGGCCTGCCGGTCGCGCCGTCGCTGGGCGGCCGGGCGGGGCGCCTCGAAGCGGTGGTCCTCGCCGCGGCGGCCGAGCATCTCCGCGCCGGCCGTGACGGTCGGCTCCCAGTCGAAGACGACCGCGTTGTCCTCGGGTCCGATGGCGACGCCGTCACCGGAGCGGGCGCCGGCCTTCATCAGCTCCTGCTCGACACCGAGGCGGTTGAGCCGGTCGGCGAGGTAGCCGACGGCCTCGTCGTTGTTGAAGTCGGTCTGGCGGACCCAGCGTTCGGGCTTCTCGCCGCGCACCCGGAACAGGTCGTCCTCGCGGGTGACGGTGAACCCGGCGTCGTCCACGGCCTTGGGCCGGATGACGATCCGCGTCGCCTCCTCCTTCGGCCGTGCGGCGCGTGCCCGGGCCACCAGCTCGGCGAGCGCGAACGACAGCTCCTTGAGCCCCATGTGCGCGACGGCCGACACCTCGAGGACGCGGTAGCCGCGCTCCTCCAGGTCGGGGCGCACCAGCTCGGCGAGGTCCTTGCCGTCGGGGACGTCGATCTTGTTGAGGACGACGACCCGCGGACGGTTGTCGAGGCCGCCGTACTGCCGCAGCTCCTCCTCGATGATGTCGAGGTCGGAGAGCGGGTCGCGGTCGGACTCCAGCGTGGCGGTGTCCAGGACGTGCACGAGCACGCTGCACCGCTCGACGTGCCGCAGGAACTCCAGGCCGAGCCCCTTGCCCTGGCTGGCGCCGGGGATGAGGCCGGGCACGTCGGCGATGGTGTAGACGGTCGAGCCCGCGGTGACGACGCCGAGGTTCGGGACGAGGGTGGTGAAGGGGTAGTCGGCGATCTTCGGCTTGGCGGCACTGAGCACGGAGATCAGCGACGACTTGCCGGCGCTCGGGTACCCGACCAGCGCCACGTCGGCGACGGTCTTCAGCTCCAGGACGATGTCCTGGAGGTCGCCCGGCTCGCCGAGCAGCGCGAAACCGGGCGCCTTGCGGCGCGCGGAGGCCAGTGCGGCGTTGCCGAGCCCGCCGCGTCCGCCCTGGGCGGCGACGTACGCCGTCCCGTGCCCGACCAGGTCCGCGAGGACGTTGCCCGCCTTGTCGAGGACGACGGTGCCGTCCGGCACCGGCAGCACGAGGTCCTGCCCGTCCTTGCCGCTGCGGTTGCCGCCCTCGCCGGGCTTGCCGTTGGTGGCCTTGCGGTGCGGCGAGTGGTGGTAGTCGAGCAGGGTGGTGACGGACTGGTCGACGGTGAGGATCACGTCACCGCCGCGTCCGCCGTTCCCGCCGTCGGGTCCGCCGAGCGGCTTGAACTTCTCACGGTGGACGGAGGCACAGCCGTGGCCTCCGTTACCCGCGGCGACGTGCAGCTCGACGCGGTCCACGAAGGTGGTCATGGGATGTGCCTCCAGTTACTGCAGCGGAATGTCTCTTGGTCAACACGCGAAAGGCGGACCCACTTCCCACCTGGGAAGTGAGGTCCGCCTCGCGAAAGCTTCCGATCAGGCGACCGGAACGATGTTCACGACCTTGCGGCCACGGTGGGTGCCGAACTGCACCGCACCGGCCTGCAGCGCGAACAGCGTGTCGTCGCCGCCACGGCCGACGCCGGCGCCCGGGTGGAAGTGGGTGCCGCGCTGGCGGACCAGGATCTCGCCCGCGTTGACGGCCTGACCACCGAAGCGCTTCACGCCGAGGCGCTGAGCGTTGGAGTCACGACCGTTCCGGGTGGACGATGCGCCCTTCTTGTGTGCCATCTCTCCTCAGTCCCTTACTTCGCAGCCGCGGGGATCTCAGTGACCTTGATCGCCGTGTACTGCTGGCGGTGGCCCTGACGACGGCGGTAGCCGGTCTTGTTCTTGTAGCGCAGAATGTCGATCTTCTGGCCCTTGTGGTGGTCCACGACCTCGGCCTGGACCTTGATCCCGGCCAGCACCCACGGGTCGCTGGTCACGGCGTCGCCGTCGACCACGAGCAGGGTCGAGAGCTCGACCGTGTCGCCGACCTTGGCGGTGGAAATCTTGTCAACCTCAACGATGTCACCGACAGCAACCTTGTGCTGGCGGCCACCGCTGCGCACGATGGCGTACACGCGGATCTCACTCTCACTCGAAGAACGGCACCCCCGCAGGCCAGCCGCCCGGCGATGAACACGGACGACCTCTCCCAGGCACCGCGGCACCCGGAAGGAAGAGGTTTACGGGGATGTGGCGGCCCCGATGGACACGCCGACGGTCAAGGTTACGGGGCCGCCGCTCGACTGGTCAAACCGGGCCCACGGGGGCGCGCCGCCCGGGCGGCTCAGCGGCCGAGGCCCTCCCGGTAGGACACGCACGCCTCGTACGAGGGCAGCAGGCCCCGCTCCCGGGCCTGGGCCAGGGTGGGGGCCTGCTCGTCCTTGGCGGAGAGCAGCGGGGTGAGGTCCTCGGGCCACTCGATGCCCAGGGCCGGGTCGAGCGGGTGGATGCCGTGCTCGCGCTCGGGTGCGTACCCCTCGGAGCAGAGGTAGACCACGGTGGCGTCGTCGGTGAGCGCCATGAAGCCGTGGCCGAGCCCCTCGGAGAGGTAGACGGCGTGGTGGTCGCGGTCGTCCAGGCGGACCGCCTCCCACTGCCCGAAGGCGGGCGAGCCGGTCCGGATGTCCACGATCACGTCGAGGACCGCGCCGCGCACGCACTTGACGTACTTGGCCTGGCCGGGGGGCACGTCCGCGAAGTGGATGCCGCGCAGCGTGCCCCGGCTGGAGACCGACATGTTGGCCTGGGCGAGGGTGAGCGGATGGCCGGCCGCCTCGGTGAAGACCGGGGCCTTGAACCACTCGTGGAAGCTGCCCCGGCCGTCGGGGAAGATCTTCGGCTCGTGCACCCAGGCACCGGGCAGGGAAAGGGGTCGCATCGAAGGGGTCCTCAGCTCTTCTTCTTGTTCGTCAGGGCGCGATTCACCCGCCCGGGTCACGCCGGGTCCTCCTCCTCGTGGACCCGGCGGATCCGCGGGAACGCCTCGGCGAGGGCCGCGCGCCAGTCGCGCAGCGGCGCGACGCCGGCCGCGGCGAAGCGGTCGTGGCCGAGCACGCTGTACGCCGGGCGGGGGGCGGGGCGGACGAACGCCTCGCTGGTGGTGGGGTGGACCCGGTCCGGGTCGGCGCCGAGCAGGCGGAAGATCTCGCGGGTGAGGCCGTACCAGGTGGTCTCGCCGGAGCTGGTGCCGTGGTAGACGCCCGGCGGGGCGGTGCCGGCCAGCGCTCCGCGTCCCAGTGCGAGGAGCAGGCCGGCCAGGTCGGCGCTCCAGGTGGGCTGGCCGCGCTGGTCGTCCACCACGTCCAGTTTCTCGCGCTGTCCCTCCAGACGGATCATGGTGCGGACGAAGTTGGCGCCGCCGGTGCCGTACAGCCAGGCGGTGCGCACCACGTAGCCGCGGTCCGGGAGGGTGTTCAGCACGGCCCGCTCACCGGCCAGCTTGGTGCGGCCGTAGGCGCTGCGCGGGGCGGTGGGGGCGTCCTCGGCGTACGGGGCGGTGGCGTCGCCGGCGAAGACGTAGTCGGTGGAGACGTGCAGCAGGACGGCGCCGGTGCGGGCGCAGGCGTCCGCCAGACGGGCCGGTCCGTCCCCGTTGACGGCCAGTGCCTCGGCCTCACGGGTCTCGGCGTCGTCCACGGCCGTCCAGGCCGCGCAGTTGACGACCACGGCGGGCCGGTGGCGCTCCAGCGCCCGGCGGACGGCGGCGGCGTCCGTGAGGTCCAGCGCCGCCCGGTCCAGGGCGGTGGCCCGCTCCCCCGCCGCGGCCAGCCGGGCCAGCACGTCCTGGCCGAGCATCCCGCCCGCCCCGGTGACCAGCCAGCCGGCCGGGGCGTTCAGCTGTTCCGTTGTCGGGTTCATCCCTCTTCCTGTCCTCCGTACGGGGGTGGCGGGCGGGCCGCGTGCGGTGCGTCAGCCCAGCGCCGCGCGCTGCTTCAGCGGTTCCCACCAGTCGCGGTTGTCGCGGTACCACTGGACGGTCTCGGCGAGGCCCTGCTCGAAGCTCTTGCGGGGCTCGTAGCCGAGTTCCTCGCGGATCTTCGTGCAGTCGACGGAGTAGCGGCGGTCGTGGCCCTTGCGGTCCTCGACGTACTCGACGCTGGTGTCCCAGTCGGCGCCGCACGCCTCGAGCAGCAGGCCGGTGAGTTCCTTGTTGGAGAGTTCGGTGCCGCCGCCGATGTTGTAGATCTCGCCCGCGCGGCCCTTGGCGCGGACCAGTTCGATGCCCTGGACGTGGTCGTCGATGTGCAGCCAGTCGCGGACGTTGCCGCCGTCGCCGTACAGCGGGACCTTCCGGCCGTCGAGGAGCTGGGTGACGAAGAGGGGGATGACCTTCTCGGGGAAGTGGTGGTGCCCGTAGTTGTTGGAGCAGCGGGTGACGCGCACGTCGAGGCCGTGGGTGCGGTGGTAGGAGAGCGCGATCAGGTCGCTGGACGCCTTCGCCGAGGAGTAGGGCGAGTTGGGCTCCAGCGGGTGGGTCTCGGGCCAGGAGCCCTCGTCGATCGAGCCGTAGACCTCGTCGGTGGAGATGTGCACGAAGGTCGAGACGCCGGCCCGGTGCGCGGCGTCGACAAGGGTGTGGGTGCCGACCACGTTCGTGCGGACGAACTCCGCGCCGCCGTCGATCGACCGGTCGACGTGCGACTCGGCGGCGAAGTGCACCACCTGGTCGTGCTCGGCCATCAGCCCGCCGACCAGTTCCGGGTCGCAGATGTCGCCGCGCACGAAGGCGAACCCGGGGTGCCCGCGCACCTCGTCGAGGTTGGCCGGGTTGCCCGCGTAGGTCAGCTTGTCCAGGACGGTGACCTCGACGTCGCCGGGTCCCTCGGGGCCGAGCAGCGTGCGGACGTAGTGCGAGCCGATGAAGCCGGCGCCGCCGGTCACCAGGATCCGGACCGGGCGGGCGGAGGAGGCGGGGGCTGTCATGAGGAGATCTGCACCTTGCTGTGATCACCGAGCACGAGCCGGTGGGCCTTGGGGTTGCGGGGAGCGGGCGTGACCTCGACGTCGCGCCCGATGAGCGAGGCCTCCACCCGGCGCACGCCGGTCACGGACGAACCCCGCAGCACGATGGAGTACTCGATTTCGCTGTCCTCGATCCGGCAGCCCTCGGACACCGACGTGAAGGGGCCGATGTAGGCGTTGTCGACCACCGTACCGGCGCCGATGACCGCGGGTCCGACGATCCGGCTGCCGCTGACCCGGGCGCCCTCCTCGATGCGCACCCGGCCGATGATCTCGCTGGCCGCGTCCACCGTGCCGGCGCGGCCGGGCTCCAGGGTCTCCAGCACGGAACGGTTGACCTCCAGCATGTCGGTGACGTTGCCGGTGTCCTTCCAGTACCCGGAGATCGTGGTGGAGCGGACGTCGCGCTCCGCGTCGATCAGCCACTGCAGGGCGTGCGTGATCTCCAGCTCGCCGCGCCGGGACGGCGCGATGGAGCGGACGGCCTCGTGCACGGCCGGGGTGAACAGGTAGACGCCGACGAGGGCCAGGTCGCTCTTCGGCCGCTCCGGCTTCTCCTCCAGGCCCACCACCTGTCCGTCGGCGCCGAGTTCGGCGACGCCGAAGGCGGTCGGGTCGGGGACCTTGGTCAGCAGGATCCGCGCGTCGGGCCGCTCGGCGCGGAACTCCTCCACCAGGGCGGTGATGCCCCCGACGACGAAGTTGTCGCCGAGGTACATGACGAAGTCGTCGTCGCCGAGGAAGTCCCGGGCGATGAGTACGGCGTGGGCGAGCCCCAGGGGCGCTTCCTGGGGGATGTAGGTGACCTCGACGCCGAACCGGGAACCGTCCCCCACCGCCTCGCGGATCTCGTCCGCGGTGTCGCCGACGACGATCCCGACCTCGGTGATCCCGGCGTCGGCGATGGCCTCAAGGCCGTAGAAGAGGACCGGTTTGTTGGCGACCGGCACGAGCTGTTTGGCCGAGGTGTGGGTGATCGGACGGAGGCGGGTCCCCGCTCCCCCGGAAAGCACGAGAGCCTTCACGTGATGCGCCCCAATACTGTGAACCTGGACTGGAATTTACCCGTTTGTCTGGTTTCAGAATGGATCTTTGATCACATCCAACCATGTGTCAGGACCTTTGATTCACCCCTCATTCATACATTTGACCCCTCTCTGACCGTCGGGGGACGAAAAAAATGATCCGCCCCCGGCCGAGCCGGGGGCGGATCATCTGTACCGGGCGACGCGGAGGTCAGTCCTCCGTCGAGGCCGTCACCGACGACGACGGCTGCTGGGCCGCCGCCGCGGTCTTCTTCGACGCCGCCTTCTTCGCGGTCGTCTTGGTGGCGGCCGACTTGGTGGTCTTCGCCGCCGCCTTCTTGGCCGTCGTCTTCTTCGCGGCGGTCTTCTTGGCCGCCGTCTTCTTCACCGCGGCCTTCTTCGCCGTGGCCTTCTTGGCCGCCTTGCGGGCGGTCTTCCTGGCCGCGGCCGGCTCCTCGGCGGACTCCTGCGAGGGCTCCCCGGCAGTCTCCTGCGCGGGCTCCTCCGCAGGCGCCGTCTCCGCCGCCGCGGACGGGACGACCACCACGGCCGTGTCCTCGGACGCCGTCGACGTGCCCGCCTTGCGCACCGCGCGGCGACGCGGCCGGGCCGGGGCCTCGGCCTCGGCGGGCGCCTCGACCGGGGTCTCCTCCGGCTTCGGCGCCTCGGCGGCCGGCGCCTCGGCGACCGGGGGCGCGGGCTCCGCGACCGTCACCACCGCGGCCTCAGCTCCCGCCGGGGAACCGGCGGGCGCTGACACCTTGCGGGTGGCCCGGCGACGCGTACGGCCCTTGGGCGCGGCCTCCTCGGCGGCCGGCTCGGGAACCACCGCGTCCTCGACGGCGGCCGGCTCGGCCAGCGCCTCGGCGGCGGGCTCGGGCCGCACCGGACGCGCGATCTCCTCGGCGGCGGTCACGTCCTGCGCCGTCGGCGCCTCGGCCCTGTCGCCCTCCTCGGCTCCGCGCCGGCCGGCCCTGGCGGTCTCCCGCTTGGGCGCGCCCGCCGGGGCGGACGCACGCCGGCTCGCCCGGCGACGCGTGCGACCACGGGTGGCCGCCGCCTCCGCCTCGGCGGCGCTGCTGTACAGCTCCTCGTCCGGCACGAACTCGGGGGCCGGCAGCGCGACCGGCTCGGCGGCCTCGGCGGCGACCTCGGCCGCCGTCTCCGTCTCCGCCTCCTGCTCGGCCGTCTCGACGCCCGCGGCCTCGTGCTCGTGCGGCTGCTCCGCAGCGCCGGCCCGCGCCCGCTTCCGGCGCTTGCCGCCGCCACCGGCGGCGGCCGGCTGGTCGAGGTGCACGATGACACCGCGCCCGTTGCAGTGGACGCAGGTCTCCGAGAACGACTCCAGCAGACCCTGGCCGACCCGCTTGCGGGTCATCTGGACCAGGCCCAGCGAGGTCACCTCGGCGACCTGGTGCTTCGTACGGTCCCGGCCCAGGCACTCCAGCAGACGCCGCAGCACCAGGTCCCGGTTGGACTCCAGCACCATGTCGATGAAGTCGATGACGATGATGCCGCCGAGGTCGCGCAGCCGCAGCTGGCGCACGATCTCCTCGGCCGCCTCCAGGTTGTTCCTGGTGACCGTCTCCTCGAGGTTGCCGCCCTGTCCGGTGAACTTGCCGGTGTTGACGTCGACGACGATCATCGCCTCGGTCCGGTCGATCACCAGCGAACCGCCGCTGGGCAGCCAGACCTTGCGGTCCAGCGCCTTGGCGAGCTGCTCGTCGATCCGGTACGTGGCGAAGACGTCGACCTCGCTGGTCCACCGGGACAGCCGCTCGGCCAGGTCCGGCGCCACGTGCGACACGTACCCGTGGACGGTCTCCCACGCCTCGTCACCGCTGACGACGACCTTGGAGAAGTCCTCGTTGAAGATGTCCCGCACGACCCGGACGGTCATGTCCGGCTCGCCGTACAGCAGCGTCGGGGCGCTGCCGGCACCGTTCTTGGACTTCTTCTTGATCTCCTCCCACTGCGCCTGCAGCCGCTCGACGTCCCGGCGCAGCTCGTCCTCGCTCGCGCCCTCGGCGGCGGTGCGCACGATGACGCCCGCGTCCTCGGGGACGATCTTCTTGAGGATGGTCTTCAGCCGGGCCCGCTCGGTGTCGGGCAGCTTGCGGCTGATGCCGGTCATCGAGCCCTCGGGGACGTACACGAGGTAACGGCCCGGGAGGGACACCTGGCTGGTGAGGCGGGCGCCCTTGTGCCCGATCGGGTCCTTGGTGACCTGCACCAGGACCGACTGGCCCGACTTCAGCGCGGACTCGATACGGCGCGGGCCGTGACCCATGCCCAGCGCCTCGAAGTTGACCTCACCGGCGTAGAGCACGGCGTTGCGGCCCTTGCCGATGTCGATGAAGGCGGCCTCCATCGACGGCAGCACGTTCTGCACCTTGCCGAGGTAGACGTTCCCGACGTACGAGGTCGCCTGCTCCTTGTTGACGTAGTGCTCGACGAGCACCCCGTCCTCCAGGACGCCGATCTGCGTACGGTCGCCGTGCTGACGCACGACCATGACGCGCTCGACGGCCTCACGGCGGGCCAGGAACTCGGCCTCGGTGATGATCGGCACCCGGCGGCGGCCCTGCTCGCGGCCTTCGCGGCGGCGCTGCTTCTTCGCCTCCAGACGCGTGGAGCCCTTGATGGACTGCACCTCGTCCGACGGCTCGGACGCCTTGCGCGGCTCGCGCACCTTGACGACGGTGCGCTCGGGGTCGTCGGAGGCCGACTCGCCCTCACCACCGCTGTCACCGGCGCGGCGACGCCGGCGGCGACGGCGACGGCTGCTGCTGGACCCGGAGTCGTCGCGGCCCTCGTCCTCGGCGTCCTCGGCGTCCTCCTCGACCTGCTCGGCGGTGTCCTCGGCGTCCTGGGCGGCCTGCTCGGCGGAGGCGTCCGCGGAATCGCCGCCCTCGGCGTCGGACTCGGCGGAGTCACCGCGCCGGCGGCGACGGCCGCCGCGGCGACGGCGGCGGCGCGAACCGGCGCCCTCGCTGTCGTCATGGTCCTCGCCCTCGGCGTGGTCCTCGGCCTGCTCCTCGTCCTCCTCCGCCTCGTCCTCGGCGCGGGTCGCGGGGGCGGCCGCCTCGGGCTCGTCGCCCGCGCCACGGCGCCGGCGACGGCGGCGGGAGGCGGGCTGCTCCTGTACGAGCTCCCCGGCCTCCTCGGTCTCCTCGGTCTCCTCCGGTTCCGCCGGTCCGGTGACCTCGGCGGCCGCCTCGGCGGCGGCGCGCTCCGGGGTCTGGAAGCGGGGCTCGGCGAACACCGGCGCCTGGAACACGGCGACGGCCGGGCGCGCGGGGCGGCGCTTCGAGGTCTCCGCCTCCTCCGGTCCGTCGGACGCGGCGGGCTTGGTGGTCCGGGCGGGGCGCGCGGGCTCGGCGAAGCCGGCGGCGGCCTTGCGGACCACCCGGCGACGGCGGCGCGGGGCCTCGTCCTCGGCCTCCGGGGCCTCTTCGGCGGCGGGGGCGGGCTGCTCGGGCTCGGCGGCCGCGGCGGCCGGCTGCGCCTCGGCGGGCGCGGAGTCGGCCCGCGTGGCGCGGCGCCGGGTGCGGCGCGGAGCGGCGTCCTCGGCGACGGCCTCGGTGGTCTCCGCGGCGGCCTGGGGCGCCTCGGCGGCGGCCTCGGGGGCCGCGGCCTTCTCGGCCGTCCCGGCGGCCGGCTCCGGCGAGGTCACGGCGCGCGAGGCGCGGCGCCGGGTGCGGCGCGGAGCGGCGTCCTCGGAGGGGGCCTCGGCGACGGCCTCAGCCTTCGCGGGCGCCTCGGCGGCGGGGGCGGGCTGCTCGGGCTCGGCGGTCCCGGCGGCCGCGGCCGCCGTCGGTGACGTCACGCTGCGGGTCGCCCGGCGCCGGGCGCGGGGCGGGGCGGCGTCCTCGGGGACGGCGGGCTGCTCGGCGGCCGGAGCGCTCCCGGCCGGGGCCTGCGCGGCCGTGACGACGGTCTCGGCGGCCTCCGCCGACTCCGGTGCCCCGGCAGGCGCCGCGGCACGGCGCACCACACGACGGCGTCGCGGAGCGGCTGCCTCCGGGTCCTTCCCGGCCCCTGCGGCGGACTCCAGGGCCTCGGCCGGCTCCGCGGCCGGTATGGCCGGTGCGACGGTCTCCCCCGTCGCCCCGTCCGCCCCGGCGGGCGGGCCCGCCGGGCGTGAGGCGGCACGCCGCCGCCGTCGCGGCGGCAGGGTGTCGCTCGGAGTGTTCAGTTCGGAGCCCTCGGTGGGCTCGATCGGTTCGAGCATGCGGGCGTTTCTCCCGTCAGGCTCCCGGGCGCCGCACCTGGTCCGGCGAAGCCGGTGACGTCCGCGGCTCGCGCAGTGCGCGATCGCCGCCGTCCGGGGCGCGGGCGCCGCACGGGAGCACTCTGTGTCCTGTCTCGCCGGTTCCGTACACCGAATGCGCACGGCCTGGCGAAAGTCTTCTGGTGGGTGCGCTGCCCGACCCAGGTGGCTCCCGAGTTCGAGGGCGGCGCTTACGACGTCCGTCCCTTCGCGGGACCTTCCTTACGCCGGCACCGTCGCGGCGGCAGTGGCGCCGGCCGGTTGCGGCTCGGTCGCTGCTGCCTCGCGGTCGGGCGCGAGCGGGTCGGTCACCGTGCCGGTCTCTTCATCGAGCAGCCCCTGCGCCAGCCTGGTCACCGCTGCGGGGACCGGCGGCGCCAGGTCGGCCACGGCGCGGAGACCGGACAGGACGTCGTCGGGTCGTACGGCAGGCGTCACGTGCCGAACAACCAGCCGCAGTATCGCACAGGGCCGGTCGGTCGGCCTATCAGCCCGCGACGAGTCCGTTTCCGCGCTCTCCAGCTCCACGACCGCGGAACGGGCGTCGAAGGTGCGGACGCCGTTCTTGGTCCGGCGCTGGACCTCCACGGTCCCGGCCGCGTTGAAGGCGTCCACCGCACGGCGGGCGTCCTCGGGGCCGACGCCGTCCAGCCGCAGCTCCCACACGGAAGCCGTCAGCCGGTCGGCGAGACCCGACGTGCGGGCCTCGACCGCCTCCACGATGTCGAGCCCGGCGGGCATCGACTCGTCGAGGAGGGCCCGGAGCCGCTCGGGTTCGCGCGGCTCGGTGAGCGCGATCTCCAGGTATTCCGCCTCACTGCCCGTGCCGGTGGGTGCGGCATTGGCGTACGACACCTTCGGGTGCGGCGTGAACCCCGCCGAGTACGCCATCGGCACCTCGGCACGGCGCAGCGCACGCTCGAAGGCGCGCTGGAAGTCACGGTGGCTGGTGAACCGGAGGCGGCCGCGCTTGGTGTAACGCAGTCGGATGCGCTGCACCGCGGGTGCGGGCGGCGGGCCTTCGGGCTGTCGCTTGCCCAGTGTCGTTCAGTCCTTCGTGAGAGCGGTCGTACTGCTACCAAGAGTACGTGCCTCCGGGCCGGTAGGTTCCCGCCGGTGCGTGAACTGCGGTTTCCTCCCCGCACCCGCCGGTGCGCCGGCCGGTTCGCCGAGCAGCGCCCGCCGGATGCCCGCGCGGGTCTCCCGGACCGACGCGCGGGCGGCGGCGAGGGCCTGCCGGGTGGCCCGGCCCACCGCGCGGGCGGCCTCCGCGGCCGGCCGCAGCACCGCGTCGCGCACCACGTGCCCCACCGGCGTCAGCACGCTCCGGTACACCCGGCGCACCGGCTCCACGAACACCCACCGCAGCACGGTCCCGAGGAACCGCCCCACGGCGAGCGAGACGTGCCCCGCGATCCGCCAGGCATGCCCGAGGGCGTCCGCGACCTCCCGCGCGACGACGGCCAGCACCCGTCCCACGGGCACCAGCACCCACCGCCACACCGCGAGCGCGGGCAGCACCAGCAGGATCCGGGCGGTCCAGTACAACCCCCGGCCGACCCAGGAGACGACCGTCGCCACCAGCCGCGCCAGTCCCCCGGCGCACCAGGCGACCGCCCGCCCCACAGGGGTCAGCACCCACCGGTACAGCCACACCGACGGCACCACGACCAGACACCGCCCCAGCCACACCACCCCCGCCCACACCGCGCCCCCGACCGCGGCCAGCGCCCGCCCGACCGGCGTCAGCACCCGCGCGTACAGCCACCCGGCCGCGTGACCCAGGGGAACCAGCACATGACGGTGGAGCGCGACGGCCGGGAGGACCACCAGCACCCTCCCCAGCCAGGCCAGCGCCAGCCCCAGCGGCACGAGCACATACCGCCACAGTCCGACGAACGGCCACACGAACACCGCCCGCCCCATCCACAGCAGCGCCCGCCCCAGCGGCCGCAGCACCGTGTCGTTCAGAAAGCGCCCGGCGACCGCCAGCGCGTCCCACACCATCCGCACCGGCACGACCAGCACCAGCACCACGATCCGCACGGGGACGCGGACCGCCACGACGAGGCACCCCTCCCCCGCGGGCGCGGCGGCCGGCCGACCGGCCGGCTTCTCGAGATCCATGCCTACGGAGACGCAGCCGCGGCCCCTCCGGATCCCACGCGCATGACGGTGGTGACCTCATATGCTCAACGCCGACCGGAAAGGTGAATTCCGCAGCCTATACAAACCAATTGTCGCTCCGGCCGTTCACTCATTCGCCACGCATCCAAGGCAAACACCCGCCGTTAGTCGCTATATGACGAAGGCAAGCATGTCCGGGCCGGTCAGGCCCGACGGGGGGAATTCGTGGACATCCGTCCTCGCCGGCCGACGGACCGGGAGCGGCGAGGCCGTCTGACATGAATGACGAACGCTACGACCCTCTCGTCTACCCCGAGTACGCCCAGCCCATGGAACCCCCCGTCCCGTCCTGGGACCCGGCCGAGGAACTCGCCTATCTGCTCCAGGAGGCCCGCGGCGAGGAATACGCCGGCGTCTCCATGCCACAGCCCCGCGAAGAGACCTCGGTCACCACGCCCCCGGCCGGCAGCCCCATGGGCAACCTGCAGGACATCACGGCCGAACTGCCGCCCCTGCGCTCCGCGCCGCGCGGCCACCGCAAACCCCCGCGCAAACGCCCCGACGCCCTGCGCTCGGCCAGCTACGTCATCGCCGCCATGGCCGCAGTCACCGTGTCGATGGTGAGCGTCTTCAGCGGCGTCGTCACCTACGAGCCGCTGCTCCTCGTCACCACGGCCCACAGCACCGGCAGTTCCTCCGCGTGGTGGCCCATCCTCGTCTACGGCCCCTGGCTCGCGGGCACGTTGTCCATCCTCCGCGCGGCACTGCACCAACGACGCGCCCTGCACTCCTGGTTCGTCGTCCTCCTCTTCTCGTCCGTCGCGGTCCTGCTCTGCGTCGCCCAGGCCCCCCGGACCCTCACCGACACGGCCGCCGCGGCCCTCCCCGGGGTCGCCGCCCTGGCCTGCTTCCAGCAGCTCGTGCGCCAGATCACCCTGACCCGCCCGCCGCGCCGCACCACCGCCCCCCGCCACCGCGTCGCCCACTTCCGACACGACCTCCCCTGACCCCGCCCCACACGGAAGCCCCCCTCCACCGCAGGTGGAGGGGGCTTCGGCATACGCCGTCAGGAAGCGGACGCCGCGTTCTTGACCGTCAGCGGCAGCAGCTTCTTGCCGGTCGGGCCGATCTGGATGGAAGTGTCCATCTGCGGGCACACGCCGCAGTCGAAGCACGGGGTCCAGCGGCAGTCCTCGACCTCCGTCTCGTCGAGGGCGTCCTGCCAGTCCTCCCAGAGCCAGTCCTTGTCGAGGCCGGAGTCGAGGTGGTCCCAGGGGAGGACCTCCTCGTAGGTGCGCTCGCGGGTGGTGTACCAGTCGACGTCCACGCCGAACTGCACCAGGGCCTTGTCGGCGCAGTCCATCCAGCGGTCGTAGGAGAAGTGCTCGCGCCAGCCGTCGAAGCGGCCGCCGTCCTCGTAGACCGCGCGGATGACCGCGCCGATGCGGCGGTCGCCGCGGGAGAGCAGGCCCTCGACGATGCCGGGCTTGCCGTCGTGGTAGCGGAAGCCGATGGAACGCCCGTACTTCTTGTCGCCGCGGATCTTGTCGCGGAGCTTGGTGAGGCGCTCGTCCGTCTGCTCGGCGGAGAGCTGCGGGGCCCACTGGAAGGGGGTGTGCGGCTTGGGGACGAAACCGCCGATGGAGACCGTGCAGCGGATGTCGTTGGAGCCGGAGACCTCGCGGCCCTTGGCGATCACCCGGGTGGCCATGTCGGCGATCTGGAGGACGTCGTCGTCGGTCTCGGTGGGCAGGCCGCACATGAAGTACAGCTTCACCTGGCGCCAGCCGTTGCCGTAGGCGGTGGCGACGGTGCGGATCAGGTCGTCCTCGGAGACCATCTTGTTGATGACCTTGCGGATGCGCTCCGAGCCGCCCTCCGGGGCGAAGGTCAGGCCCGAGCGACGGCCGTTGCGGGTCAGCTCGTTGGCCAGGTCGATGTTGAAGGCGTCGACGCGGGTGGAGGGCAGGGAGAGGCCGATCTTGTCCTCTTCGTAGCGGTCGGCGAGGCCCTTGGCGATGTCGCCGATCTCCGAGTGGTCGGCGGAGGAGAGCGAGAGCAGGCCGACCTCTTCGAAGCCGGTCGCCTTCAGGCCCTTGTCGACCATGTCGCCGATGCCGGTGATGGAGCGCTCGCGGACCGGGCGGGTGATCATGCCGGCCTGGCAGAAGCGGCAGCCGCGGGTGCAGCCGCGGAAGATCTCCACGGACATCCGCTCGTGGACCGTCTCGGCGAGCGGGACGAGGGGCTGCTTGGGGTAGGGCCACTCGTCGAGGTCCATCACCGTGTGCTTGGAGACCCGCCACGGGACGCCCGACCTGTTGGGCACGACACGGGCGATACGGCCGTCGGGGAGGTACTCGACGTCGTAGAAGCCGGGGACGTACACCCCGCCGGTCTTCGCCAGGCGGAGGAGGAGTTCCTCGCGGCCGCCGGGGCGGCCCTCCTCCTTCCAGGCGCGGACGATCCGCGTGATCTCGAGGACGGCCTGTTCGCCGTCGCCGATGACCGCGCAGTCGATGAAGTCCGCGATCGGCTCGGGGTTGAAGGCGGCGTGGCCGCCGGCCACGACGACCGGGTCGTCGAGGCCGCGGTCCTTGGCCTCCAGGGGGATGCCGGCCAGGTCGAGGGCGGTGAGCATGTTGGTGTAGCCGAGCTCGGTGGAGAAGCTCAGGCCGAACACGTCGAAGGCCTTGACCGGGCGGTGGCTGTCCACGGTGAACTGGGGGACGTGGTGCTCCCGCATCAGCTCCTCGAGGTCCGGCCAGACGCTGTAGGTGCGCTCGGCGAGGACGCCGTCCTGCTCGTTGAGGACCTCGTAGAGGATCATGACGCCCTGGTTGGGCAGTCCGACCTCGTAGGCGTCGGGGTACATGAGCGCCCAGCGGACGTCGCAGCTCTCCCACGGCTTGACCGTGGAGTTGAGCTCTCCGCCGACGTACTGGATCGGCTTCTGCACATGCGGGAGCAGAGCTTCGAGCTGCGGGAACACAGACTCGGCGGCTTCGGCAGGCATCTCGCGAACCTTTGTGTGCTGAGTGGGGTGACCATTCAGCGTAACGCGGCCGGAGGGGTACTCCCTACGCCGTCCAGGGCCGGAGGTCCTCGGTGAGCGCCGCCCAGGCCTCGGGGAGGGCGTTCTCGGCGAGTGCCGCGCGGTGTTCCTCGCGGCCGTAGAGGATGCCGTAGGTGAAGGCGCTCTCGCCGGCGGCGTGGGCGACGGCGGCGAGTTCGCGCAGGGTCCTGCGGGCCATGACGCTGTCCTGGTGGTCGCCGAGCAGGCCCTGGAGGGACTTCATGGACTTGACGAGGCGCTTCGCCGGTTTGCCGAGCGCCGGGGTGGCGGCCTCGGCGGCGTACCGGGTGCGCTTGGTCTTCTTGCGGGCGTCGTGCAGGGCGAGGTCGCGGTCGTCGCCGGGCGGGAGGTCGAGGGCCCGGGTGACGAGGCCGGTGAGCTTGTCGAGGTCCTTGCGCACGGCCTTGGTGAGGGCCTTGTCGGGGGTGGCCGCGGCCTCGTCGCGCAGGGGCGGGTCGGCCAGGAGGGCGTCGAGGGTGTCGAGCAGGGTGAGGTAGCGGCGGGAGTCGAGGATGCCGGTGAGGCGGCCGTGGGCTCCGGCGTGGCGGGCCTCGGCCCAGCGGGTGAGGCGGTCGCCGACGGGGCCGGCCACGAGGGTGTCGGGGACGTCGGCGAGGGAGGACCGGAGGCGTTCGGCGAGGACCTCCTGGTCGCGGTCCAGGCCGAGCTCGGCGGCCAGCCACTTCAGGTCGGTGCCGATGGGGTCGGTGGCCGTGCGGTCGAGGATGCTGCGGAAGGAGCGGAAGGTGCTGCGCAGGCGGCGGGTGGCGACCCTCATGCGGTGCACGGAGTCGGGGGTGTCCTGGCGTACGGCGGGGTCGAGGTCGACGAGGGCGTCCCGCTGGGCGCGGACGTAGGCGAGGACGTGGTCGCCGGCGGTGACGGGTTTCCCGGTGGGGCGGGGCGGCTCGGCGGATGCGGTCCCGGCGAGGGCCCTGGCCAGTTTCGAGCCCGACGGGGAGGGGCGCAGGCCGGCCTTGCGCAGGCGTTTGTCGACCTTGTCGAGGAAGGCGGGGTCGCCGTCGTCGGCGAGTTCGACCTCGATCTCGGTCCAGCGGGCGGTGCCGCCGGTGCCGGTGAGGCGTTCGGCGTGGACGGTGTCGACGCTGACCTCGGCGAGCAGCCGGCCGTCGGCGTCGGTCAGGTGGCGTACGTCGCGGTCGGTGCGCAGCCGGACGAGGGGCCCCAGTGCGGCGTCGCGGGCGCGGGAGCGGACGAGGGTGGCGAGTTCTCCGGGGAGGGTGTCGGAGAGGGGTGCGCGGATCTCGTCCCGTACGCCGGGGGCGACGGGGAGTTTCAGGTGCCAGCCGGCGTCGGAGCCGCCGGTGCGGCGGCGCAGGGTGACGGAGGCGGCGGTGAGGCGTTGGTCGGCGGTGTCGTGGTAGGTGGCGTCGAGGTGGGTGACGCCCTTGTCGAGGACGGTTGCGACGCCGGGGACGCGGGTCAGGTCCGGCAGTGCGCCGTCGTCGGACTCGTACTTTCGCTCGATCTCGCGCTTGGTGTCCGCCATGGACCGAATCTAGTCGCCGTGGGTGCGGAACGGCAGTGGGCCGCTCCGCACCCGTGGCGTCACGCGGACATCGGCCGTTGCAGGCGGATGGACTGGAGCAGGCCCACGGCCAGCCAGACGGCGAACATGGAGGAGCCGCCGTAGGAGACGAAGGGCAGGGGCAGGCCGGTGACGGGCATGATGCCGAGGGTCATGCCGATGTTCTCGAAGGCCTGGAAGGCGAACCAGGCGACGATGCCGGCGGCGACGATCGTGCCGTACAGGTCGGTGGTGTCGCGGGCGATGCGGCAGGCGCGCCAGAGGATGATGCCGAGCAGGCCGATGATGAGGGCGCCGCCGACGAAGCCGAGTTCCTCGCCGGCGACGGTGAAGACGAAGTCGGTCTGCTGTTCGGGGACGAACTGGCCGGTGGTCTGGGAGCCGTGGAAGAGGCCGGAGCCGCTCAGTCCGCCGGAGCCGATGGCGATGCGGGCCTGGTTGGTGTTGTAGCCGACGCCCGCGGGGTCGAGTTCGGGGTTGGCGAAGGCGGCGAAGCGGTTGATCTGGTACTCGTCGAGGATGCCGAGCTGCCAGACGGTGACCGCTCCGATCGCGCCGGCGCTCATCAGTCCGAAGATCCAGCGGTTGGAGGCGCCGGAGGCGAGCAGCACGCCGAGCACGATGATGACCATGACCATGACCGACCCGAGGTCGGGCATGAGCATCACGATCAGCATGGGGACGACGGCGAGCCCGAGTGCCTGGAGGACCGTGCGGTGGTCGGGGTGCGGTTTGTCGCCCGCGTCGACGCGGGCGGCGAGCAGCATGGCCATGCCCAGGATGATCGTGATCTTCACGAACTCGGAGGGCTGGAGGGAGAAGCCGCCGGGGAGCTTGATCCAGGAGTGGGCGCCGTTGATGGTGGAGCCCAGCGGGGTGAGCACCAGCAGGATGAGGAAGACGGAGGCGCCGTAGAGCAGGGGCACGGCCGTGCGCAGGGCGCGGTGGCCGAGCCAGAGGACGCCGACCATCAGGGCCAGTCCGATGCCGGTGTTGAGCCAGTGGCGGACGAGGAAGTAGTAGGGGTCGCCCTGGTTGAGTTCGGTGCGGTTGCGGGTGGCCGAGTAGACCAGGAGCGAGCCCAGCAGGGAGAGGGCGATCGCCGAGAGCAGTATCGGCCAGTCGAGGCGCCGGGCCAGGGAGTCGCGGGCGAAGACCCGCGTCCAGCCGGCCCGCTCCGGCCCGTATCCGGAGACCTGGAAGCTGTTGACGCCGCCGGTCATGCCGCCGCCCTCCGCGTTCTTCCGCCGGTGCCGCCGCGTCGTCGCCGGTGGCGGCGGCGGGTCTCGCGGTTGCCGATCTCCGGTGAGGGGACGGTGCCGGGCTGCTGCGGGTCCGCGGCGGGGTCCTCCTGCGGAGTGGTGGCCCCCGCGTCGGGCGACGGGCTCGCGGCGCGGTCCTTGGCGGGGTCCTTGGAGACCTTGGGGGACTTGATGGTGCCGTCGGTGCGGACCTTGGGGAGGTTCTTCTGCGGTGTGGGCAGCAGTGCCTTCTTCTTGTCGATCTCGCCGCTCTCCGATACGCCGTAGAGGGCGTTGTAGATGTTGCGCACGGCGGGTCCCGAGGCGCCGGAGCCCGTACCGCCCTGGGAGATCGTCATGACGATCGAGTATTCCTTGGTGTACGTCGCGAACCACGAGGTGGTCTGCTTGCCGTAGACCTCGGCGGTACCGGTCTTGGCGTGCATCGGGATCTCGTCCTGGGGCCAGCCGCCGAACCGCCACGCGGCCGTACCGCGGGTGGCGACTCCCTCGAGGGCCTCGTCCATCTGGGCGAGGGTCTTCTTGGAGGTGGGCAGCTTGCCGTGCGCCTCGGGCTCGATCTCCGTGACGGTCTTCCCGTCGGGGCTGATGACGGCCTTGCCGACGGTGGGGTTGTAGAGGGTGCCGCCGTTGGAGATGGCCGAGTAGATGGTGGCCATCTGGATGGGGGTCACGAGGGTGTCGCCCTGGCCGATGGAGTAGTTGACGGAGTCACCGGCGCGCAGCCGGTTGCCTTCGAGGCAGTTCTCGTAGGCGATGCGCTCCGCGTAGCTGCCGTCCTTCTTGCCGGTCTTGCACCAGACGTCCTTGTTGGCCTTCCAGTAGTCGAGCTTCCACTGGCGGTCGGGGACGCGGCCGGTGACCTCGTTGGGCAGGTCGATGCCGGTTTCCTCGCCGAGGCCGAACTGGTGGGCGGTCTTGTAGAACCAGTCGTGGGCGTTCTTCTTCGGCTTGTTGCCGCCGTCGCGCTTCCACTCCTCGTGGGAGAGGGCGTAGAAGACGGTGTCGCAGGAGACCTCCAGCGCGCGGCCGAGGCTGATCGCGCCGTGGTTCTGGGACTCGAAGTTCTTGAAGACCTGTCCGCCGATGGAGTACGAGCTGGAGCAGTTGTAGGGGCCTTCGAAGGAGTAGCCGGCCTGTATGGCGGCGGCCGTGGGGATCACCTTGAAGATGGAGCCGGGTGCCGACTGGCCCTGGATGGCGCGGTTGAGCAGCGGGTAGTTGGACTTCTTGCCGGTGAGCGTCGCGTAGTCCTTGGCGGAGATGCCGCCGACCCAGGCGTTGGGGTCGTAGGTGGGGTTGGAGGCCATGGCGACGACACGGCCGGTCTTGGCCTCCATGACGACGACGGCGCCGGAGTCGGCCTCGTAGGTGCGGTTGGTGTTGCGGTCCATCTCCTTGCGGGCGGCCTTCATCGCCTCGTTCAGCTCGTACTCGGCGATGCGCTGGACGCGGGAGTCGATGCTGGTGACGAGGTTGGCGCCGGCCTCGGCGGGGTCGGCCTCGGCCTCGCCGATGACGCGGCCGAGGTTGTCGACCTCGTAGCGGGTGACGCCGGCCTTGCCGCGCAGCTGCTTGTCGTACTGGCGCTCCAGGCCGGAGCGGCCGACCATGTCGGAACGCAGGTAGGGCGAGCTGGTGTCCTCGGCCTGGGTGATCTCCTCGTCGGTGACGGGTGAGAGGTAGCCGAGGACCTGGGCGGTGTTGGCCTTGCCGGGGCTCGCGTAGCGGCGCAGGGCCTGCGGTTCGGCGGTGATGCCGGGGAAGTCCTCGGCGCGCTCGCGGATCTGCAGGGCCTGTTTGGCGGTGGCCTCGTCGGTGATGGGGATGGGCTGGTACGGCGAGCCGTTCCAGCAGGGCTGGGGGGTCTCGGCGTCGCAGAGGCGGACCTTGAGCATGACCTCTTCGGGGTCCATGCCGAGGACGCCGGCGAGCTTGGTGAGGACGGCCTTGCCGTCGTCCTTCATCTTCAGCAGTTCGGTGCGGGAGGCGGAGACGACCAGGCGGGTCTCGTTGTCGGCGAGGGCCACGCCGCGGGCGTCCAGGATGGAGCCGCGGACGGCGGGCTGGACGACCTGCTGGACGTGGTTGCCGGAGGCCTCCTTGGCGTACTGGTCGCCCTCGCGGATCTGGAGGTACCACAGGCGCCCGCCGAGGGTGCCGAGGAGGGAGATGACGAGGACCTGGATGACGACGAGCCGGACCTGGACCCGGGTGCTGCGGCCGGTCTCGGGGATGTTGGTCACGCGGCTTCCTCCCCTCTCAGAGCGCGTGCGGGTGTGCGAGTACGAGTGGTGAACGGCCGGGCCGGGTGGCGGCGTTCCGTCGCCGTTCACTCGTTCCGGTGAAGTCGTGGGTGGTCACAGGCGCTTGACCCCCTTGATGCGGCCGGCCCGGGCCACCCGGGCGCGGGCCGCCTTGACCCGCAGTCCGCCCCGCTGGCCGCCGATGCGCAGTCCGGTGCCGCCGGAGAGGTAGCCGGAGGAGACGTCGCCGGACTTGCCGGTGCTGGTCTCGGCGAGCGGGTCGTTCTCGGCGCGCCGGGCCAGGGCCATGACGCCGGGGACGACGAACGGGGCGAGCAGCAGGTCGTACAGCGCGGCGGTGAACAGCAGGCTGCTGAGGCCCACATGACGGGCGGCGGTGTCGCCGACGAGGGCGCCGACGCCGGCGTAGAGCAGCGTGGAGCCGACCGCGGCGGCGACGACCACGGCCATGGGGGCGGTGGCGGACCTGACCTGGCCGCTCTCGGGCTTGACGAGTCCGGCGAGGTAGCCGATGACGCAGAGCACGAGGGCGTAGCGGCCGGCGGCGTGGTCGGCGGGCGGCGCAAGGTCGGCGAGGAGGCCCGCGCCGAAGCCGACGAGGGCGCCGCCGACGTGGCCGTAGACCAGGGCGAGGCCGAGGACGGTGAGCAGCAGCAGGTCGGGGACGGCGCCCGGGAGGTGGAGGCGGGCGAGGACGCTCACCTGAATCACCAGGGCGACGACGATCAGCGAGCTGGAGAGCAGGATCCGGTTGACGCGCATGGGGTGACAGCTCCTACTGCTCTTGCTGGTTCAGGCCGTCGGCAGGGGCGGAGGGCGTGACGGTCACCGTCACGGTCGGGGTGGGGGTCGGCTTGGGCTTCTTCGGCAGCACCGTGTCGCGCGGGTCCTTCTCGGGGGCCTGGACGACGACGCCGACGACGTCGAGCTTGCTGAAGCTGACGAACGGCGTGACGTAGAGGGTGCGGGTGAGGTCGCCGCCGGAGGGGTCGACGCGGGAGACGACGCCGACGGGCACGCCGGGCACGAACGGCTTGTCGGCCTGCGAGCCGAAGGTGACCAGCCGGTCGCCCTTCTTGATCTCGGCCTTGCCGTTGAGGAGTTCGACGCGCAGCGGGCGGTCGCCCTGCCCCGAGGCGAAGCCGAGTTCGTCGCCGGCCTCCATGCGGGTGCCGACGGTGAAGTCGGGGTCGCTGGCGAGCAGCACGGTGGCGGTGTTCGGGCCGACGGTGGTGACCCGGCCGACGAGTCCGTCGCCGTTGAGGACGGTCATGTCGCGGGTGATGCCGTCGTTGGCGCCGGCGTCGATGGTGATGGTCCAGGAGAAGCCCTGGGCCGCTCCTATGGCGATGACCTGGGCGCCCTTGATGCCGTACTGGCCCTTGCCGGAGATGCTCAGCAGTTTGTCGAGCTGCTTGAGGCGGCTGCGGCCGCGGTCGTCGCTGCCGAGTTCCGCCTTGAGCGCGGTGTTCTCCCGCTCCAGTTCGGCGAGCCGGTCGTGCTTGTCGCCGGACTCGCGGACTGCGGAGACGGCGTTGCCGATCGGGTCGACCGCGCCGGACACGCCGTTCTCGATCGGGCCGAAGACGGTCGCCGCCGCCTGTCGGGCACCGTCGACCGGTGAGTCCTCCCCGCCGCGGATGTCCACCGTGATCAGTGCGAACGCGATGGCGATCAGCAGCACCAGGAGCAGCCGGCTCTCTCGTGTGTCCCTCACGTGCGGCGGCCGTGCCTTCCTCGTCGAGAACGGGTATGAGGTGGGGGTCTGTTCAGGTGTGGTGGAGCTGTTTTGAGGCGTTGTGGGGGTTTTCAGGCCTCGATACCAGTGATCCGCCGTACGAGAGGTGAACCTCCCGTACGGCGGAGTCGAGGGCCGGTGTCATCTGCGCGGCTGGGCGTCCAGCACCTGCTGGAGCGCCTCGAACTCCTCGACGCACTTGCCGGAGCCGAGCGCGACGCTGTCCAGCGGGTCCTCGGCGATGTGGATCGGCATGCCCGTCTCCCGGCGCAGCCGCTCGTCGAGGCCGCGCAGCAGCGCCCCGCCGCCGGTCAGCACGATCCCCCGGTCCATGATGTCGCCGGACAGCTCCGGCGGGCACTTGTCGAGGGTCGTCTTGACGGCGTCGACGATGGCGTTGACGGGCTCCTCGATCGCCTTGCGCACTTCGGCGGCGGAGATCACCACGGTCTTCGGCAGTCCGGACACCAGGTCGCGGCCGCGGATCTCGGTGTGTTCGTCGGCGTCGAGGTCGTACGCCGAACCGATCGTGATCTTGATCTGTTCGGCCGTCCGCTCACCCAGCAGGAGCGAGTACTCCTTCTTGATGTGCTGGATGATCGCGTTGTCCAGCTCGTCGCCCGCGACACGGATGGACTGGGCGGTGACGATGCCGCCGAGGGAGATGACCGCGACCTCCGTGGTGCCGCCGCCGATGTCCACCACCATGTTGCCGGTGGCCTCGTGGACCGGCAGCCCGGAGCCGATGGCGGCCGCCATGGGCTCCTCGATGATGTGCACCTGCCGGGCGCCGGCCTGGGACGACGCCTCGATGACGGCGCGGCGCTCGACGCCCGTGATGCCCGAGGGCACACAGACGACGACCCGCGGACGAGCCAGATACCGCCGCTTGTGGATCTTCAGGATGAAGTAGCGGAGCATCCGCTCGGTGATCTCGAAGTCGGCGATAACGCCGTCCTTCAGCGGACGCACGGCGACGATGTTGCCGGGCGTGCGCCCGATCATCTTCTTGGCTTCGGCACCGACCGCGAGGATGCCACCGGTGTTGGTGTTGATCGCGACCACGGACGGCTCGTTGAGTACGATCCCACGACCCCTGACGTACACCAGCGTGTTGGCGGTCCCGAGGTCGACAGCCATGTCACGGCCGATGAACGACATTGAGTTCCCCATCAGGATTCGACTGGCCTTCCCACGAGCTTTTGAGGGCTTTTCAGGTTGGCGAGGTGGGTGCGGTGACGTGAAGGGTTCCATCGTAGACGCGCCTTCGCGAACACCGTGCGAGGGTCTTCGCCATTGTCATCAGATGGCGGGTCCCGCTGCTTGTGCAGACGTCCCATCGGGGGCATCCGTTCCCCCGAACGCCACGCATATGCGAAAAAAGGCCCGGGGGCAAAGCCCCCAGACCGCCCGACGGCGGCCAAACGCGCGGGACGCGGCCGCGATGTGATCGTTATGCGCGCGGTTACGCCCGGCCGGGGAAGAAGATCTTGACCTCGCGCTCGGCGGAATCCTCCGAGTCGGAGGCGTGGATCAGGTTCTCCCGGACGATGACGCCGAAGTCCCCGCGGATCGAACCCGGCTCGGCGGCGATCGGGTCGGTGGGGCCCGCCAGCTTGCGCAGGCCCTCGATGACCCGCTCACCCTCGACGATCATCGCCACGACCGGCCCGGAGGCCATGAACTCCACCAGCGGCTCGTAGAACGGCTTGCCCTTGTGCTCGCCGTAGTGCTGCTCCAGCGTGTCCTGGTCCAGGGTGCGCAGCTCCAGCGCGGTGATCCGCCAGCCCGCCTTGCGCTCGACGCGGCTGATGATCTCGCCGGTCAGGCCACGGCGGACCGCGTCGGGCTTGAGCAGGACGAGGGTGCGCTGGGTCACGACGGAGCTCCTTGCGTGAAGTTGTGCGGAAAGACGAGGTTACCGGGCGTGTCGCGGCCGCTGTCACGCAGCGTCAGGCTGGTCGGCCCGGGCGGCGAAACGGGCCTTCGCTTCGTCCACCTTTCGCCCGTAGTGCACCGAGGTCCACCACAGCAGCGCGAACACCGCGCCCATGAAGAACATCATCGGGACGAAGACGCCGGAGGCGATGAGGGCGAGCTGCAGCGCCCAGCCCAGGGCCACCCCGCCCGGCCGGGTGATCATCCCGCACAGGGCCACGGACAGGAACATCGCGATGCCGCAGACCGTCCACACCGTGGCGGTGGACAGGTCGCCGTCCTTCATGGCGACCAGCCCGGCGAAACCGATGATGAAGAACTCGCCGATCAGCGTCGAAGCACAGAGCGTACGCACGGGATCTCAGCCCCTCCCCAGGAGCAGTCGGGCCTCGCCGACGGTGATGACGGAACCGGTGACGAGCACACCGCCGCCGGCGAACTCGCCCTCCTCCTCGGCCAGCGTGATCGCGGCCTCCAGGGCGTCCGGCAGCCGCGGCTCGACCTGGACGCGGTCCTCGCCGAACACCTCGACGGCGATGCCGGCCAGTTCGTCGGCGTCCATCGCGCGGTGGCTGGAGTTCTGCGTGACGACGACCTCGGCGAACACCGGCTCGAACGCCTCCAGCAGCCCCCGCACGTTCTTGTCGCCGCTCGCGCCGACCACGCCGATGAGCCGGCTGAACTGGAACGCCTCGCCGATCGACGCGGCGGCCGCCCGCGCGCCCGCCGGGTTGTGGGCGGCGTCCAGGACGACGGTCGGCGACCGCCGTACGACCTCCAGGCGGCCCGGGGAGGCGACGGCGGCGAAGGCCTTGCGCACGGTGTCGACGTCCAGCGGCTGCGGGCGCTCCGCGCCGACGCCGAAGAACGCCTCCACGGCGGCGAGCGCCACGGCCGCGTTGTGCGCCTGGTGCTCGCCGTGCAGCGGCAGGTACAGCTCGGGGTACTCGCCGCCGAGTCCGCGCAGCGTCACCAGCTGGCCGCCGACGGCGACCTGCCGGGCCACGACGCCGAACTCCAGTCCCTCGCGGGCCACCGTCGCGTCGGTCTCGACGGCCTTCTTCAGCAGCACCTGCGCCGCGTCCACCGGCTGCTGCGCCATGATCACCGTCGCGCCCCGCTTGACGATGCCGGACTTCTCGGTGGCGATCTCGGCGGGCGTGCCGCCGAGCCGGTCGGTGTGGTCCAGGTCGATGGGCGTCACCACGGCGACGCCGGCGTCGATCACGTTCGTCGCGTCCCAGCTGCCGCCCATGCCGACCTCGACGACCGCCACGTCCACGGGGGCGTCGGCGAAGGCGGCGTACGCCATGCCGGTCAGCACCTCGAAGAAGGACAGCCGGTACTCCTGCTGGGAGTCGACCATCTCGACGTACGGCTTGACGTCCTGGTACGTCTCGATGAACCGCTCGGCGGAGACCGGGGCCCCATCCAGGCTGATCCGCTCGGTGACCGACTGGACGTGCGGGGAGGTGTACCGGCCGGTGCGCAGCTCGAAGGCGCCGAGCAGCGCCTCGATCATGCGGGCGGTGGACGTCTTGCCGTTGGTGCCGGTGATGTGGATCGAGGGGTACGAGCGCTGCGGCTCGCCCAGGACGTCCATCAGCGCGGCGATCCGGGCGACCGAGGGCTCCAGCTTGGTCTCGCCCCAGCGGGTGGCGAGCTCCGCCTCGACCTCGCGCAGCGCCCTGTCGACCTCGGGGTCCTCGGGGCGCCCGGGGACGTCCGCGTGCGGCCGGCCGCCCTGGGTGCGCAGGGTGCGGCTGCCGGCCTCGATGACCGCGAGGTCGGGGTCGCGGCGGGTCTCCTCCCCGACGAGCTCCGCGAACTCGTCGAAGGTGTCGTCCGGGTCGGGACCTGCTGATTCTGGGCGCTCGCTCACGGTGCCCAGTCTACGGGCGGCCCGGACGGCGTCCGGCAGGCCCGGGGTCCCCGGTCAGCCGAGCCACTTGCGCATCCCCAGCCGGCCCCACAGGACGCTCACGGCGAAGGACAGCACGGCGGCGGCCACCGCCGTCACGGCGAGCGCCACGGGCGCCGCGATCCCGTGCGGCACCGCCTCCGCGACGGGCCCCACCAGCACCGTCACGAACAGCAGGTGCACCAGGTACGTCCCGAACGAGGCGTCCGACAGCCGCCCCAGCAGCGCCCGCGCCCTCTCCGGCACCCGCACCCCGCTCACCGCGCCGAGCAGGGCGAAGGTCGGCGCGGCCACCGCCACGCTGCCGTACGCGGCGGGGTGCCGCACGGTGAGCTGGTACACCGTGAGGGCGACGAGGGCGGCCGCCGTGCCCGCGAGCCACAGCCCGCGCGGGCCGCGACGCCGGGCGGCGAGCAGGGCCGCGCCCGCCACCGCGTAGGCCAGCGAGTACAGCGACACGCTCCAGTCCCAGGAGGGCAGGGGCAGCCCGGTGAGGGTCCGCGCGTCCCCGGCGAACGCCGGCGCCACGGCGAACGCGGCGAGCAGCAGCAGCGACCTGCGGGGCGCCGCGCGCCGCCCGAGGACGAGCACGGCGACGCCGAGGAGCAGCAGGAGCGGCACGTAGGTGTAGAGGTACCAGAGGTGGAAGGCGGGCTCGACGGAGCCGAACAGCGCGTGGGCCGCGTCCCTGAGGCCTTCGTGCGGCGGCTGCCGCCCGGACAGGTACTGCCAGAGGAGGTAGACGGCCGTCCACACCGTCATCGGGCGCAGGATCCGTCCGAGGCGGGTGAGGAGCTGGGCGTCGCCGCGCACGGGCGAGCCGACCAGGGCCGCCCAGCCGGCCATCGCGAAGAACGCCGGCACGGCGAACCGGCCCGCCGAGTCGCCGAGGACGCCGGTGGTGCGGTGGCCGGCGTCGAGGAACTCGGCGGAGGCGTGCACCAGTACGACCGCCGCGGTGCAGACGACCCGCAGCAGGTCGATGTCGTCGCGCCGTTCACGGCCGGGTCCGCCCCGCGCGGCCGGTGCGGCGGCCGGCTGCGCGGCCGGTCCGGCGGTCGGTGCGGCGGTGGGGGGCGCGGTGCGGGGCATCGTGGGGGTGCTCCTGACTGCGTGGTCCTGGCGGTGGGCAAAACCGCAGGCTCCCCCGGCCGGGTTACACGCCGCCCACCACGACGTGAACGGCCCCCGACCTGAGCGGTCGGGGGCCGTGCGTGTCCGGGCGACTTCCGTCAGGCGCCGGGCAGGCGGTCCAGCTGGGACGTGATGCGGGCGATGTCCTCGTCCGCCTTCGCCAGCCGCGTGCGGATCTTCTCCACCACGTGGTCCGGGGCCTTCGCCAGGAACGCCTCGTTGCCGAGCTTGGCCGTCGCCTGGGCCTTCTCCTTCTCGGCGGCGGCCAGGTCCTTGGCGAGCCGCTTGCGCTCGGCGGCGACGTCGATCACACCGGACAGGTCCAGCGCGACCTCGACGCCCGCGACCGGCAGGGTCGCGGTGGCCGTGAAGGACTCGCCCTCCGGCTGCAGGCGCAGCAGCTGGCGGACGGCCGGCTCGTGCGCGGCGAGCGCCGTGCCGTCGAGGGTCAGCCGGGCCGGGACCCGCTGGCCGGGCTGCAGGCCCTGGTCGGCGCGGAACCGGCGGACCTCGGTGATCACCGACTGGAGCGTCCCGATCTCCCGCTCGGCGTCCGCGTCCCGGAACCCGCTGTCGGCCGGCCAGTCGGCGATGACGACGGACTCACCACCGGTCAGCGTGGTCCAGAGGGTCTCCGTGACGAACGGGACCACCGGGTGCAGCAGCCGCAGCGTGACGTCGAGGACCTCGCCGAGGACCCGCTTGCTGACCTCGGCAGGCTCGCCGCCCGCCTGGAACGTCGTCTTGGACAGCTCGACGTACCAGTCGAAGACCTCGTCCCAGGCGAAGTGGAACAGCGCGTCCGACAGCTTGGCGAACTGGAAGTCGTCGTAGTACGCGTCGACTTCGGCGACGACCGAGTTCAGCCGGGACAGGATCCAGCGGTCGGTCGACGACATCGCGGACGCGTCCGGCAGCGGCCCCTCGACCGTCGCGCCGTTCATCAGCGCGAAACGGGTGGCGTTCCAGATCTTGTTGGCGAAGTTGCGCGAGCCCTGGACCCAGTCCTCGCCGATCGGGACGTCGACACCCGGGTTCGCGCCACGGGCGAGCGTGAACCTGAGCGCGTCGCTGCCGTACTTGTCCATCCAGTCCAGCGGGTTGACCGCGTTGCCGAAGGACTTCGACATCTTCTTGCCGAACTGGTCGCGGACCATGCCGTGCAGGGCGATGGTGTGGAACGGCGGGGTGCCGTCCATCGCGTACAGGCCGAACATCATCATCCGGGCGACCCAGAAGAAAAGGATGTCGTAGCCGGTGACCAGGACGGAGTTCGGATAGAACTTCGCGAGGGACTCGGTCTGCTCGGGCCAGCCGAGCGTGGAGAACGGCCACAGGCCGGAGGAGAACCAGGTGTCCAGGACGTCGGTGTCCTGGTGCCAGCCCTCGCCGGTCGGCGCCTCGTCGTCCGGTCCGACGCAGACGATCTCGCCGTTCGGCCCGTACCAGACCGGGATGCGGTGGCCCCACCACAACTGGCGCGAGATGCACCAGTCGTGGAGGTTGTCGACCCAGTCGAAGTACCGCTTCTCCATCTCCTGCGGGTGGATCTTGACGCGGCCGTCGCGGACCGCGTCGCCCGCCGCCTTCGCCAGCGGGGCGACCTTGACCCACCACTGCAGGGACAGCCGCGGCTCGATGGTGGTCTTGCAGCGCGAGCAGTGGCCGACGGAGTGGACGTAGGGCCGCTTCTCGGCGACGATCCGGCCCTCGGCGCGCAGCGCGGCGACGATGGCGGAGCGGGCCTCGAGCCGGTCCAGGCCCTGGAAGGGGCCGTGGGCGGTGATGACGGCGTGCTCGTCCATCACGGCGATGGCGGGCAGGTCGTGCCGCCGGCCGATCTCGAAGTCGTTCGGGTCGTGGGCCGGGGTCACCTTGACGGCGCCGGTGCCGAACTCGGGGTCGACGTGCTCGTCCGCGACGACCGGGATGGAACGGTCGGTCAGCGGCAGCCTGATGTGCTTGCCGACGAGGTGCTTGTAGCGCTCGTCGTCGGGGTGGACGGCGACGGCCGTGTCACCGAGCATCGTCTCCGCGCGGGTCGTGGCGACGACGATGGTGTCGTCCCCCTCGCCGTACTTCATGGAGACGAGCTCGCCGTCGTCCTCCTGGTAGTCGACCTCGATGTCGGAGATCGCGGTCAGACAGCGCGGGCACCAGTTGATGATGCGCTCGGCGCGGTAGATCAGCTCGTCGTCGTAGAGCCGCTTGAAGATGGTCTGGACGGCAGTCGACAGGCCCTCGTCCATGGTGAAGCGCTCGCGCGACCAGGCGACGCCGTCGCCGAGGCGGCGCATCTGGCCGGAGATCTGTCCGCCGGACTCGCCCTTCCACTGCCAGACGCGCTCGATGAACGCCTCACGGCCGAGGTCGTGCCGGGACTTGCCCTCCTTGCCCAGCTCGCGCTCGACGACGTTCTGTGTGGCGATGCCGGCGTGGTCCATGCCGGGCTGCCACAGCGTCTCGAAGCCCTGCATGCGCTTGCGCCGGGTCAGGGCGTCGATGAGCGTGTGCTCGAAGGCGTGCCCGAGGTGCAGGCTGCCCGTGACGTTCGGCGGCGGGATGACGACGGTGTACGGGGGCTTGTCGCTCCCGGCGTCCGCCTCGAAGTAACCGCGCTCTACCCAGCGCTCGTACAGCGGCCCCTCTACATCGGCCGGCGCGTACTGGGTCGGCAGTTCGGTGATGGGCGCTGGTGGCTCCTGCTGAGCGTTCTCGGTCACGGGGCTCAGTTTAGAGGCGTCACGGACCTGTCCCGAAACGCGTTTCCTTTGTAACGGTGCGACCCCCACTGGCCTGAACGCATGACTCCTGAGTCAGGATGTCAGCAACGCATAAGCATCTGGAGGGGAACCCAGTAATGAGCTACAACCAGCCGGGCCCGTACGGCGGGCAGCCCCAGCAGCCCGGGCCGTACGGCCAGCCGGGTCCCTACGGCCAGCAGCCGCAGGCTCCGCAGCCCGGCGGTCAGCCCGGCTACGGCTACCCCCAGCAGGCCCCGCCGCCCGGCCAGCCCGGTTACGGGTACCCCCAGCAGGCGCCGCCGCCCGGCCAGCCCGGTTACGGCTACCCGCAGCAGGCCGGCCAGCCCCAGTACGGCATGCCGCCCCAGCCCCCAGCCTCCGGCGGCGGCGGCAAGACGGCCGGGATCGTCATCGGCGCGGTCGCGGTCGTGGCGGCGATCGGCGTGGGCGCGTACTTCGTGATCGGCGGGGGCGGCGGCGCCGGCGGCCTGGAGGACGACGGCGCGCACAAGCTGTCGACGCCGGAGACGGTGCTCGGCGAGTACAAGCGGGTCGGCGACGGTAACCAGGCGAGCGATGCCAGCACCGCGAAGGACATGGCGAAGAGCGGCGTCAAGAACGGCACGGCCGTCGTCGGACAGTGGTCGACCGCCGACTTCAGCGGATACGACCCCCAGGACCCGACCACCATTCCCGACCAGGCCGAGCTGCTGACCGCCAAGGGCATGACCATGGTGGGCGGTTACGGCGAGATCTCCGAGCCCCAGACCGTGCTGGACAAGTTCTTCGCCAACATCCAGAAGGAAGTCAAGGAGAGCTCCACCAGCGACACCGGGGGCATGCAGAACGCCGAACTGGTCGGCGAGCCCGAGGAGGTCGAGATCGACGGCGCCGTCGCCAAGTGCCAGTCGACCAAGGCCACCAACGCGCTCACCAAGAAGGAGTCGACCGACTGGTTCTGCGCCTGGGCCGACCACAGCACGGTCGCCATGGTCTCGCCCGGCGACAACAGCGGCACGGGCGTCAACAAGGACACCGCGGTCGACCTCACCACCAAGCTCCGCGAGCAGATCCGCGTCAAGGCCTGAGACGTACGCACACGAAAGGGGCCCCGGTCGACTCGACCGGGGCCCCTTTCGTGTGGGTGTTACGCCGTCTTCTGTTCGCCCGAGCCACGGCCGCGGGCGTCGCGCGGGATGAGGGTCGGGTTGACGTTGGACAGGACCACGTCCGCCGTGATGACCACGCGGGCGACGTCCTTGCGGGACGGGACCTCGTACATCACGCCCTGGAGGACTTCCTCCATGATGGCGCGCAGGCCGCGGGCGCCGGTCTGGCGAAGGATGGCCTGGTCGGCGATGGCCTCCAGCGCCTCACGCTCGAAGTCCAGCTCCACGCCGTCGAGTTCGAAGAGGCGCTGGTACTGCTTGACCAGCGCGTTGCGCGGCTCGACGAGGATCTGGAGCAGGGCCTCGCGGTCGAGGTTGTGGACCGAGGTGATGACGGGGAGCCGGCCGATGAACTCGGGGATCATGCCGAACTTGACCAGGTCCTCCGGCATGACCTCCTCGAACTGGTCCTTGGACTCCATCTCCCGCTTGGAGCGGATCGTCGCGCCGAAGCCGATGCCCTTGGCGCCGGCCCGGCCCTCGATGATCTTCTCCAGTCCGGCGAAGGCGCCGCCCACGATGAACAGCACGTTCGTCGTGTCGATCTGGATGAACTCCTGGTGCGGGTGCTTGCGGCCGCCCTGCGGCGGCACGGAGGCCGTGGTGCCCTCGAGGATCTTCAGCAGGGCCTGCTGGACGCCCTCGCCGCTGACGTCACGCGTGATCGACGGGTTCTCGCTCTTGCGGGCGACCTTGTCGATCTCGTCGATGTAGATGATCCCGGTCTCGGCCTTCTTGACGTCGTAGTCGGCCGCCTGGATCAGCTTCAGCAGGATGTTCTCGACGTCCTCGCCGACGTATCCCGCCTCGGTGAGCGCCGTGGCGTCGGCGATCGCGAACGGGACGTTCAGCATCCGGGCGAGGGTCTGGGCCAGCAGGGTCTTGCCGGAGCCCGTGGGGCCCAGCAGGAGGATGTTGGACTTCGCCAGCTCGATGGCGTCCTCACGGCCCTGGGCGCCGCCGTTCTCGCCGGCCTGGACGCGCTTGTAGTGGTTGTACACGGCGACGGAGAGCGCCTTCTTGGCCGCCTCCTGCCCCACCACGTACCCCTCGAGGAACTCGTAGATCTCGCGGGGCTTGGGAAGCTCCTCCCAGCGGACCTCACTGGTCTCCGCGAGTTCTTCCTCGATGATCTCGTTGCAGAGGTCGATGCACTCGTCGCAGATGTACACACCGGGCCCTGCGATGAGCTTCTTGACCTGCTTCTGGCTCTTGCCGCAGAACGAGCACTTGAGCAGATCGCCGCCGTCACCGATGCGTGCCACGGTGTGCTTCCCCTTCGCCTGGGAGACGCCCGGACGTCAATGTCCGGCGGCTCCTGGTGCTGCCTTATGTCCGACGGTACCTTGCCTGGCCCCTCGTTCGGGCCCCCCTTGGCACGGTTCACTTTGACGTGGACCGTGCCAAACCGTGCCAAGGGGCGGCAGACGTTACACCCCCGCCTCGCGTCAGCGCAGGCTGGAGTTGTCCATCTTCCGGGTGGTGATGATCTGGTCGATCAGGCCGTACTCCAGCGCGTCCTCGGCCGTGAGGATCTTGTCGCGCTCGATGTCCTCGCGGATCTTGTCGATCGGCCGGGTGGAGTGCTTCGCCAGCATCTCCTCCAGCTGCGAGCGCATCCGGAGGATCTCGTTGGCGGCGATCTCCAGGTCGGAGACCTGGCCGCGGCCCGTCTCGCTGTACGGCTGGTGGATCAGCACACGCGCGTTCGGCAGCGCCATGCGCTTGCCGGGCGTGCCGGCGGCCAGCAGGACGGCGGCGGCGGAGGCGGCCTGGCCCATGCAGACCGTCTGGATGTCCGGCTTCACGTACTGCATCGTGTCGTAGATCGCCGTGAGCGCGGTGAAGGAGCCGCCGGGGCTGTTGATGTAGACCGAGATGTCCCGGTCGGGGTCCATCGACTCCAGGCACAGCAGCTGCGCCATGACGTCGTTGGCGGAGGCGTCGTCGATCTGGACGCCGAGGAAGATCACGCGCTCCTCGAAGAGCTTCGCGTACGGGTCGTACTCGCGGATGCCCTGCGAGGTGCGCTCCACGAAGCGCGGGATGACGTAACGGGACTCGGCCGCGGGGCCGGTGTACTCGGCGCGGGCACGGTCGTACAGGCCGCTGCCGGGGAAGTCGTTCACGGTGTCTCCTGGAAGGGGGCTGAGGCGGTCGGCTGGGGCTGCTGGGGCTGGTTCACCGGGCCCGGGGGCCCGGTGGGGCGGGTACGGGCCCCGAGGGGCTCCGTGCGGCCGCTCAGGCCCCGGTGCCGCCACCGCCCGGCATACCGGCGGCCGTGGGGATCACGTCGTCGATGAGGCCGTACTCCTTGGCCTCGAAGGCGTCGAACCAGCGGTCGCGGTCGGAGTCGCGGGTGATCTGCTCGACCGACTGGCCCGTGTGCTGGGACGTCAGCTCGGCCATGCGCTTCTTGGTGTGCAGCAGCCGCTCGGCGTGGATCTTGATGTCCGAGGCCGAGCCGGCGAGGCCGGCGGACGGCTGGTGGATCAGGATCTCGGCGTTCGGCAGCGCGAAGCGCTTGCCGGGGGTGCCGGCGCTCAGCAGGAACTGGCCCATGGAGGCCGCGAGGCCCATGGCGATGGTCACCACGTCGTTCTTGATGAACTGCATGGTGTCGTAGATCGCCATGCCGGCCGTGATGGAGCCGCCGGGGCTGTTGATGTACAGGTAGATGTCCTTGTCCGGGTCGGCGGCAAGGAGCAGCAGCTGTGCGGTGATCTTGTTGGCGATGTCGTCGTCGACCGGCTGGCCGAGGAAGATGATCCGCTCGCCGAGCAGCCGGTTGTAGACCTGGTCGCCGAGGCCACCACCGATGGAGGGCTCGCCGGCGGCTGAGGGCATCAGATTCGTCACGTATCCACCTGCTCGTCTTACGACGGCGCCGGGCCGTCTCACGTATCCCTGTGGGACTGGAGCCGTATTCGGTGACTCTCGTCCCCTGGTATTCATGGACCCTAACGCGGTGACTCCGCCGGGGAATCCCGGTAACGGGGGTGTTCGCCGGGGGCGTAGCGCGGTGTGCTCCGCGGTGTGCTCCGCGGGGAGCTGTGGGGGCCTTGTCGCCGTGGGGGGCGGTGGGGCGTGGGCGGCTGCGGGCCGTGGAGGGCTGATCGCGCAGTTCCCCGCGCCCCTGGGTTGGCTGTCCAGCCGTGCGGCGACGGGTGACGGAACTGATCGCGCCCACGCGGCGGAGCCGCAGATCGATACAGCCCCGCGCCCCTGGGTTGGCTGTCCAGCCGTGCGGCGACGGGTGACGGAGCTGATCGGGCCCGGGCGGCGGAGGGGGCCGGACGGGGTGTCCGGAGACAGCGGGGCCCCGGGGTGTGGTGCACCCCGGGGGCCCGGTGATCATGGTGGAGAGGATCAGTCCTCGGTCTTCTCCTGGGCGGGGGCCTCCGTGGCCTCGGCCTCGGTGGTCTCGTCCTCTTCCTCGTCGTCGAGGTCGACGACCTCGCCGTTGGTGTCCTTGACCGTGGCCTTCTCGACCACGACGGCCAGCGCCTTGCCGCGGGCGACCTCACCGACGAGGAGCGGGACCTGGCCCTGCTCGACGACGGCCTGGGCGAACTGGTCGGGGGACATGCCGGAGGAGGCCGCGCGCCGCATGAGGTGCTCGGTGAGCTCCTCCTGGCTGACGTTGAGCTTCTCCTGCTTGACGAGCTCGTCGAGCACGAACTGGGTCTTGATGCCCTTGACCGCGGCCTCACGGGTCTCGGTGTCGAACTCCTCCTCGGTCTTGCCCTGGATCTCCAGGTACTTCGCGAGGTCGAGGCCCATCTGGCCGAGCTGGTGGTGCTCGAGGTTGTGCTTGCGGGTGTTGATCTCGTCCTCGAGCAGCTTCTCGGGGACCGGGACCTCGACCAGCTCGAGCAGCTTCTCCAGGACGCGCTCCTGGGCCTGCGTGGCCTGGTCGTACTGCTTCATGTTCTCCAGGCGCTTGCGGCTGTCCGCCTTCAGCTCCTCGAAGGTGTCGAACTCGGACGCGAGCTGGGCGAACTCGTCGTCCAGCTCCGGCAGCTCGCGGGCGGCGACCTGGGAGACCTTGACGGTGACCTCGGCCTCCTTGCCGGCCGCCGAGCCGCCCTTGAGCTCGGAGGTGAAGGTGGCCTCGCCACCGGCCTCCACGCCCTTCACGGCGTCGTCGATGCCGTCCAGCAGCTCGCCGGAGCCGATGGTGTAGGAGACGCCGCTGGCGACGCCGTCCTCGAGGACCTCGCCGTCGACCTTGGCCTCCAGGTCGATGGTGACGACGTCGCCGTCCTCGGCGGCGCGCTCCACCGGGGAGGTGGAGGCGAAGCGCTCACGGAGCTGCTCGACCGACTTCTCGACGTCCTCGTCGGTGACCTCGACGGCGTCGACCTCGACCTCGATGCCGGAGTAGTCCGGGATCTCGATGGCGGGGCGGATGTCGACCTCGGCGGTGAAGTTCAGCGTCTCGCCGTCCTTCAGCTCCGTGATGTCGACCTCGGGCTGGCCCAGGGGGTTCAGCTCGGCCTCGTTGACGGCGTCGGTGTAGAACTTCGGGAGGGCGTCGTTGACGGCCTCCTCCAGCACCGCACCGCGGCCGAACCGCTGGTCGATGACCCGGGCCGGGACCTTGCCCTTGCGGAAGCCCTTCACCGTGACCTGCTGGTTGATCTTCTTGTACGCCGCGTCGAGGCTGTCCTTGAGCTCCTCGAAGGGCACCTCGACAGTGAGCCGAACCCGGGTCGGGTTCAGGGTCTCCACGGCGCTCTTCACGGTTCGGTCTCCTTGTGGCTGACTTATCGGGTTCTGCCGGGACCAGAGAGGCCCGGCCGATTCGCCGCCCGGAGGACTTCAGAGACACACAGGGCGCGCAGTTTGCATAGTAACGGCAGCGGCTACGGCACCCAAAAGGCGATCACCGGTGCGTGGGCAGGTGGCTGGTCGGGGTGGCGGGATTTGAACCCACGGCCTTCCGCTCCCAAAGCGGACGCGCTACCAAGCTGCGCCACACCCCGTCTGGTGCGACACGTAGGGTACATGCATGCAGGCGGGACGGCCGCCGTATTTCCCGTCGCGGTGCGGTACCGGGGGCGTTCCGGAAACGGGGTGTGCGACGAGGGCGTGCAACCCGCTACGATGCCTGTCAGTGCCGCGGGCCTCCTGGACCACGGCGCGACCAGTGCGGGCGTAGCTCAATGGTAGAGCCCTAGTCTTCCAAACTAGCTACGCGGGTTCGATTCCCGTCGCCCGCTCTCACGGCCCGGGGCCGGGCGGAGGAGAGATCCTCCGCCCGGCCCCGGGCGTTTTCCTGAAGCTTCCGCGCGGGTGCGGGCGGGGGATTCAGAAGCTGATCGAGTTGATCATCTCGGCTATCGAGTCCAGGAACCGCTGGATGTCGTCGGCCATGCCGGTCGAGGCGAGGAAGAAGCCGAAGAGCACGGCGACCACCGCCGGCCCCGCCTTGAGGGAGCCGCCTCTCATCAACACCACCAGGATGATCCCCAACAGCAGCACCACGGACAGTGAAATGGCCACAACTGATCACACCCTCGGTCGGTTCCGCTTCCCCGGCCCGGGCGACGCGACCCCGCGCACCCCGCCAGAACCATCGTGCCACCAACACGGCCCCCCTATGCGGCCGCTGACGCATCATCCGTCACGTCGTGGCCGGACCGGTCCGGCCACGACCGCCCCGGCGGCCGCCCGTACGGGCCGACGACACCGTGTCGTACGGCAATTCGAAGGGGCATCGGCGCACGGAATTCGCCCGGATCGTTTCCGTCCCCACACAATGCGTTCGCAGCCATTTCGAATTGTCGCCGCACCCGCCCCAACAACCGTACGGGGAAACGGGAATAGGTGAGCGAATCCAGGCAAATCACCGGAGTCGCCTGCCGGTCGCATACGTGACGCAATCCGGAATAATCGTGACAAGGAACCCCGGTGCGACACCCAAGCCCCATATCAGCACAGTGTGTTGGCCATCACTTCGACCGTGCCGCACACATTCCCCGATCCGGGGTATCCGAGGCGAATACCAGGACCGACGTCGGGCGTTTTACGAAATCCCGCGGACAACGCTAGGGTGCCTCAGATGTTCCACGCTGCCTCGTCCCCCGCAAGCGCAGCGAGCTCACCGATCGACTCCCCGAGTTACCGCCGGGAGGGTCAGTGACGGACTCGCAGCGACCGTACGGCAACCGCAGGACGCCGCTCCCCCCGGCACAGTCACCGGCGCCCGGAGTGCCGAGTCCGCGCGCGGAGAGCCGGCGGAGCGACCGGCCGGCGCCGTCCGGCAAACAGCGCGACGCGTTCTTCGACAACGCCAAGTACCTGGCGATCGTGCTGGTGGCGGTCGGCCACTCCTGGGAGCCGCTCAAGGGCGACAGCCGGGTGCTGGAGGCGGCGTACTCGGTCGTCTACTCGTTCCACATGCCGGCCTTCATCATCATCTCCGGCTTCTTCTCGCGCAGTTTCGACATGCGGCCCGACCGGCTGCGGCGGCTGATCACCGGCGTCGTCGTGCCGTACATCGTGTTCGAGACGGCGTACCCCCTGTTCAAGCGGGTCGTCGACAACGATCCGCAGCAGGACATCAGCCTGCTCGACCCCTGGTACCTGACCTGGTTCCTGGTCGCGCTGTTCATCTGGCGGCTGACCACGCCGATCTGGAACGCGGTGCGGCACCCGCTGCCGCTGGCCCTCGGAATCGCCATGCTGGCCAGCGTCACCCCCAGCATCGGCGACGACCTCGACCTGCAGCGCGTGCTGCAGTTCCTGCCCTACTTCGTGCTGGGTCTGTGCATGAAGCCCGAGCACTTCCACATGGTGCGCCGCCGGTCGGTGCGGATCCTGGCGGTGCCGGTGTTCGCGGCGGCGCTCGTGTTCGGCTGGTGGGCCGTGCCGCGGATGAACACCGCCTGGTTCTACCACCGTGACGCCGCCCAGGAGCTGGGCGCGCCCTGGTGGGCCGGTCCGGTCATGGTGCTCGCCATGTTCGGCTGCTCGCTGCTGCTGACCGCCTGCTTCTTCGCCTGGGTGCCGGGCCGCCACATGTGGTTCACGGCACTCGGCGCGGGCACCCTGTACGGCTATCTGCTGCACGGCTTCGTGGTGAAGGCGGGCGACTACCGGGGCTGGTTCGAGCACGACGTGCTGCACGGGCCGCTCGGCGAGATCGCGGTGAGCGTCCTCGCGGCGGTCCTGGTGACGGCGCTGTGCACCCGGCCGGTCCGGCGGGTCTTCCGGTTCGTGATGGAGCCGAGGATGGACTGGGCCTTCAAACGGGACGCCGCCGAACTGGCCCGCGAACGCGAACGCGCGCAGAAGCGGGAGACCCGGGAGAAGGTTTCCGCCTAGGTCCGCCCAGGTCCTTCCGGAGCGGGCCCCACCACGCGATTCACACCAGACCGAGAAGTGCGCGCATCCGCGCGTACTTCTCGGTCAGTCGTGTGCGGGTCGGCCCGTCCAGCACGGCGAGGCGGGCCGGGTCGGCGTTGTGCGCCAGGTCCGCCTCCTTCACCAGCAGTGCGCCGGGGGTGGCGAGAACACGGGCCGCGTACGCCTCGGGAGGCTCCCCCGGCAGCTTGGTGACCGCGAGGACGATGTCCTTGGTCCGCCGGGTCAGCGCGGCCTCCTCCAGCCACCGCCGCGACAGTCTGCCGTCCTCGACGGCGTCGTGCAGCCAGGCCGCCGCGATCTGCTCCTCGTCGCCGCCGCGGGCCCGTACGCCCTCGGCGACGGCCCGCAGGTGCTCGGCGTAGGGGCGGCCCGCCTTGTCGGTCTGTCCGGCGTGCGCGGCGCGGGCGGTGGACTCGATCTCGGCCAGGGGCGGCGGTGTCGTCTCGGTCACCGCTCCAGTGTGCCCGGGTCAGCGGGCGGCGGAGGCCGTCGGACCCTCGCGGCAGATGAGCAGCAGCGCACGGTCGTCGTTGACGTCCTTGGCGACCGCTTCGATGAGGTGCCAGGCGGCGCCGTGGAAGCCGCCCGCGACATAGCGGTCGGCCTCTCCGGTGAGGCGGTCGATGCCCTCGACGATGTCCCGGTCGGAGGTCTCCACCAGGCCGTCCGTGAACAGCATCAGCACGTCGCCGGGGCGCAGCGAGCCCTTCACCGAGTCGAACTGGGCGCCGTCGTACACGCCGAGCAGCGGGCCGTCGGCCGCCTTCTCCTCCCAGCGTCCGCTGCCCGCGCTGAGCTGCAGGCCCGGCGGGTGTCCCGCGGAGTAGAGCTCGTAGTCGCCGGAGTCCAGGTCGAGCACGAGGTGGATGGAGGTGGCGAAGCCCTCGTCCCAGTCCTGGCGCAGCAGATAGCCGTTGGCGGCCGGCAGGAAGGCGTGCGGCGGAAGGCTGCCGAGGAGGCCGCCGAAGGCGCCCGACAGCAGCAGGGCGCGGGACGCGGCGTCCATGCCCTTGCCGGAGACGTCGGTGAGCACGACCTCCAGGGTGCGCCCGCCGTTGGTGCGGGCCGCGACCACGAAGTCGCCCGAGAAGGACTGGCCGCCGGCCGGGCGCAGGGCCATCTCCCGGTGCCAGCCGTCCGGCAGCTTCGGCAGCTTGCTCTGCACCCGGATGCGTTCGCGCAGGTCGAACAGCATGGTGCCGCCGCGCCGCCAGGGCACGCCGACCCGGCTGCGGAACTGGGCGACGAGCAGTCCGAAGAAGCCGCAGGCGGCGACGACCAGGACCACGCCGGGGGTGACGCGGGCGGCGCCCTCGGTGTAGGGGCCGAGCCGCACCGACTCGACGATCAGCGCGGTCGCCGCGGCCGCGTACAGGCCGAGCAGGCTCGCCGGGCGCAGCAGCAGGCCGCCGGCGACGATCGGCAGGACGAGTGCGGCGGGCGCGCACCACACGGAGTTGGCGAGGGTTCCGGCCGCGATCAGCGGGACGGAGAGGAGCAGTCCGGCGAGCGCGATCCAGTCCGAGCCGTCGCCGCGGAAGTAGTCGACGGCGGCCCGGCGCATGCCGACGCGGGCCCGGTGCCACTGCTTCTTCAACCGGGCCGTGAACGTGTCGGCTGCCGCGCGCCGCTGTCGTCCTGCTGCCATTAGTTCGGGACCCTATCCATCGGACCGGCCACTTGGCACGGGAGGTCCTGGTTGTCCCCTCGCCGGGGCGGACTTCACACAGTGAACTTCACCTGGCGCCGTCGTGTGGCCGCCCGGGAGAAATTCCCTCGCCCGGCCCGTGCGGTCCTGGTACGCATGGTCCATGGGCGACAACGGTGTTGATGCGGTGACCGGGCCACGCGTGCTGCGGCGGGAGGAGTGGGACACCTGGTACGGCACTCTGGTCCGTGCCTTCGGCGGATTCCCGGAGCCGGCCGAGGAACTGGAGCTGTTCCGGGAGCTGACGGAGACCGACCGTTCCCTCGGTGTGTGGGACGGCGACGGGTGCGTGGGGACGGCCGGCGCGTTCTCGTTCCGGCTGACCGTGCCCGGGGGCGCGGCGGTGCCGGCCGCGGGCGTCACGATGGTCGGCGTGGCCGCCACGCACCGGCGGCGCGGGGTGCTGACGTCGATGATGCGGCGGCAGCTGGACGACGTGCGGTCCTGGGGCGAGCCGCTGGCGGTGCTCACGGCGTCCGAGCCGGCGATCTACGGGCGGTTCGGGTACGGGGCGGCCACCTTCCAGGTGAACGCGGAGATCGACACGAGCCGGACGACGCTGGCGGTGCCGGAGGGCACGGACGGCGTGCGGCTGCGGTACGCGGCGCCCGCCGAGGTGCTCGGCGCGTGCGAGGCGGTGTACGCCCGGCTGGTGCCGGGGCGGCCGGGGATGCTGGCGCGCCGGCCGGGCTGGGAACGGCTGGGGACGCTCGACCCGGAGAGCCGCCGGGACGGGGCGTCTCCGCTGCAGTGCGTGGTGGCGGAGCGGGACGGCGAGACGGTCGGGTACGCGCGGTTCCGGGTGAAGCCCGGCTGGGGGCCGGCCGGGCCCGACGGCACGGTGGTGCTGAGCGCGCTGGACGCGCTGGATCCGGCGGCGGACGCCGCGCTGTGGCGGTTCCTGTTCGACGTCGACCTGACCTCGCGGCTGGTGGCGCGCGGCCGGCCGGTCGACGAGGGATGGCAGCACATGGTGTCCGACATCCGCCGGTGCCGGCCGGAGCTGCGGGACGCGCTGTACGTACGGCTGGTCGACGTGGGGGCGGCGCTGCAGGCGCGGACGTACCGGGCGCCGGTGGACGTGGTGTTCGACGTGGAGGACGCCTTCTGCCCCTGGAACACCGGGCGTTGGCGGCTGAGCGGGGACGCCAAGGGGGCGTCCTGCGAGCGTACCGAGGACGCGGCCGATCTCGCCCTGTCCGTAAGGGAGTTGGGCGCGGTCTATCTGGGCGGGGTGGGTCTGACGGCGCTGGCGGCGGCCGGCCGGGTGCGCGAGCTGCGGCGCGGCGCGCTGGCGGAGGCGTCGCCTGCGTTCGGTAGCGACCCGGCGCCGTGGCTGCCGCACGGCTTCTGAGGGTTCAGGGGCGCTGGCAGGCGGGGCACCAGAAGAGGTTGCGGGCGGCGAGGCCGGCGGTGCGGATCTCGCCGCCGCAGAGGTGGCAGGGCAGGTTCGCCCTGCGGTAGACGTACACCTCGCCGCCGTGGTCGTCGACGCGCGGCGGGCGGCCCATGGCCTCGGGGGTGTGTTCGGGGCGGACGGTGTCGATGCGGTTGTTGCGGACGCCCTCGCGCATCAGCGCGACCAGGTCGGCCCAGATCGCGTCCCACTGGGCGCGCGTGATGTCCCGGCCCGCGCGGTAGGGGTCGACACGGTGCCGGAAGAGGACCTCGGCGCGGTAGACGTTGCCCACGCCCGCGACGACCTTCTGGTCCATGAGGAGCGCGGCGATCGTCGTACGGCTGCGGCTGATCCTGCGGTACGCCTGGTCCGGGTCGGCGTCCGGGCGGAGCGGGTCGGGGCCGAGCCGGTCGTGGACCGCCCGCTTCTCTCCGTCGGTGATCAGGGCGCAGGTGGTGGGGCCGCGCAGGTCGACGTAGGAGAGGCCGTCGGCCAGGCGCAGGCGGACGGTGTCCGTGGGCGGGGGCACCGGGGCCGGTCCGAAGGTGACCTTGCCGAAGAGGCCGAGGTGGATGTGGACCCACTCGGCGGGCTCGGGGCCGCCGAAGCCGAGGAAGAGGTGCTTTCCGTGGGCGTCGGTGGTGTGCAGCGGCGTGCGGTCGAGGAGGGCGGCGGCGTCGGCGAACTTGCCCTGGGGGCTGGTGACGCGCAGCGGTGTGCCGGTGGCGAAGGCGGCGGCGTAGTCCTGGGCCAGCCGGTGGATGGTGTGGCCTTCCGGCACGGGGGTGTCCTTTTCCTGCCGCGGCCGGGAGACCCTGCCCGGCCCGGGTTCGGCGGTGTCCTCCCCCGGCGCGCGCGGCACCGGGGGAGGTCCGGACGGCGTTACTGCTGGGGGTGGTGCGCGGGGACGGGCGGGAGGTCGCCCGTCGTCTCGTACCCGGCGAGCATGTCGATCCGGCGGATGTGACGCTCGTCACCGGAGAACGGGGTGCTCAGGAAGGTCTCGACGAACTTCACCGCCTCGTCCTGGGTGTGCATGCGCGCGCCCACCGCGACCACGTTGGCGTTGTTGTGCTGGCGGCCGAGCGCCGCCGTCTCCTCGCTCCACGCCAGGGCCGCCCGTACGCCCTTGACCTTGTTCGCGGCGATCTGCTCGCCGTTGCCGGAGCCGCCGATCACGATGCCGAGGGCGCCCTCGTCCGCGGCGGTCCGCTCGGCGGCCCGGAGGCAGAAGGGCGGGTAGTCGTCCTGGGCGTCGTAGATGTGCGGTCCGCAGTCGACGGGCTCGTGGCCCGCCTTCTCGAGCCACTCGACGAGGTGGTTCTTGAGTTCGTAGCCCGCATGGTCCGAGCCGAGATACACGCGCATGGTCCGAGTGTGACACGGGGGTTCACGGGAAAGCGCGCCGGGTGCGAGTGAGGAGAACGTGAGGAGGATTACAGATACTCAGGAAAAGTTCGAGTAAAGATGCGGATTCCAAGGTTCCACAATCCTTTTCCCTCCGTTTCACTGGTCCGGCCCGTAGACCCCTACGGAGCGCAGCTCTCCCCCGGCGCAAAGGAAATCTCGTTCCATGACCTCGCAGCCGACCTTGAAGACAGCTGGAGACGGCCCCGGAGAACCCAGAGGCTCCGGGGCGCCCGGAGGGTCCGCGGACGGACCCGGAGAAAACGGTTCCGGCCTCCAGGCCGGGCTGAAGAACCGCCATCTGTCGATGATCGCCATCGGTGGTGTCATCGGCGCCGGCCTCTTCGTCGGCTCCAGCACCGGCATCGCCACCGCCGGCCCCGGCATCCTGCTGTCGTACGCCCTCGTCGGCACGCTCGTGGTGCTGGTGATGCGGATGCTCGGCGAGATGTCCGCGGCGAACCCGACGTCCGGGTCCTTCTCCGCGCACGCCGACCGGGCGCTCGGCCCCTGGGCCGGATTCACCATCGGCTGGCTGTACTGGTTCTTCTGGGTCGTCGTCCTCGCGGTGGAGGCGACCGCCGGCGCGGCGATCCTCGAAGGGTGGATTCCGGCCGTTCCGCAGTGGGGCTGGGCGCTCATCGTGATGGTGGTGCTGACCGCCACCAACCTGGCGTCCGTGGGCTCCTACGGCGAGTTCGAGTTCTGGTTCGCCGGGATCAAGGTCGTCGCCATCGGCGCGTTCATCGTCATCGGCGGTCTGGCCGTCTTCGGCGCGCTGCCCGGCGCGGACACCGACCAGGCCGGGCTGGCCAACCTCACCGGCCACGGCGGCTTCCTGCCCAACGGCGCCGGCGCCATCCTCACCGGCATCCTGCTCGTCGTCTTCTCGTTCATGGGCAGCGAGATCGCCACCCTGGCCGCCGGTGAGTCGGAGGACCCGCAGCGGGCCGTCACCAAGGCGACCAACAGCATCATCTGGCGGATCGGCGTCTTCTACCTCGGCTCGATCTTCGTCGTGGTCTGTCTGCTGCCCTGGGACAGCAAGTCCATCGCCGACGACGGCTCCTACGTCGCCGCCCTGGACTCCCTCGGCATCGCGCACGCCGGCCAGATCATGAACTGCATCGTGCTGACGTCCGTGCTCTCCTGCCTCAACTCCGGGCTGTACACGGCCTCCCGGATGGCCTTCTCACTCGGCCGGCGCGGGGACGCGCCGAAGGCGTTCGCCCGGACCACCCGCCGGGGCGTGCCGCAGACCGCGATCATCGCCTCGGTCGTGTTCGGCTTCGTCGCCGTCTTCTTCAACTACAAGTTCCCGGACTCCGTCTTCCTCTTCCTCGTCAACTCCTCCGGCGCGGTCGCGCTGTTCGTGTGGCTGGTGATCTGCTTCTCGCAGCTGCGGATGCGGAAGATCATCCAGGCGGAGGCGCCGGAGAAGCTGGTCGTCCGGATGTGGCTGTACCCGTATCTGACGTGGGCCAGCGCCGCGCTGATCGTGTTCGTGCTCGGTTACATGCTGACCGACACCGAGCACGACGGGCGCACCACGATCCTGCTGTCGCTGCTGGTCGCGGCGATCGTGCTCGTCATCGCCCTGGTCAAGCAGCGGCTGGCCGCACGGCGCGCCGGGGAGCGGGACGAGGTCCCGGCCGGCTGAGAACCCCTTCACGACGGGAGGCCCGGAGGAGACGCCGTGCGGCGTTCCTCCGGGCCTCCCGCGTGGAACCGGGCGGTTACCGCTTGCCGGCGAACTTCCAGGCGGTGGGCAGCACGCCCATCGCCAGGGCCGCCTTCAGGGCGTCGCCCACGAGGAACGGGGTGAGGCCGGCCGCGATCGCGGCGGAGGCGGACATGCCGGTGGCGAGGGCCAGGTAGGGCACGCCGACGGCGTAGATGACCGCCGAGCCGAGCACCATGGTGCCGGCCGTCCGCCAGGCGGAGCGGTCGGCACCGCGACGGGCCAGGGCGCCCACGACGACGGAGGCCAGCAGCATGCCGACGATGTAGCCGAAGGACGGCATCCCCATGCCCGACGCGCCCTCCGCGAACCACGGCACGCCGGCCATGCCCGCCAGCGCGTACACCGCGAGGGAGGCGAAGCCGCGGCGGGCGCCGAGGGTGGTGCCGACGAGCAGCGCCGCGAAGGTCTGACCGGTCACCGGCACCGGGGAGCCGGGGACGGGCACCGCGATCTGCGCGGCCAGACCGGTGAGCGCGGCGCCGCCGAGCACGAGCGCGGCGTCCCGGACACGGGAGGCCGGGATGAGGTCCGCGAGGACCAGTCCGGAGCGGGCGGACGTGACGGTAGCGGTGCTCATGGGGTCTCCGCGGGGTGAGGGCAGTTGGGGACACCGCGACGCTATACCGGCGTCCGCGCGCCGATCACCGTCAGCGCTCCACAAAGCCGCCGACGCGGACTTGGTGGGCTCCGGACAAAGGGCGTGCGTGACGCGTGACGCGAGGTGACGCCGGTCACTGAGGTGACGTGGTTTCGCCGACATCGCCCGGTGGTACGGCCGCTGTGGGATTCCACCAAAGGGACCGTACGGCGTCCCGGGCGCCGCCTCGCTCGTCGGCCGCCGTCCGCACCGCACAACGGCCGCACCGTAAACGGACTGTCACCCTCCGCATGACATCCGTCCACATGCTGGGCGGCCTCCCCGTGCACGCGGGCGGGCCGCCCAGACTGGGCGGCGTTTTGTCGTCTCCCGCATTGGACGAGCCGCGCCCATGCCCCGCACCACCGTCGAGACGCCCGCCGGGACGGACGGCGCCTCCCTCTCCCACGGCCTGAAGCAACGCCATCTGTCGATGATCGCCCTCGGCGGGGTGATCGGCGCCGGGCTGTTCGTGGGCTCCGGGGCGGGCATCGCCGCCGCCGGCCCGTCCATCGTCGTCGCCTACACCCTCTCCGGCCTCCTGGTGATGCTGGTGATGCGGATGCTGGGCGAGATGTCCGCCGCGTACCCGTCGTCGGGCTCCTTCTCGGCGCACGCCGAGCGGGCGATCGGCCCCTGGGCGGGCTTCACCGCCGGCTGGGCGTTCTGGGTGCTGCTGTGCACGGCGGTCGGCCTGGAGGGCATCGGCGCCGCGAAGATCGTCACCGGCTGGCTGCCGGGCACGCCCGAATGGGCGTGGGTGGCGCTGTTCATGGTGGTGTTCTGCGGGACCAACCTGGCCGCGGTGAAGAACTTCGGCGAGTTCGAGTTCTGGTTCGCCGCGCTGAAGGTCGGCGCGATCTCCCTCTTCCTGGTGCTCGGCGTGCTGGCCGTCGCCGGGGTGCTGCCGGGCACGGACTCGCCGGGCGCCTCCCACCTCACCGACTTCCTGCCCCACGGCGCCGAGGGCCTGGTGATCGGACTGCTGGCCTCCGTGTTCGCCTACGGCGGCCTGGAGACGGTGACCATCGCCGCGGCCGAGTCGGAGAACCCGGTGAAGGGCGTGGCGAGCGCGGTCCGTACCGCGATGTGGCGGATCGGGCTGTTCTACATCGGCTCGATGGCGGTCATCGTCACGCTGGTCCCGTGGGACGACCCGGCGGTCGTCGAGAGCGGCCCGTACGTCGCGGCCCTGGACCGCCTCGGCATCCCGGGGGCCGGGCAGCTGATGAACGTGGTGGTGCTGGTGGCGCTGCTGTCCGCGATGAACGCCAACATCTACGGCGCCTCGCGCATCGGCTACTCGCTGGTGGAGCGCGGTCAGGGGCCGAAGGCCCTCGGCCGGGTGTCGGGCGGGGTGCCGCGGATCGCCGTGCTGGCCTCCTCGGTCTTCGGCTTCCTGTGCGTGCTGCTGAGCTACTGGCGGCCCGACGACGTCTTCTCCTGGCTGCTGAACATGATCGGCGCGGTGATCCTGGTCGTCTGGATCTTCATCGCCGTCTCCCAGCTGCGGCTGCGCCGCCGGCTGGAGCGGGAGGCGCCGGAGAAGCTGGTGGTGCGGATGTGGGCGTTCCCGCTGCTGACCTGGGTGGCGCTGGCCGGGATGGCGGCCGTCTTCGTCCTCATGGCCCGGGAGCCGGACACCCGCGTGCAGCTGTACTCGACGGGCGGTATGACGCTGGCCCTGGCGGCCCTGGGGTACGCCCGCCAGCGGGTGCGCGCCCGGCGCTGACGCCCGCCCCGTACGGCCCCCCGTTCACCCGGCGGGCGGAAAACCGGAAGCCCCCGCGAGGACGTGCCTCGCGGGGGCTTCCGGTATGCGGCAATCCGGGTCACTGTTGCGCAATGGCGACACCCAGGACACTCACGCTGGCCTGCTCGACGTGCAAGGGCGAGCACCGGCACCGGCTGCTGACCGGCGAGGAGCAGGAGAAGGCCAGGGCGCAGCTCGGCCTCAAGGCGGTGTACGACTTCTGGCTCTGCGAGAACGTGCTGGATCCGGACACCGGAGCGCAGTGCCGGAACCTGCGCAGGTACCTCCAGCTGAAGCCCTTCACCGAGCCCGTCAAACTGGCGCCCCTCGAGTGACCGTCAGAGGTTGCTGAAGTCCGGGCCCTTCGTCCGCGTGCGCTTGATCTCGTAGAAGCCGGGGACGGAGGCCACCGCGAGGGTGCCGTCCCACAGGCGGGCGGCCTCCTCGCCCTTCGGGGCCGGGGTGACGACCGGGCCGAAGAAGGCGATCTCCTCGCCGCCGGGTCCGGGCACCGCGATGACCGGGGTGCCGACCTCCTGGCCTACCTTCTCGATGCCCTCCTTGTGGGAGGCGCGCAGCTCCGGCTCGTACGGGGTGGAGTCCCAGTGGTCCATGAGCGACTCGGGCAGGCCGACGTCCTTCAGGGCGGCGGCGACCGTCTCCCTGCCCGGGCCCTCGTCCTGGTTGTGGATGCGGGTGCCGAGCGCGGTGTAGAGGTCGCCGAGGACCTCGGCGCCGTGCTCCTGCTGGGCGGCGATCACCACGCGCACCGGGCCCCAGGCCTTGACCTCGAGCATCTCGCGGTACTCGGCCGGCAGCTCGTCGAGCTTGTCCTCGTTGAGGACCGCGAGGCTCATCAGGTGCCAGCGGACCTCGATGTCCCGCACCTTCTCGACCTCGCGCACCCAGCGGGAGGTCATCCAGGCCCAGGGGCACAGCGGGTCGAACCAGAAGTCGACGGGCGTGGCGGGAGACTTGTCCGACATGTCGCTCCTTGTGACGGAAGAGTTTCCCTGTGACAACGCCCCGGCTCGTCCCGGCCATTCCCGGCTGACCCGTGTCAGGAGCGCATGACAGGATCGGCCCTGTACATCCATGTCGACGACGCCTGAGGAGTCCGCCCGTGCCCGGTGAGAATCTGACCCGCGAAGAGGCCCGGGAGCGGGCAGCCCTGCTGTCCGTCGACGGGTACGAGGTCTCCCTCGACCTGCGTTCCGCGGTCGGCGAGCACTCCGGCGGGGGCCCGCGCACCTTCCGGTCCGTCACCACCGTCCGGTTCCGCTGCGCCGAGCCGGGGGCGAGCAGCTTCGCGGACCTGATCGCCCCGAGCGTGACCGCCCTCTCGCTGAACGGACGGGACCTCGACCCCGGCCGGGTCTTCGACGGCTCGCGGATCCTCCTTGAGGACCTGGCCGCCGACAACGAGCTCGTGGTGGACGCGCAGTGCGCCTACTCCCGCACCGGCGAGGGCATGCACCGCTTCGTCGACCCCGAGGACGGCGAGGTGTACCTGTACACCCAGTACGAGCCGGCCGACTCCCGTCGCGTCTTCGCCAATTTCGAGCAGCCCGACCTCAAGGCGCCCTACCGCTTCGAGGTGCGCGCACCCGAGGGCTGGACGGTGTGGAGCAACGGGGCCGGTGAATCGGCCGACGGGGTGTGGCGGTTCGCGGAGACCAAGCCGATCTCGACGTACATCACCTGTGTGGTGGCGGGCCCGTACCACTACGTGACCGACTCCTACGAGCGGGTCCTGGAGGACGGCACCCGGCTGGAGATCCCGCTCGGCGCGATGTGCCGCAAGGGCCTCGCCCCGCACTTCGACGCCGACGACGTGTTCCTGGTGACCAAGCAGGGCCTGGACTTCTTCCACGACCACTTCGACTACCCGTACCCGTTCGGGAAGTACGACCAGGCGTTCGTGCCCGAGTACAACCTGGGCGCGATGGAGAACCCCGGGATGGTCACCTTCCGGGAGGAGTTCATCTTCCGGGGCAAGGTGACGCGCGCCTCGTACGAGGGCCGGGCCAACGTCATCCTGCACGAGATGGCGCACATGTGGTTCGGCGACCTGGTCACCATGGAGTGGTGGGACGACCTGTGGCTGAAGGAGTCCTTCGCGGACTTCATGGGCGCGTTCTCGCTGGTCGGCGCGACCCGCTTCACCGACGGCTGGATCACCTTCGCCAACCGCCGCAAGGCCTGGGCGTACCGCGCGGACCAGCTGCCCTCCACGCACCCGATCACCGCGGACATCCGCGACCTGCAGGACGCCAAGCTCAACTTCGACGGCATCACCTACGCCAAGGGCGCCTCCGTGCTGAAGCAGCTGGTGGCGTACGTCGGGCAGGACGCGTTCCTGGAGGGCGCCCGGCGCTACTTCAAGCGGCACGCGTACGGCAACACGCGCCTGGGCGACCTGCTGTCGGTGCTGGAGGAGACCAGCGGGCGCGACATGGCCGCGTGGTCGCGGGCATGGCTGCAGACGGCAGGAGTCAACTCCCTCACCCCGCAGGTGCTGCTGGGCGCGGACGGCAGGATCGACGAGCTGACGGTTCTCCAGGAGGCCGCCGCAGTGCCCGATCAGCCGACTCCGTCGGCGGGGCACCCCGAACTGCGCCCGCACCGGGTGGCGGTGGGCCTGTACCGGCGCACGGACTCCGGCACCCTGGAGCGGTACGCGCAGGCCGAGACGGACGTCGACGGGGCGCGTACGGTCGTGGCGGAGCTGGCGGGCGCGGACGCGCCGGAGCTGGTGCTGGTCAACGACGACGACCTGACGTACTGCAAGACCCGCTTCGACGACACGTCGCTGGCGGCGCTGCGGGAGCACCTGGGCGCGCTGACCGACCCGCTCGCCCGTGCCCTGTGCTGGTCGGCGCTGTGGAACATGACCCGCGACGCGCTGCTGCCCGCCCGGAACTTCGTGGACCTGGTGCTGCGGTTCGCCGGACGCGAGTCCGACATCGGTGTGCTCCAGATGCTGCACGCCTGGGCGGAGTCGGCGCTGGTGCACTACGCGGCGCCGTTCGGGCGCGCGGAGCTCGGCGTGGAGCTCGCCCGGGGCGCGCGGCGCGAGCTGCACGACGCCGAGCCGGGCAGCGAGCACCAGCTGGCCTGGGCGCGGTTCTTCGCGCGCTCGGCCGCCGAGCCCGCGGACTTCGACCTGCTCACGGGCCTGCTGGACGGCACCTCGGCGGTCGAGGGCCTGGCGGTGGACCAGGAGCTGCGCTGGGCGTTCCTGGAGCCGCTGGCCGCGCACGGGGTCGCGGACGAGAAGGTGCTGGACGCGGAGCTGGCCCGGGACGACACGGCCTCGGGCAAGCGCCACCAGGTGCGCTGTCTGGCCGCGCGCCCGTCGGCGGCGGTCAAGGCGCAGTGCTGGGCGCAGGTCGTGGAGTCGGACGCGCTGTCCAACGCGCTGGTGGAGGCCACCATCTCCGGCTTCGCGCAGTCGTCCCAGCGGGAGCTGCTCGCGCCGTACACCGAGAAGTACTTCGCGGCGATCGAGCGGGTGTGGACCGGGCGGTCCATCCAGATCGGCATGGACGTGGTCCGCGGCCTGTTCCCCTCCCACCAGGACTCGCAGGAGACCCTGGACGCGACCGACGCCTGGCTCACCTCCCACGAGGACGCCGCCCCGGCGCTGCGCCGACTGGTCCTGGAGTCCCGTGACGACCTGGCCCGGGCGCTGCGCGGCCAGGCGTGCGACGAGGCCGCCGCCGGCCGGTGAGCGCGGTCCCGGCCCCTTGACCGGCCTTCCGTCCTCGTTACGGAATCCGGTCAATGACAGCCGTAACCCCTGGTCCGCGACCGAACGGACCAGGGGTTTCCGGTATCCGAACAGGCGTCCTCAAGGGCAGGCTCGTCCCTGTTTGTCGACGGGCCTGTAACACGGGTTCGCGGGCGGCCCGGAGGCGGGAAATTGCCGGTCATGAACCACAACGCGCCGCTCTCCCCCCGCCCCCTGCACCAGCTCGCCGACGGCCCCCGCCGGGTCCTCACCCACGCCCAGCTGCGCGCCCACGGCGTCTCCGCCGCGAAGGCCGGCGAGCAGTGCCGTCCCGGCGGGCCCTGGCAGCAGCTCCTCCCCGGCGTCGTCCTGCTCCACCCCGGCCCGCCGACCAGCGAGGAGCGGCTGCACGCGGTGCTGCTGTACGCGGCACGGGAGCGGGCCGGGGGCGTCCCCGTCCAGCCCGGCGCACGGGGTCCGCACCCCTCCGCCTTCGGCGAGGCGGTGATCACCGGGCCGGCCGCGCTGACCCTGCACGGCTTCTCCTCCACTCCGCCGCTGCCCTCCCTGGACGCCTTCGACGTGCTGGTGCCGCGGCTGCGCCGGCTGCGTTCCGCGGGCTGTGCCCGTATCGTCCGCACCGCCGTGCTGCCCGAGCCGGAGCAGGTCACGGGCCTGCCGGTGGCCCCCGTTCCGCGTGCGCTGGCCGACGCCGTGGCGCGCCTGGAGGACGCGGAGACCGTGCGCCGGCTGCTGACGGAGGCGGTGCGCGGCGGCTTCTGCGACCCGGCGGCGGTGGTGCGCGAGCTGACCGCGGCCAAGCTGCTGAACCGGCCGCACGTGGTGGACGCGGTGGACTCGCTGCTGGCCGAGAGCCGGACGCTGGCGGAGTCCCGGCTGTACCGGATGGTGCACGACCACGGTCTGCCGGACCCGTGCTGGAACGTCGAACTGCGGCTGCCGGGCGGACCCCGTCTCGGCAGCCTGGACGCGTACTGGCCGGAGCAGTCGGTGGCGGTGGAGCTGGACACCCGCGCGCCGCGTCCGGGCGGGCGGCCGGACGACGAGGCCGAGTGGGCCGAGCACACCCGCAAGCGCGAGCACCTGGAGCGCCTCGGCATCACCGTCGTCCATGTCACCCCGCGCAGGCTCCGGGACATGGCGGAGCAGCAGGCGGCGGTGGTCCGCACCGCCCTGATGGCCTCGGCCGACCGCGACCCGGCGGCGTACGTCGTGGTGGTGCCGCGGTGACAGCGGGCCGCGGCACGGGCCGTGCTCAGCGCTTCCGCAGCACCAGCTCCGTGTTGCGGTCCCCCGGGTCACCGGCCAGGTCCGTGCGGGCGCCGGGGGCGTTGAGGGAGAGCTCGCGGTAGAGGGCGGCCAGGCCCGTCTGGGAGAGGTCGGTGAAGTCGGTGCGGTGCGGGGCCGCGGACTCGACGAGGGTGGTGAAGAGCGACAGGGTGCCGTCCTTGTTGTCCACCAGCTCCACGATCCTCGCCAGCTGGGGGAAGTCGACGTGGGAGGCGGTGGAGATCTCCCAGAAGGAGCCGCCGGACCCGGTGTGCGGGGTGATCGCGTTGCGGTGGACATGCCCGTTGACCCACGCGACCACGTTCCGGTGCCTGCCGAGCAGCGCGACGAGCTCCTCGCCGGGGTGGCGCCGCTCGTCGGGACGGGCCGGGTCGGGGTGGGTGTTGCTCATCGACGTGCTCGTGTGGTGGCTGAAGACGACGGCGACGGAGTCCTCGTTCTCCCGGAGCGTCCGCTCCAGCCAGCGGAGTTGGGCGGTGCCGAGGGAGCCGTTGTAGTGGCCGCCGGGGTCGGTGGTGTCGAGGCTGACGCCGAGGACGTCGTCGGTGATCCGGAAGGCGTAGTACTGGGTGCCCGCGTCGAGGTTCTCCGCGGAGTAGCCGTGGCCGACCGGGCCGAAACCCTGGTGGGCGGGGTCCAGATGGGCCCGCAGGTACTCGGCCGGGGTGAAGGGGGCGCGCCTCTCGTCGGGGGTGACGGAGCGCGCCGCGCGGGCGTGGGCGGCCAGGAAGTCGCCGTACCGCACGCCGCCGGGGTCGGTGGCCTTCTTGATGGACTGCTGGAGCCGGTGCGCCTCGGCCGCCGGCACGTCCATCAGCTTGCGGCCGCCGACAGCGAGTTCGGTGAGGCGGGAGTCGCCGTGGGAGGCGTAGCAGCCCAGCGGCATGGTGTCGTGGTTGCCGACGGTGGAGTACCAGGGCAGGTTGAGGCCGGGGCTGTTCACCTCGCGGACGGCCGCCGCGAGGAAGCCGTCGAGGTGGGGGAAGCCGAGCTGCTTGTCGGTGTCGCGGAGCGCGGTGTCGGGGTGCCAGTAGTGGCGCAGCCCGCTGTTCTGGACGCCCTCGTAGTGGCGCGGGTCGCCCGTGTTGGGGGTGACCCGGCCGCCGCTGAGCACCGTCAGGAACCACTCCAGTTCGGAGCGGGCGTTGTTGTCGGTGTTGTCGCCGGTGGTCATCGCGAAGTGCAGCGGGGATCCGGTGACGGGGGCGCCCCGCAGCGCGTTGACCCGCTCCACCAGGGAGACGGCGCCCTGGACGGTCAGGGCCTCCTGGGGCCGCCAGGCGTGTACGTCGGCCGAGCGCAGGTACTCCAGGCGCAGCGGGTGCTGGGTGTCGATGAGGTGCAGGTCGGTGAGTTGCACGAACGCGGCGAGCGTGGTCCGGCGGGCGGTCCGGCCGGAGCGCGCTCCGGCCAGTTCGTCGCGCACCACCCGGCCCCAGCCCGGCCCTTCGGTCAGGCGCCGGTACCCCGGTCCGCGGCGCGGGACCGCCGCGGCGGCGAGGGTGGTGCCGCGGGTGTACGGGGCGAGCGGGGCGGCCGGTGCCCGGCGGCTGGAGGCGGGCACGGCCTCCTCGGCGCCGGGAGCGGGGCCCTCCGCGGCCGCCGCCCGGCCGTCGCCGGGCCACAGCGCGTACCCGGCGCCGGCGGAGAGGGCCACCGCTCCGGTGGCGGCGAGCAGGGATCGACGGTGGGGTCCAGTGGAGCCGGCGACTGAGCGTGTGCGCGACATGGCGCTTGTCTCCCCGGGTGCGAACGCGTCGGCAGTGGTCGCGGGGCGCCCGCCGGGCGAACGTCCCGCTCGTACTGGATGCTTGGCACCGGGAATGACCTGCGCGTGAACGAGACGGCAACGCGCGACGCCGATCGCCGTACGTGGATCTAGGGCCGCTCCGGGGCCCCCGCGGGCGTCGCCGGCCGCTCCCGCGCCGGCCGGGGAGCGGTCACTTTGCGTTCATCTCGGCGGGGGCGGCCGCCCTTCTAGGGGGTGTCCACCCGGCCGGCCGCGGGGCGTTCGCGCCACAGCCGCAGGCCGATGTCGACCATGCGGATGCGGACCAGGTCCGGAACGGCCTCCAGCGGCTGCCAGGCGGCCAGTTCGGTGGAGCCGCCGATCTCGTTGCGCAGGGCGCCGCCGGTGATCCGGCCCTCGTAGACCAGCCGTACGCCGTGGTGGTCCACGGCGCGGCCGAAGCGGGCGGGGAAGGTGCGCCGGGTGGAGTCGACGCCGAGGAGTCCGGTGACCTCGATGTGGTAACCGGTCTCCTCCTCGACCTCCCGCCGCACGGTGTCGTAGGGGTCCTCACCGTGTTCCATGCCGCCGCCCGGCAGCACCCACTCGGGGACGCCGCCGGGGCCCGGTGACCGGGCCAGCAGGAACTGTCCGTCGCGCACCACCACGGCGTAGGCCGCCACCCGCAGATTCCGTCGCATCCGGGGACGTTAACGCGCTGTCCGGTACCGGGCGCCCCCTCGGGGCGACTTGTCGCGTTCGGGGGCTCATCCCCCCATACGGGTACCGGGGGTTTTCCCCATACATCCATTTCGATTCGGCCAACACTCGCCAAACATCGGCCCCTTACGAAAGGCTCAATGCTCGTCCGGGATCACATTCCGGACTGTCGCGGCCAGGGTCGATCGGCTCGGGTCGCTCCACGATCGTTCCTTTACTTCAAGGGATGCCGATGACCCACTCCCCCAAGAGCGACGCGATACCGGGCGCAAGACGCGCGGCCCGTATCGCCGTGGCCGCCGGTCTCGTCGCCGCGCTCTCCGCGGCCGGGCCGATCCCCCTGGCCATGGCGGCCGACACGCCGCCCGCCGTGCCCGCCGACGCGGACGTCAAGTCCGCGCACGCCAAGCTCGGCGCCGACGACGCGGACCTGCTCGCCGAGGCCAAGGCCGACGGCGCCAAGAACGTCACGATGATGATCGCCACCGCTCCGGGGCAGACCGAGCAGGTCGCCACCCAACTGGACGCGGTCAAGGGCGGTTCGGTCGGCCGGACCCACGACAAGCTCGGCTACGTCCGCGCCACCGTCCCCACCGGCAAGGCGGACGCGGCGATCGCCGCCGCCACCAAGCTCTCCTCCGTGCACGGCGTCGACCTGCGCGAGGAGATCCCGCTGGACGACCCGACGCCCGGCGCGGACACCACGAAGAAGGCCGGGAGCAAGGGCGACGCCAGCTACCCCGCGCCGGGGAAGCGGACGCCCGCGAAGAACCCGTACAACCCGTCCTTCGAGACCGGCGCCGTCGAGTTCGTCGAGGACAACCCGAAGGCGGACGGCCGCGGCGTCACCATCGGCATCCTCGACTCCGGTGTGGACCTCGGCCACCCGGCGCTGCAGAAGACCACCACCGGCGAGCGCAAAATCGTCGACTGGGTGACGGCGACCGACCCGATCCTGGACAGCGACCGGACCTGGCGTCCGATGGTCTCCTCGGTCTCCGGCCCGACCTTCGGCTACAACGGCAGGACCTGGACCGCCCCGGCGGGTTCGTACCAGGTCAGCACCTTCCTGGAGTCGTACACCGTCGGGGGCGACGCGGCCGGTGACGCCAACCGCGACGGCGACACCACCGACTCCTGGGGCATGCTCTACGACGCCGCCGCCGGCACGGTCCGCGTCGACCTGAACAACAACCAGGACTTCACCGACGACACCCCCATGAAGCCGTACAAGGACGGTTTCCAGGTCGGGTACTTCGGCACCGACGACCCGAAGACCGATGTCGTCGAGCGCCAGCCGTTCGTCGTGGAGATCCGCAAGGACGTCCCGATGGACCCCTACGGCGGCGACTGGGTCGGCAAGACGGCCGACTTCGTCAACGTCGGCGTCATCGAGTCCGAGCACGGCACGCACGTCGCCGGCATCACCGCCGCCAACGGCCTGTTCGGCGGGAAGATGTCCGGCGCCGCCCCCGGTGCGAAGATCGTCTCGTCGCGCGCCTGCACCTGGTCCGGCGGCTGCACCAACGTGGCGCTCACCGAGGGCATGATCGACCTCGTCACCGAGCGCGGCGTCGACATCGTCAACATGTCCATCGGCGGCCTGCCGGCGCTGAACGACGGCAACAACGCCCGCGCCGAGCTGTACACCCGCCTGATCGACACCTACGGCGTCCAGCTGGTGATCTCCGCGGGCAACTCCGGCCCCGGCGCCAACACCATCGGCGACCCCGCCCTGGCCGACAAGGTCATCTCGGTCGGCGCGTCCGTCTCCCGCGACACCTGGGCCGCCAACTACGGCTCCGTGGTGGAGAAGAAGTACGCCATGATGCCGTTCTCCTCGCGCGGTCCGCGTGAGGACGGCGGCTTCACGCCGACGCTGACCGCGCCCGGCGCGGCGATCAACACCATCCAGACCTGGATGCCGGGCGCCCCGGTCGCCGAGGCCGGCTACGACCTCCCGGCCGGCTACGGCATGCTCCAGGGCACCTCGATGGCGTCCCCGCAGGCCGCCGGCGCCTCCGCGCTGCTGCTGTCCGCGGCGAAGCAGAAGCGGATCGACCTCACCCCGGCGAAGCTGCGCACCGCCCTCACCTCCACCGCCGGCCACATCAGCGGTGTGCAGGCCTACGAGGAGGGCTCCGGCCTCATCGACGTCGTGGAGGCCTGGGACGCCATCCGCGACGGCGCCACCGCGCACCAGTACACGGTGAAGGCGCCGGTCGACACCGCGATCGACCAGTTCCTCAAGACCCCGGGCCAGGGCACCGGACTGTACGACCGTGAGGGCGGCCTCAAGGCCGGGCAGAAGAAGACGTACGACATCACGATCACCCGTACGTCCGGTCCCGACCGCGCGCTCCGGCACAAGCTGGACCTGGAGAACAACGCGGGCCGCACCTTCCGCGTCGTCGGCGACGACGACGTCGTGCTGCCGCTGAACAAGCCGGTGACCGTCAAGGTCCAGGCCGCGCCCGGCTCGGCCGGCATCAAGAGCGCGATCCTCGAGGTCGACGACCCGCGCACCGAGGGCGTCGACCAGCAGATCCTGACCACCGTGGTCGTCTCGGCGCCGCTGAAGTACACCTACTCCGCCTCCGGCACCGCCCAGCGCAACAGCACCACCTCCTACTTCGTCACCGTGCCCGAGGGCGCGAAGACGCTGGAGATCGCGATGAGCGGGCTGAAGGCCACGAGCCAGACCCGGTTCATCGCCATCCACCCGTACGGCGTCCCGGCCGACCCGACGTCGACGGTCAACTGCTACCCGAACTACAACAACCCGGCCAACACCTGCCGCCCCGACGTGCGCTCCTACGCGGACCCGCAGCCGGGCGTCTGGGAGATCGAGGTCGAGTCGCGCCGTACGTCGCCGCTGCTCGACAACCCGTACAAGCTGGACGTCGCCGTGCTCGCCGCGAACTTCGACCCGGAGACCGTGACGGTGCCCGAGGCGAAGATCGGCACGCCGGCCACCGCCACCTGGAAGGTGACGAACGAGCTCGCCGGCCTGGAGGGCAAGCTGGTGGGCGGCCCGCTCGGCTCGTCCAGGACCGAGCGTCCGGCCATCCGGACGGGTGAGACGCACGAGACGACGGTCGAGGTGCCCGCGGGCGCCGCGTCGCTCGACGTGGCCATCGGCAACGTCTCCGACACCGCCGCCGACCTGGACCTGGCGGTCTACGACGAGAAGGGCACCCGGGTCGCCCAGTCCGCGGACGGCGACTCGGAGGAGTCGGTCTCCGTCGCCTCCCCGGCGGCGGGCACCTACACCATCGAGGTCGTGGGCTACTCCGTCCCGGCCGGTTCGACGGACTACGACTACCGGGACGTGTTCTTCTCCGCCACGCTCGGTTCCGTCACCGTCGACGGCTCCGCCCCGGTGAAGCTGGGCACGGGCGACTCGGCCACCGTCTCCGGCGACGTCACCGTCGCGGCGGCGGCTCCCGAGGGACGCGCCTTCTTCGGGCGCGTGCAGCTGGTGAACACGCGCGGCACGGTCGCGGGCCTCGGCAACGTGGCGATCGAGAAGGTCGTCCCGTAACGGGTTCACCGACGAGTGAGGGGGCGGGCGTCCGTGACGGGCGCCCGCCCCTTCGTCGTGCTCAGCCGCAGCTCAGGGTGCGCGACTCGGGGAGCGAGGCGATGATCCGCGCCCGCTCGGCGGCGATGTCCGCCTCCCCGACGACCACGGCGTCCGGGTGGACGCCGTCCACGGGCATGCCGATCAGCACCCGGTCCCCGTCGTGCAGCGGGGGATCGCCTGCGGCGGGGTCCCGGAGGAAGGTGACCTCGTCGCCTCCCCCGCCCTTGTGGTAGCGGCTCACGGCCAGGGTGACCCGTTCCGCCCCGGCGCCCGGCGCCGGTTCCACGGCCAGCACCGTGCCCTCGGCGACGAGACGGGCGCAGGCGAGGTAGCGGGGGCTGCCGAAGGCGACGCCGGCGGCCTCCTTGGCGTCCGACTGCGCGGCTGCGCTGTCCTCCGCCGAGCCGGACAGTCCGCCCCCCGGCTGCGCCACCAGCCAGCCCATGCCGACGACGACGGTGGCGGCGGCAGCGGCGGCGAGCGCCCCGAGGGCCACCCTCAGGGGACGCCGGCGGCGGTGCGGCCCGCGGGAGCCGCCGCCCGTTCCGGGAGGCCCGCCCCCACCGGGCCCCCTCACCCCCGACCGGGCGGCCGCCGAGCCCCCGAACCCCGCCCCCTGCCGGGACCCCGCCCCGCCCCCGGAGCGCGCCCCGTCCTGCGGCCGCGACCCACCGCCCGACCGCCCGTCCCCGTCTCGCCCCGGCCGCACACCGGCCACTCCCCCGTCGTCCGACTCCCCGCGCCCGGACGGCTCACCGCTCCTTTCCCGACCGGCCGCCTCCCCGCGCCCGACAGGCGCGCCGGAGTCTTCCGTGGCGGCCGGTGCCCTGTGAGCGGCCGGTGTGCCGGGGGCTTCCGTGTCGGTCGGTTTCGGGGCGGGAAGGTCCGCGGTCGCGGCATCCGGGGTGCCGGAGGCCGGGGCGGGGCCCGCGAGCGCGTCCCCGATCAGTGCCAGGCGCTCCCGCAGGACGCCGATGTCGGCGACCGCCGCCCGGTGCGCGGCCGTGAGCGCCGGGTCCTGTGCTGCCCCCGCGGGCAGCGGCTCGTCGAGGATGGCGGCCATCAGCGCGTCCATGCCGTCGTACTCGGCGTCCTCGTGGGACGGGTCCCGGTGTTCCTCGTGGGCGGTCATGTCACACCACCTCGTCCTCGTGCAGGCGGGCGCGCAGGGCGCGCACCGCCGTGTGCAGCCTGCTCTTGACCGTGCCCTCCGGGACGCCGAGCTGCTCGGCTATGGACCGCACCGGCAGGTCGGCGTAGAAGCGCAGCACGACGACCTGGCGCTGCGCGTCGGGCAGCTCGTCGAGCCCGCGGGCGACGGCGAGGGAGAGCAGGCTGTTCTCCTCGCCGGAGGGCGCCTCCGCCGGGCGCAGCGACGCGAGGCGCTCCCCCAGCCGCTCCTGGCGGCGTTTGGCCCGGTGCCAGTCCATGGCGAGGTTGGAGGCGACCACCGCCGCCCACGCCGAGACGTCCCGCGGCGCCTCCCGCCCGCTCGCGGCGCGCTCCAGCAGCCGCAGACGGACCTGCTGCACCCCGTCCGGCAGGTCCCCCTGCGGGACCCCGCCCAGTGCGAGCACCGCCCGCACCCGGCGTTCCTGCGCCGCGTCCAGCGGGTCGTCGTCCGTGGCGACGGACGACGGCCCCCGGCCGCGCCGGATCCTTCCGCGCAGCACTGCCCACCCCCTCACGCTGTTTCTCCTACGACGCCGCTCCCGCCCGGAACGTTCGGCCGGGTTCTCCGCGGCCTGCCGAGGCGTACGTCACACCTCCGTGTGGCCGGTACCGGACAGGGCAGGGGACCTTGCGGTCCACGACCCCCGAAGGCTGAATTTCTGCAGTTCAGAGGGGTGACGGCCGAAGGTCCGCAACCGGTGGTCGCTGCCGGGGCGTCCCACTTGGCGGGCAGTCTCCGCAAAGAATTGGACAGGCGGGCCGTGGTCGGCCGCATGATGGAAGAGCCTCGGCCAGGCATACGGATACGAATCAGGACAGAGGGAGTCGCCGTGAGGGTCGGAATCGTCGGAGCCACCGGTCAGGTGGGCACGGTCATGCGCAGGATCCTCAAGGAGCGGAACTTCCCCGTCACCGAGCTGCGCCTGTTCGCCTCGGCCCGCTCGGCCGGCACGGAGCTGGACGGCGTGACGGTGGAGGACGCGTCCACCGCCGACTACACCGGCCTCGACATCGTGCTGTTCTCCGCGGGCGGCGCGACCTCGAAGGCGCTGGCCGAGAAGGTCGCCTCGCAGGGCGCGGTCGTGATCGACAACTCCTCCGCCTGGCGCAAGGACCCCGAGGTCCCCCTCGTCGTCTCCGAGGTCAACCCGCACGCGATCGCGAACCGCCCCAAGGGCATCATCGCCAACCCGAACTGCACCACGATGGCCGCGATGCCGGTGCTGCGTCCGCTGCACGCGGAGGCGGGCCTCGAGGCGCTGGTCGTCGCCACCTACCAGGCGGTGTCCGGCTCCGGCGTCGCTGGCGTGGCGGAGCTGCACGGCCAGGCGCAGAAGGTGATCGACGAGGCCGACAAGCTGACCCACGACGGCTCGGCGGCCGACTTCCCCGAGCCCGCCGTCTACCAGCGCCCCATCGCCTTCAACGTGCTGCCCCTCGCCGGCAACCTCGTCGACGACGGTCTGAACGAGACCGACGAGGAGCAGAAGCTGCGCAACGAGTCCCGGAAGATCCTGGAGATCCCGGAGCTCAAGGTCTCCGGCACCTGTGTCCGCGTCCCGGTCTTCTCCGGGCACTCCCTGCAGGTCAACGCCCGTTTCGCCCGCCCGATCAGCGTCGAGCGCGCGACGGAGCTGCTGGCGGAAGCCCCCGGTGTCGTCCTCACCGACATCCCGACCCCGCTGCAGGCCGCCGGCCAGGACCCGTCGTACGTCGGCCGCATCCGCCCCGACGAGACGGTGGAGAACGGCCTCGCGCTGTTCGTCTCCAACGACAACCTCCGCAAGGGCGCGGCGCTGAACGCCGTGCAGATCGCGGAGCTGGTGGCGGCCGAGCTGCGCGGCTGACCGCCCCCGACGCCGTACGGAAGGCGGGCGTGCTCCTCACGGGGCGCGCCCGCCTTCCGCGTGCCGGCTCAGGGAGGGGACTGTCGGTGCACGACGCGGAACAGGCCTGGCGCCAGGCTGTTTGCCTGGGTCATGCCCTCAGCCCGTCCGTCACGGGCAGGCACTCGGTGAGCAGGTCGACGACGTCGCGCCAGGCTCGCTGCGCGTGCTGTGGGTGGTAGCCGACGCCGGGGACTGTGGGGTGGTCGACCGGCGGGTGGTGGAAGGCGTGTAAGGCGCCGCCGTAGACCGTGAGGCGCCAGTCGACGCCCGCGGCCTGCATCTCGGCGGTGAACGCGTTCCGTTGCGCGGGCGGCATGATCGGGTCTTCCGATCCGACCCCGGCCCACACCGGGCAGCGAATGCGCGCCGCCTCGCCCGGTCGGCCCGTGGTAGTCGCGTTGACTGTCCCGATCGCGCGCAGGTTGACGCCGTCGCGCCCGAGTTCCAGCGCGATGGCACCCCCGGTGCCGTAGCCGATGGCGGCGATCCGGTCGGGGTCGGTCCGCGGTTCGGTGCGCAACACGTCGAGCGCCGCATGGCCGATGCCCCGCATCCGGTCGGGATCAGCGAGCAGTGGCAGGCAACGGGCCAGCATTTCCTCGGGGTCGCCCAAGTAGCGCCCGCCGTGAAGGTCGATGGCCAGCGCTACGTATCCCAGTTCGGCGAGATCATCGGCCCGGCGGCGTTCGACGTCGCTGAGCCCCATGCCCTCCGGTCCGAGCAACACCGCGGGCCGGCGGTCGGTACCGGCCGGGAGCGCGAGGTGCCCGATCATCGTCAAACCGTCCGCCGGGTACTCGACCGTACGCGTCGTAATCGCCGTCATGAGACAGGACCGTAGTGATCGCCGAGCCCGGCCCGGCCGCTGTTCTGCCGCTGGCAGAACAGCGCGCGTGCCCGCCCGGCACGGCCTCGCCGCCCGTTTCGTGGACGACTGGGGGGGAGCTCCCGCGCGGCCGGTCGAAGATCCGCGTCACTCACGGCTGAGACGTGTCGTCCGGGCCGGCCCGGCGCACCTCGTAGAGGAAGCAGCCGTACTCCACGGCCCGTACGTGCACCAGTGCCGTCGCGGGGTCGGCGAAGGCCTCGGTGAGGGCGGGCGCGAAGTCCTCCGGCGCCCCGACAAGGCGGCCGCCCAGGATGCGGCCGTCGGCGGAGTAGCGGCGCAGGACGCGGTGGGCGTGGGTGAAGGGCAGGTCCGTGCCCTGCGGGCCCGCGCACTCCCCGGCGTGCAGGAAGACGGGGCCCTGCTCGTCGTACGCGCCGGGGTCCGTACCCGTCCCGGCCGCCCAGCGGCGCAGCGGCGCGTAGGAGACGAGGGCGACGCGCTCGCCGGGCCGGCTGCGGCGCAGGCAGCAGCGGAGCGGGGCGCCGCCCTCGTCGTCGGTGTGCGGGACGGCCGGGCGGCCGGCGTCGTCGGTGACCAGGAGTTCCCTGACCACCGAGGGGGGTACGGGACGTGCGGTGCGGGTCGTCATGTCCCCCAGGCTGCCTCCCGGCGCGCCGCCCCACCGGCGGAATCCGGACGTCGAGCCGGCCCCTCTCCCGGCGGCGGACACAGGGGTATCCCCATGGTCCGGCTCCGTCGACGCCGGATCGGGTCGTCGCGTGGAAGGATGACGCAACCCACACATAACGAGGAGATGACCGCGTGCCTGGCACAAACCTGACTCGCGAAGAGGCGCGGCAGCGGGCGAAGCTGCTGACCGTTGACTCGTACGAGATCGATCTCGACCTCTCCGGCGCGCAGGGTGGGGGCACCTCCCGCTCGAGCGAAGCCGAGAGTGGGGGAGGCACCTACCGGTCCGTGACCACGGTGCGCTTCGACGTCGCCGAGGACGGTGACGGCGCGGAGTCCTTCATCGACCTGGTGGCCCCCGCCGTGCACGAGGTGACCCTCAACGGGGACTCCCTCGACCCCGCCGAGGTCTTCGCGGACTCCCGTATCGCCCTGCCCGGCCTGCTGAAGGGCCGCAACATCCTCCGGGTGAGCGCCGACTGCGCGTACACCAACACCGGTGAGGGTCTGCACCGGTTCGTCGACCCGGTCGACGACCAGGCGTACCTGTACACCCAGTTCGAGGTGCCCGACGCCCGCCGGGTGTTCGCGAGCTTCGAGCAGCCCGACCTCAAGGCGACGTTCCAGTTCACCGTGAAGGCGCCCGAGGGCTGGACGGTCGTCTCCAACTCGCCGACGCCCGAACCGGCGGACAACGTCTGGACGTTCGAGCCGACCCCGCGCATCTCGTCGTACATCACGGCGCTGATCGTCGGCCCGTACCACTCCGTGCACAGCGTCTACGAGAAGGACGGCCAGTCCGTCCCGCTCGGCATCTACTGCCGTCCCTCGCTGGCCGAGTTCCTCGACTCGGACGCGATCTTCGAGGTCACCCGGCAGGGCTTCGACTGGTTCCAGGAGAAGTTCGACTACGCGTACCCCTTCGCCAAGTACGACCAGCTGTTCGTGCCGGAGTTCAACGCGGGCGCGATGGAGAACGCGGGCGCGGTGACCATCCGCGACCAGTACGTCTTCCGGTCGAAGGTGACGGACGCGGCGTACGAGGTGCGCGCGGAGACCATCCTGCACGAGCTGGCCCACATGTGGTTCGGCGACCTGGTCACCATGGAGTGGTGGAACGACCTGTGGTTGAACGAGTCGTTCGCCACCTACACCTCCATCGCCTGCCAGGCCGCGGCGCCCGGATCGCGCTGGCCGCACTCGTGGACGACGTTCGCGAACTCCATGAAGACCTGGGCCTACCGCCAGGACCAGCTGCCGTCCACGCACCCGATCATGGCGGACATCCGCGACCTGGACGACGTGCTCGTCAACTTCGACGGCATCACGTACGCCAAGGGCGCGTCCGTGCTGAAGCAGCTCGTCGCGTACGTCGGCGAGGACGAGTTCTTCCGGGGCGTGCAGGCGTACTTCAAGCGCCACGCGTACGGCAACACGCGCCTGTCCGACCTGCTGGGCGCGCTGGAGGAGACCTCAGGCCGTGACCTCAGGGCGTGGTCGAAGCAGTGGCTGGAGACGGCCGGCATCAATGTGCTGCGCCCGGAGATCGAGACGGACGCGGACGGGGTGATCACCTCCTTCGCCATCCGCCAGGAGGCCCCGGCGCTCCCGGCGGGCGCGAAGGGCGAGCCGACGCTCCGCCCGCACCGCATCGCGGTCGGCGCCTACGACCTGGGCGCCGACGGCAAGCTGGTGCGCGGCGAGCGCGTCGAGCTGGACGTCGACGGCGAGCTGACGGCCGTGCCGCAGCTGGTCGGCAAGGCCCGCCCGGCGGTCGTCCTGCTCAACGACGACGACCTGTCCTACGCCAAGGTCCGCCTGGACGAGCAGTCGCTCGCGTTCGTCACCGAGCACCTCGGTGACTTCGCGGAGTCCCTGCCGCGCGCCCTGTGCTGGGCCTCCGCCTGGGACATGACCCGGGACGCGGAGCTCGCCGCCCGCGACTACCTGTCGCTGGTGCTGTCGGGCATCGGCAAGGAGTCCGACATCGGTGTCGTGCAGTCGCTGCACCGTCAGGTGAAGCTGGCGGTCGACCTGTACGCCGACCCGGCCGCCCGCGAGACCCTGCTGGCCCGCTGGACCGACGCCACGCTGGCGCACCTGCGGTCCGCCCGGCCGGCGAGCGACCACCAGCTGGCGTGGGCGCGGGCGTTCGCGGCGACGGCCCGTACGCCGGAGCAGCTGGACCTGCTCGAGGGGCTGCTGGCCGGCACGCAGACCGTCGAGGGGCTGGCCGTCGACACGGAGCTGCGCTGGTCGTTCGTGCAGCGGCTGGCGGCGGTGGGCCGGTTCGACGAGGCGGAGATCGCCGGCGAGTACGAGCGGGACCGGACGGCGGCCGGCGAGCGGCACGCCGCGACCGCCCGTGCGGCCCGCCCGACCCCGGAGGCCAAGGCGGAGGCGTGGGAGTCGGTCGTCGAGTCCGACAAGCTGCCGAACGCCGTCCAGGAGGCGGTCATCGCCGGCTTCGTCCAGACCGACCAGCGCGAGCTGCTGGCGCCGTACACGGACCGGTACTTCGAGGTGCTGGCGGACGTCTGGGCGTCCCGCTCGCACGAGATCGCCCAGCAGATCGCGATCGGCCTCTACCCGGGTGTCCAGGTCACCGGCGAGACTCTGGACAAGACGGACGCCTGGCTGACCGGCGCCGAGCCCAACGCGGCCCTGCGCCGCCTGGTCTCGGAGTCCCGCGCGGGCGTGGAGCGCGCCCTGCGCGCCCAGGCGGCGGACGCGGCGGCGTCCTAGCGGATCCCGCACCCGAGGGGCGTCCGGCGCTTGCGCCGGGCGCCCCTTCGCCGTGCGCGCCCCGGATTGAAGAACGGTCGTTCTTGACCGATCGTTCTTTAATGCCGTAGGGTCACACCCATGGGACGACCACGCGCCTTCGACACCCACCAGGCGATCGACGCGGCGGCCGCCCTCTTCGCCACCCACGGCTACGAGGGCACCTCCGTGGACGACCTGGTCACCGCCACCGGCGTCCACCGGGGCAGCCTCTACAAGGTGTTCGGCTCCAAGCGGAGCCTGCACCTGACCGCCCTGCGCAGCCACCTCGACCACGAGATCCGTCCGAGCACCGCCGCCATCGCCACCCTCACCGACCCCGAGCAGGCCCTGACGGCGGCCATCGCCTCGTACGACAACGGACCGGCCGCCGGGCTGCTCCTGCTCGCCGCCGCCGAACGCGCACCCCTCGATCCGGAGGTCGCCGCGCTGGTCGCGGAGGGCATCACCGCACTGGAGGACGCCCTGCGCCCCTCCCACGGCGACGCCGCACCGCGGCTCGCCTCCACCGTCCTCGGCGCCCGCCTGCGACTGCGGGCCGGCCCGCCGACCACTCCCAAGGAGCACTGACCATGGCCCTGATCTCCGTCGACCGCGAACGCGGCCTGCTGAACGTCGAGTTCCAGGGCCTCGACAAGCTGTGGACGCTCAAGAGCCGTCTGGAGATCCCCCTCGCCCACGTCCGCGGCGCCACCCACGACCCCGGGATGGCGCGCGAGCCGAAGGGCATACGGGTCGCCGGCACCCACTTCCCCGGCGTCATCACCGCCGGCCGCTTCCGGCGGGACGGGGAGCGCCTCTTCTGGGACGTGAAGAACCCGGACAAGGCGGTCGTCGTCGAACTCGCCGACGCCGAGACCTACGACCGTCTGGTCATCGAGGTCGACGACCCCCGCGCCACCGTCGCGCTCATCGAACGGTCCCTCGACCGCGGCTGAGGCGGGACGGCCGGGCCCCGCGCGACGGCGGACGCGGGCGCCGCGACGCCCGCGCGGGGACGGTGAGCGGCCTGCCCCGCCACCGTCGCCCCGAACGCCAGGGCCATGCCCGCCAGTTGCAGCGGGGCCAGGGTCTCACCGAGGGCCGCCCAGCCGACCACCGCCGCAGTGAGCGGGGAGAGCGGGCCGAGGAAGGTGACCTGGGTGGCGGTGAGGCGGCCGATCCCCCGGAACCAGAGCCAGTAGGCGACCGCCGTGTTGGCCACGGCCAGGTACAGGTAGCCGCCCAGCGCCGGCGCGTCCACCGCGGGCGGCGCGCCCTCGACGAGGAGGGCGACGGGCGCGATCAGCAGCCCGCCCGCCGTCAGCTGCCAGCCGGTCAGGGCGAGGGGGCCGACGCCCTCCGGGCGGCCCCACCGCTTGGTGAGCACGGTCCCGGCGGACATCGCGGCGGTGGAGGCGAGGGCCGCCGAGACGCCCAGCGGGTCCAGCGCCCCCGCCGCCTTCAGGACCACCAGGCTGACGCCGCACGCGGCCACGGCCCCGGTGACCACGTTCCGTGCCGTCGGCCGCTGCCCCAGCAGCAGCGCCGAGAGGCCGACCACGCACAGCGGCCCGACCGAGCCGACCACCGCCGCCATACCGCCGGGCAGCCGGTACGCGGAGAGGAACAGCAGCGGGAAGAAGGCGCCGATGTTGAGCGCGCCGAGCACCGTCGCCTTCCCCCACCAGACGCCGCGCGGCAGCACCCGGGCCAGCGCGAGGAGCAGCAGGCCGGCGGGCAGGGCGCGCACCAGGCCGGTGAAGAGCGGACGGTCCGGCGGGAGGAACTCCGTGGTCACGGCGTAGGTGGTGCCCCAGGAGACGGGGGCGAGTGCGGTGAGCGCGATGACGGTGGCACGGTTCGCGGCCATGACGGGCGCACCTCTCACAGGAAGTAGGTCAATGACAAGTAGCTTAGCCCTAAGCAACTTTCCGTCAAGCCACTTTCTTGCGGGTGACCCATTTCCGGCGGATACTCCTGCCCATGACCGCAGAGCAGCGCACCGGGGACCCCGTCGACGCGATCATCGAGCAGTGGGCGCGGGTGAGGCCCGATCTCGACACCGCGGGGATGGAGGTCTTCGGGCGCGTCTTCCGGCTCGCGCGCGCCATGGGCGACCGGATGGAGAAGGCGTACGCCCGGTACGGGATCTCGCGCGGGGAGTTCGACGTCCTCGCCACCCTGCGCCGCTCCGGGGAGCCCTACACCCTCTCCCCCCGCCAGCTCTCGGCGACGCTGATGCTGACCACCGGCGGGATGACCGGCCGCCTGGACAAACTGGAGCGCGCGGGACTGCTCCGCCGCTCCCCCGACCCGCACGACCGCCGCGGACTGCAGGTCACGCTCACCGCGGAGGGGCTGCGGCTGATCGACGAGGCGGTCGGCGCGGGGCTCGCCGCCCAGTCCGAGGCGCTGTCCGCCCTGGACGGGGAACGGGCGGTGCTGCTGGCCGGCCTGCTGCGGGAACTGCTCTCGGCGACCGAGAGGTAGCGCGGCGGCGGAAAGCCGCGAGGGCGCCGGCCCGCGTACGGCGGGTGGCGCCCTCGGAAGACGGTGAGCTCCGGGGTCAGGCCTTGGCCTCGGCCTTGGTGGTGATGTTGGAGCTGGTCGTGTCCTTCTTCTTGTGCGTCTTGTCGCCGATCATCACCAGGCCGGCGATGGCCACGAACAGCGCGATCGGAAGCAGGACGTAGAGGCCCAGCGTCTCGATGACGCTCAGGCCCGTGCCGGGGTCGTCACCGTCGTCGCGGGTGAGCGCGAGCGCGGGGGACGACATGAGCAGCATCATCAGCGTCGTACCGGCTGCCAGGGCGCCGGCGCGCAGGGCGTTCTTCTTGTCCACGGTGACCAAGCTATCCAACGCGGTCGGGGTGCGCGCGTTCGGGGTGCCCTAAGCGGCACCCGGGCGGGCCGGGGGCGGATGCGCGGCCCGGCGTCTCACTGCCTCAGCACGTCGATCAGGGCCCGGAGCCTCGGGGACGCCGTCAGTTCCTCCAGTGTCACCGGGCGGCCGTTCGTGTCGGCGATGGGGAGGCGCCAGTTCGGGTACTGGTCCCAGGTGCCCGGCAGGTTCTGCGGACGGCGGTCGCCCACCCCGTCGGGGAGCCAGACGCCGATCATGCGGGCGGGTGTGCGCAGCAGACAGCCGTAGACGGCCTGGATCTCCGCCTCCTCTGAGGCGTCCGCACCCGTCAGGCCCAGCCGCGCGAACAGCTCCCGCCACTCCGCCGTGTCGGCCTCCGCCTCCGCCCGCTCCTCCGCCAGGGGCCGGGTGAGCAGGCCCAGGCTGTCCCGGAGCGCCACGTGCTCCCCGCTGAGGCGCGCGGCCGTGGGCGGCAGGTCGTGGGTGGTCGCCGTCGCCAGGCAGTCCGCGCGCCAGCCGTCCGGCGGCAGCGGGCGGCGGTCGCCCTCCCAGTCCCGCTCGAACCACAGCACCGACGTCCCGTACACGCCCCGCTCCCGCAGCGCCTCCCGCACCCCGGGCTCGACGGTCCCCAGGTCCTCGCCGATCACCATCGCCCCGGCGCGGGACGCCTCCAGGACGAGGACGGCGAGCATCGCCTCGGCGTCGTAGCGGACGTACGTGCCCTCCGTGGGCGGGTGGCCCTCGGGCACCCACCAGAGCCGGAACAGTCCCATCACGTGGTCGACGCGCAGCGCGCCCGCGTACCGGAAGAGGGCGCGGAGCAGGGCCCGGAAGGGGGCGTAACCGGAGTCGGCGAGCCGGTCGGGGCGCCAGGGCGGCAGCCCCCAGTCCTGGCCGCGCGCGTTGAAGGCGTCCGGGGGCGCGCCGACGGACATGCCGGCCGCGAAGTGCTCCTGCTGCGCCCAGGCGTCCGCGCCGCCGGGGTGGACCCCTACGGCGAGGTCGTGGACGATCCCGACCGGCATCCCCGCCTCGCGGGCGGCCCGCTGGGCGGCGGTGAGCTGGGCGTCGGTGAGCCAGACCAGGCGGGAGTGGAACGCGACGCGCCCGGCCAGTTCGTGCCGGGCGCGTGCGGTCTCGGGGGAGCGCGGGTCGCGCAGCCCCGCGGGCCACCGGTGCCAGTCGGACCCGTGGACCTCGGCGAGCGCGCACCAGGTGGCGTGGTCCTCCAGAGCCTGGCCCTGGGTGGCGCGGAAGTCCTCGTAGGCGGCGCGGCGGCCGGGCCCGAGCGGGACCTCGTGCACGAGTTCCAGCGCCTCCCGTTTGGCCTCCCACACGGCGTCCCGGTCGATCAGCGCGCCCTCGTCCAGCACCGCCTCGCGCAGCCGTGCCGCCCGCTCCAGGAGGGCGCGCACGCGGTCGCCGCCCCCGGCCTGCCCCGAGGCGCCCTCGACGGCGTACGCGAATTCGGGGACGTCCTCGATCCGCAGGTGGACCGGGTCGGGGAAGCGGCGGGAGGACGGACGGTACGGGGAGGGGTCGCTGGGGGCGCCGGGGACGGCCGCGTGGAGCGGGTTGACCTGCACGAATCCGGCGCCGAGGGTGCGTCCGGCCCAGGCGGCGAGTTCGCCGAGGTCGCCGAGGTCGCCCATGCCCCAGGAGCGGCGGGAGAGCAGGGAGTAGAGCTGGACGAGAAGCCCGTGGGAGCGGCCCGGGGGCGCGGGCAGCCCGGCCGGGGCGACGATCAGGTGGGAGCGGGCGGTGCGGCCGCCGGGGGCGGTGGCGGTGACCTCGTGCACGCCGGGCGGGAGGTGCGCGGCGGACGTGAGGGTCTCGCCCTGCTCGGTGCGCACGTGCAGCCGGGTGCCCTCGGGGAGCGCGGCCAGGGCGGCGGGGGTGCGGGTGTCCCAGCCGACCAGGGTGGGGGGCAGCAGACGCTCGCCGAGTTCGCGTTCGCGGGCGGCGCGGGCGGCGCGGACGGCCTCCGGGGTCGCGGTGTCCACGCCGAGGGCGGCCAGCGCGAGGGTGACGGCGGTGGCCGAGGCCGCGACCGTGCGGTCCGGGGAGGGGCGGTAGGAGGTGGCGACGCCGTGCAGGGCGGCGAGCCGGGACAGGTCCTCGGACGGCGGCTCGGCCGGCCGCGGCGCGGTCACCCTAGGGCTCCGGGCGGTACTGGGCCGGGAAGGAGTCGAGTCCGCTGGAGTCCGAGGAGTCGAGGAAGGCGTCGGACTCGCTGGTCAGGGGGATGGCGTCGGCGAGCGGCGGCTCGCTGGTGAGGGGTTCCTCGGCGTCGGGCATCGGGGGTTCGCTGGTCAGCGGGACCTCGGCGCAGGCGCCTTCCGCGCTGAAGACGCAGAAGTGGGGCTCCTCGGACTGGGCGGACGGCTCCGCCCAGGGTTTGGACAGGGCGGGGGACGGAACGTATGCCGGTGCAGCCACAGGTGGTCTCCTCAATGAGCTGATGAGCACGGCGTGCGGGTCATCCCGCAGCCCTACCCCGTGGGCGCGGGGCCAGACGTACCAGGCCGCACAACGTGCTCCTGCTCACATTCTCTTATGGCCCCCTCCTTCCACGGTGGGACATATACGCCACAACGGCCACTCTCATTGACACGTTCACCACGAAGGTGGTGGGCTCGGGGTTCCTTGGTAACGGAATGGATACGGCCACGTCGGCCGTCGGGCCGGGTGGGCCCGTCGAGCACATCAGGAGGGCCCCGTGCAGCTGCGGCGTGGGAGGACGGCGAACGCCAGGAGGGCCGCTCTCGCCCTCGCCGTCCTCGCCGGAACCCTGGGTGTGACGCCCGTCGCCGTGGCCGCGCCGCCCGCGCCCGGAACGAGCAGGGCTCCCGCCGCCGACCCGGTCGAGGCGTCGGAGCCGGCCGTCTGGCCGCGCCCGCACTCGCTGCGCGCGAACGGCGCCCCGGTCGCGGTGACCGGGGAGGTCGCCCTGATCGCGGACGCGACGGCCGATCCGTACGCCCTGGACGCGCTCCGGGCGCTGCTGCGGGAGACGGGCGCGCGCCGGTTCACCGCCCCCGGCGCACCGGTGCCCGACGGGGCGCTCGTGGTGCGCGTGGAGGTGGAACGCGACTCGGGCGACCCCCGGCACGCCCTTCCGGCCGGCGGTTACACGCTGACCGTCGGCGAGGGCGCCGTGTCGCTCACCGGGGCGGACGGGGACGGGCTGTTCCACGCGGTGCAGACGCTGCGCCAGCTCCGCGGCACGGACGGCGGCGCGTTCACCGCGGCCGTGGTGCGCGACTGGCCCGGCACCGCCGTGCGCGGCATCACGGAGGGCTTCTACGGGGCCCCGTGGACCCACGAGCAGCGGCTGGCCCAGCTGGACTTCATGGGCCGCACCAAGCAGAACCGGTACCTGTACGCGCCCGGCGAGGACCTCCACCGGCAGGCCCGCTGGCGCGAGCCGTACCCGGCCGAACGGCGGGCGGAGTTCCGGGAGCTGGCCGAGCGGGCGCGGGGCAACCACGTCACGCTCGGCTGGGCGGTGGCGCCGGGGCAGGCGATGTGCTTCGCCTCGGACGACGACCTGCGGGCGCTGACCCGCAAGCTGGACGCGATGTGGGCGCTGGGCTTCCGCGCCTTCCAGCTGCAGTTCCAGGACGTCAGCTACAGCGAGTGGCACTGCGGGGCGGACGCCGACCGGTTCGGGTCCGGGCCCGGGGCGGCGGCCCGCGCCCAGGCGCACGTGGCGAACGCGGTGGCCCGGCACCTGGCGGACCGCCACCCGGATTCGGTGGCGCTGTCGTTGATGCCCACCGAGTTCTACGAGGACGGCTCGACCGCGTACCGGCGCGCCCTGGCGCAGGAGCTGGACGACGGCGTCGAGGTGGCGTGGACCGGGGTCGGGGTGGTGCCCCGCACCATCACGGGCGGCCAGCTGGCCCAGGCCCGGGAGGTGTTCGGGCACCCGCTGGTGACCATGGACAACTACCCGGTGAACGACTACGACCCCGGCCGGATCTTCCTCGGCCCCTACCAGGGCCGCGAGCCGGCCGTGGCCTCCGGTTCGGCCGCGCTGCTCGCGAACGCGATGGCGCAGCCCGAGGCGTCCCGCATCCCGCTGTTCACCGCCGCCGACTTCGCCTGGAACCCGCGCGGCTACCGGCCCGAGGAGTCCTGGCGGGCGGCGATCACCGACCTCGCGGACGGCGACTCCGGACGCCGGGAGGCGCTGGCCGCGCTCGCCGGGAACGCGGCGTCCTCGGTGCTGGGCGGCACGGAGTCGGCGTATCTGCGTCCGCTGCTGGACGAGTTCTGGCGGGCCCGCGCGACCGCAGGGAAGGACGAGTCGCGGGCGGCCGAGCGGCTGCGCGCCGCCTTCACCGTCCTGCGCGACCTGCCGGAGCGGCTGTCCGGAACCCCGCTCGCCGGCGAGGTCTCCCCCTGGTCCGGGCAGCTGGCCGGCTACGGCGAGGCGGGCGGCACGGCCCTGGACATGCTGCGCGCGCAGCGGGCCGGGGACGCGGGCGCCGCCTGGACGGCGTACCGGCGGCTGGGTGAGCAGCGGACGCGGCTGGAGTCGTCGCGGGTGACGGTCGGCAAGGGCGTGCTGGACCCGTTCCTGAGCCGGGCGCAGAAGGCGTACGAGGGCTGGGCGGGCATCGACCACGAGCCGCCCGCGCGGTCCGGCGGCGACCGCACGCTCGCGTTTCCGCGCGCCCGGACGCTCGACGCCGTGACGGTGCTCGCCGAGCCCGGCACCCAGGGGGCCGTGGAGGTCCGCGTCCCCGGCGGGGGCTGGCGCCGCCTCGGCGCGCTGTCCGCGACGGGCGCCACCGAACTGCCGGGCGGCGACGACCCGGTGGACGCGGTCCGGGTGACCGGCGGCTCCGGCGTCCGGCACCTGGTGCCCTGGTTCGCGGACACGGCCACCGGCTCCCTGGAGCTGCCCGGCGAGCGCGCGGACGCGGACATCGGCGGCACCCTGCGGGTGACCGCCACCCTCGGCTCGCTGCGCCCCGCCGAGGCGCGCGGCAGGCTGACGGCGCAGGCGCCGAAGGGGGTCGGGGTCCGGGTGCCGAAGGAGGCGCTGACCGTGCCGCGCGGTACGCCGGTGCGGGTGCCGGTCGAGGTGACCGTGGCGCCGGGCACACCGGCCGGGCCGTACGAGGTCCGGTTCGGCTTCGCCGGCGCGACCCGTGTGCTGACGGTGCACGCCGTCCCCCGCACCGGGGGCCCCGACCTGGCCCGCACCGGCCGGGCGAGCTCCTCGGCCGACGAGACGCCCGACTTCCCGGCCTCTGCGGCCAACGACGGCGACCCGGGGACCCGCTGGTCCTCCCCGGTCGAGGACGACGCCTGGTGGCAGGTCGAACTGGCGCGCCCGGTACGGCTCGGGAAGGTCGCACTGCACTGGCAGGAGGCGTACCCGTCGGCGTACCGCGTGGAGGTGTCGGCGGACGGCCGCACCTGGCGCACGGCGGCGACGGTGCAGGGCAGCCGCGGCGGCCGGGAGACCGTCCGCATGGACGAGCCCGGCGTGCGCCACGTCCGCGTCCAGGGCGAGGAGCGGGCCACCCGGTACGGCTACTCGCTGTGGTCGGTGGAGGCGTACGCGGTCGCGGACTGAGCCCCCGCGGGCACCGGGAGAGATCCTCCCGGTGCTTTTTCCGCGCCCACTATTCACTCAGTACATGTACGCAGTGCATAATGATCGCCATGAGCACCCGTCACATCCTGCTGGGCCTGCTCGCCTCGGGGCCGAGCCATGGCTACGACCTCAAGCGACGCCACGACGAACGCTTCCCGCAGGCCCGTCCCCTCGCCTACGGGCAGGTCTACACGACCCTGCAACGCCTGGTCCGGGACGGCCTCGCCGAGGTCGGGGGCACCGACTCGGACGGCGGCCCGGAACGCACGACGTACCGCGCCACCGACGACGGAGCACGCGAACTCGCGCGCTGGGCCGGGGAGATCGCCCCTCCGGCGCCGTTCGTGGCCAACGAGATCTTCGCCAAGGTCGTGGCGTCGATCCTGTCCGGCGGCGACCCGGCCGCGTATCTGCGCGCCCAGCGCGCCGCCCACATGGAGCGGATGCGGGAGCTCACCGCGGTGAAGTCGGCGAAGGGCGCGGACCTGGCGACCGTGCTCTCGGCGGACTTCGCCCTCAACCACTTGGACGCCGACCTCCGTTGGATGACCACCACGGCGGCCCGGCTCACCACCCTGACCGCGGAGGTCGACACAGCATGAGCATGGTGGACAACACGGCGGGGCCGCTGCTCGCGGGCCGCGGGCTGGTCAAGGCGCACGGCAGGACCGAGGCCCTGCGCGGCGCCTCGGTCGAGCTGCGCGCGGGCGAGATCCTGGCGGTGACCGGCTCCAGCGGCAGCGGCAAGTCGACGCTGCTGCACTGCCTGTCCGGCATCGTCCGCCCGGACGAGGGCTCGGTGACGTACGCCGGTGAGCGGCTGGAGGAGCTGCCGGAGCGGCGGCTGAGCGAACTGCGCCGCACCGACTTCGGGGTGGTGTTCCAGTTCGGCCAGCTGATCCCGGAGCTGACCGCGCTCGACAACGTGGCGCTCCCGCTGATGCTGGCAGGCGCCGGCCGGGCCGGGGCGCGCGCGGCCGCCGGGGAGTGGCTGGAGCGGTTCGGGGTGCGCGGTCAGGGGGAGCTGCGTCCCGGGGAGCTGAGCGGCGGGCAGGCACAGCGGGCCGCGCTGGCCCGCGCCCTGGTCACCGGGCCCCGGGTGGTCTTCGCGGACGAGCCGACCGGGGCGCTGGACTCGCTCGCGGGCGAGCAGGTGATGACGGCCCTGGTGCACACGGCCCGCGAGGCCGGCACGGCGGTGCTGCTGATCACGCACGACGCGCGGGTTGCGGCGTACGCCGACCGGGAAGTGCAGCTGCGGGACGGCGCCCTGGCTCCGCTGGAGGTGGCGGCGTGACGTCCCTCGGCTCCGATCTGCGCCTGGCCTGGCGGCTGACCCGCGGTTCCGACCGGCGGGAGTGGTGGCGGATCGCGCTCACCGCGGCCGGGGCGGCCCTCGCGGCCGGGTTCGCCTCCGCGGCCGCCGCCCTCGCCGCCCTGCGCGGGAGCCTCCACATCCCCGTGGCCGCGGGCCTGCTGAACCAGCCGGGCACCCGCACGGGGGTGATCGTCAGCCTGGTGCTCCTGCTGGTGCCGGTCCTCGGCTTCCTCGGCCAGTGCGCCCGCGTCGGCGCCGTGCACCGTGACCGGCGGCTGGCCGGACTGCGGCTGGCGGGGGCCGCCCCCGGGCAGGTGCGGCGGATCGCCGCGCTGGAGACCGGGCTGGCCTGTCTGCTCGGCTCGGTGGCCGCCGCCGTCCTCTCGGTGCCGGTCCTGCTCCGGCTGTGGGACCGTCCGTCCCCCGCCGCCTGGGCCGGGATCGCCCTGGTGACCGTCGGCGTGCCGGCGCTCGGGGCGGCGGCGGGCGCGCTGGCGCTGCGCCGGGTGGTGACCTCACCGCTCGGCTGGATACGCCGGTCGGGCCCGCGCACCGGGCGGGGGCCGGGGCTGCTGTTCCTGGCGGGCGCGCTGCTGGCGGCGGTCACGCCGGTCGCGGTCGCCACCGCCCCCTCGGGCTGGCCGTACCGGCCCGGACCGCCGCCGTCGCTGCTGGTGCTGGGCGCGGTCGTCGCGGTCGGCGCGGGGGCGGTCTGGCTCTCGGGGTGCGCGGCGAGGCTGACCGGACGGCTGCTGGCCGCCCGCGCCCGGTCGGCCGCCACGCTGATCGCGGCGGAACGGCTCCGCGACGACCCCTGGGCCGCGGCGCGGACGCATGCGGCGGTGCTGCTGGTGACGGTCGTGGGGACCGGCTTCGTCGGTGTGCGGCAGATGCTGCTGGAGGTGCTGGACTCCCGGAAGCACCTGGCGGAGGGCCGGTCCTTCTACACCACGGGCCTCGACCTGACAGCCGCCGCCCTGGTCGTCGCCCTCGCGATCACCCTGTCCGGTCTGGCGGTCGGCACCGCGGAGTCCCTGGCCACCCGCCGCCGCGGTCTGGCCGCGCAGACCGCCGCGGGCGTGCCGCGCGCGGTGCTCGCCCGGGCGCTGCTGCTGGAGACGGCCCTGCCGCTGGCGCCGGCGGTGCTGCTGGCGGGCACCGGAGGCGCGGTGATCGGCTTCGGGTACGCCTCGCTCGCCGAGGGCGGCGACTGGTCACTGCCCTGGGCGTCGCTCCTGGTGCCCCCGGCCGTCTACGCGACCTGCCTGCTGGCCGCCACCACGGCCCTGCCCCTCCTCCGCCGCACCCTCCACCCGGCGGAACTCCGCTACACCTGACCCGCCCGGCCCCGGGGAACGGGGGTTCCCGGGGCCGGACCGTCGCGCCCGGTGGCGGGTCAGGCGGAGATGCCGTCGATACGGGACATCGCGTCGTCCGCGCCGTACGGCTGCAGGTAGGGCAGCCAGCGGGGGTCCCGGTGGCCGGTGCCGATGATGCGCCAGGCCAGACCGGTGGGCGGGGCCGGTTTGTGGCGCAGGCGCCAGCCCAGCTCGATCAGGTGGCGGTCGGCCTTCACGTGGTTGCAGCGGCGGCACGAGGCCACCACGTTGTCCCAGACGTGCTTGCCCCCGCGGCTGCGCGGGATGACGTGGTCGACGCTGGTTGCGACGCCACCGCAGTACATGCACCGGCCCCCGTCACGGGCGAACAGCGCCCGCCGGGTCAGAGGAACGGGCCCCCGGTAGGGAACCCGCACGAAACGCTTGAGCCGGACCACGCTGGGTGCGGGGACTGTGACGGTCGCGCTGTGCAGATAGGCGCCGGACTCCTCGAGGCAGACTGCCTTGTTCTCGAGGACGAGCACGAGCGCGCGGCGGAGCGGTACGACGCCGAGCGGCTCGTACGACGCGTTGAGGACCAGGACATGCGGCACGGACGGCCTCCTTGTACGCCGGCGGCGCGTGGCTCGCGCCGGGACGATCCGTAGTCAGTCTCCCCTCATGCCTGGTGGAAGCGCCACCATGTGCCGGTAACGGGCTGGGAGTGTTTTCGACCACATCCCGATTCATCCCCAGGAACACGGCCGGTTCAAGCGCAGGTGAGCACCGTCTCTTCTTCCCAGATCGCGCCGGTCCCCCCACAATGCCCCGTTAGTGTGGTGGTTCTGCCCGCGCCGGTGGCCTTTTCGTGACCTTGCCGACCCAGGCCGCCGCACCGGGGCAGACATGCACCTGGAGGTACCTGCCGTGTCCTTGTCCGCCGTCCTGCCGGCCGCCGACCCGTCGCCGACGCCCTCGGAGTCCGGGACCCCGCGGGTCCCCACGCTCCAGGACGCCCACGAGAGCGCCACCAACGCCGCCGGCTGGGTGGAGCAGAACTGGTCGACGTGGCTCGCGACAGGACTCAGGGTCCTGCTGATCCTGGTGATCGCGACGGTGCTGAGAGTCGTGGTGCGGCGGGCGATCACCAAGCTGGTGGACCGGATGTCCCGGACCGGCCAGGCGGTCGACGGCACCGGGCTCGGCGGTCTGCTGGTCAACGTGGAGCGGCGCCGTCAGCGCTCGCAGGCGATCGGCTCGGTGCTGCGCTCGGTGGCGTCGTTCCTGATCCTGGGCACTGCCGCGCTGATGATCCTCGGCACGTTCCAGATCAACCTGGCCCCGCTGCTGGCGTCCGCCGGTGTGGCGGGCGTGGCGATCGGTTTCGGCGCGCGCAACCTGGTCACGGACTTCCTCTCCGGCGTCTTCATGATCCTGGAGGACCAGTACGGCGTGGGCGACACCGTCGACGCGGGCGTGGCCTCCGGCGAGGTGATAGAGGTCGGGCTGCGGGTGACCAAGCTGCGCGGCGACGGCGGCGAGATCTGGTACGTCCGCAACGGCGAGGTCAAGCGGATTGGCAACCTCTCCCAGGGCTGGGCGACCGCCAACGTCGACGTCACGGTCCGCGCCGACGAGGACCTGGACCGGGTGAAGGCCACGCTGACCGAGGTCGCCGAGCGGACCGGCAAGGAGGAGCCCTGGAACGAGCTCCTGTGGAGCCCGGTCGAGGTGCTGGGCCTGGACTCGGTGCTGCTGGACTCGATGGTGGTCCGGGTCTCCGCGAAGACCATGCCGGGCAAGTCCCTGACCGTGGAGCGGGAGCTGCGCTGGCGCATCAAGCGGGCCTTCGACGCGAACGGCATCCGCATCGTCGGCGGCGCCACGGCCACGGAGGACGTGGAGGCCGTCGACCCGACGGCGGGCATGGCGGCCCCGTCGGTCTACTCGAGCAGCCTCTCCCCGCAGTCGGTGGCGGCCTCCCCGCTGCCCCCGCCCAGCACCACCAAGTGACCGCCGCGAAAGGGCGGCACCCGGGACTCCCCGGGTGCCGCCCTTTCCCGTACTCCCCCTTGACGCCGCTTCCGCACGGCCCCTACGTTCCCCGACCGACAGGAAACCTTCCTGACAGTTCCGGGGCGGGAGGCGGGCAACCGCATGGCGGACAGGGCGGCGACCCCGGGCACCCCGCGTGTGCTGCGCGCCATGAACGACCGCACCGCCCTGGACCTCCTGCTGGAGCACGGCCCGCTGTCCCGCGCCCGGATCGGCGGGCTGACCGGCCTGTCCAAGCCGACCGCCTCCCAGCTCCTGGCCCGTCTGGAGGCGGCCGGACTGGTCCTCGCCACCGGCACCACCGAGGGCCGCCCCGGCCCCGGCGCCCGGCTGTACGAGGTCAACCCGGCCGCCGCGTACGCCGCCGGACTCGACGTCACCCCGCGGTGGATCCGTGCCGCCGTCGCCGACCTCACCGGCCGCACGGTCGGGCGCCACGAACTGCGCACCCCCGTCCGCCGCTCCGCGACACCCGTCGTCCGGCAGGTCACCGACGCCCTGGACGGCGCGGCCGGGGCGGCCGGGCTGTCCCGCGCCGACATCCGCCGCCTGGTCATCGGCACACCGGGCGCCTTCGACCCGGACACCGGCCGCCTGCGCTACGCCTCCCACCTCCCCGGGTGGCACTCCCCCACCCTGCTGGACGAGTTGGCCGCCGCGCTGCCGATGCCGCTCGCGTACGAGAACGACGTCAACCTGGTCGCCGTCGCCGAGCAGCGTCTCGGCGCGGCCCGCGGCCACGGCGACTTCGTGCTGCTGTGGAACCAGGAGGGCCTGGGCGCCGCCCTGGTGCTCGGCGGCCGGCTGCACCGGGGCAGGACCGGCGGCGCCGGCGAGGTCGGCTTCCTGCCGGTGCCGGGCACACCGCTGGTCCGCGGGGTCGCCAGGGCGGGCAGCGGCGGCTTCCAGCAGCTGGCCGGTTCCCGTGCTGTGCCGGACCTCGCCCGTGAACTGGGCGTCGAGGACGTCCCGCGAGGCCCGTACGCCGAGGCGGCCGCCACCCTCCTCGCCCGCGCGGCCGCGGCCCCGGACGACGCCGCGCACCACCGCCTCCTGCGGGCCTACGCCACCCGCCTGGCCACCGGCCTCGCCTCCCTGGTCTCCGTCCTCGACCCGGCGCTCGTCGTCCTGAGCGGCACCGCCCTCACCTCCGGCGGCGAACCGCTGCGCGCCCTGGTCCGGGCGGAACTGGAGGAGCTGGCCGCCCCCCGCCCCCGCCTGGTCCTGGGCGGCGTCCGCGAGCACCCGGTCCTGCGCGGCGCGCTGGAGAGCGCCCTGGCCACCACCCGCGACGAGGTCTTCGACACCTCCCGCCCCGCGAGCGAAGGGAAGACATGAAACTCACCGTGGTCGGCGGAGGCTCGACCTACACCCCCGAACTCATCGACGGTTTCGCCCGCCTGAGGGACACCCTGCCCGTCACCGAGCTGGTGCTCACCGACCCGGCGACGGACCGCCTGGAGCTCATCGGCGCCCTGTCCCGCCGTATCCTCGCCCGCCAGGGCCACCCCGGCACGATCACCACCACCGCCGACCTGGACGCGGCGGTGGACGGCGCCGACGCGGTCCTCCTGCAGCTCCGGGTGGGCGGCCAGGCGGCCCGCCTCGGGGACGAGACCTGGCCCCTGGACTGCGGCTGCGTCGGCCAGGAGACGACGGGCGCCGGCGGTCTGGCCAAGGCGCTGCGCACGGTCCCGGTGGTCCTGGACATCGCCGAACGCGTCCGCAGGGCCAGCCCCGACGCGTGGATCATCGACTTCACCAACCCGGTGGGCATCGTCACCCGGGCCCTGCTCCGGGCGGGCCACCGGGCGGTGGGCCTGTGCAACGTGGCCATCGGCCTCCAGCGCAAGTTCGCGGCCCTGCTCGGCACCGACCCCGCCGCCCTCCACCTCGACCACGTGGGCCTGAACCACCTCACCTGGGAAACGGCGGTGCGCCGGGGCGGCCCGGACGGCGAGGACGTCCTCCCCCACCTCCTCTCCGCCCACGGCGACACCATCGCCGCCGACCTCCGCCTCCCCCGCCCCCTCCTGGACCGCCTGGGCGTGTTCCCGTCCTACTACCTGCGCTACTACTACGCCCACGACCAAGTGGTGCGGGAACAGCGCGAGAAGCCCTCCCGGGCGGCCGAGGTCGCCGACATGGAGCGCCGCCTCCTCGCCCTCTACGCCGACCCGGCGCTCGACGAGAAACCCGCCCTGCTCGCCCAACGGGGCGGCGCCTACTACTCGGAGGCGGCGGTGGACCTGGCGGCGGCCCTGCTCCGGGGCGCGGGATCCCGCCACCAGGTGGTCAACACCCTCAACAACGGCACGCTCCCCTTCCTCCCCGACGACGCGGTGATCGAAGTACCGGCGTCGGTCGGCCCGAAGGGCCCGAGCGCCCTCCCGGTCTCCCCCGTGGACCCCCTCTTCGCCGGCCTGATGGCCGACGTCACGGCCTACGAGGACCTGGCCCTCGAAGCGGCCCTGCACGGCGGCCGCAACCAGGTCTTCCGCGCCCTCCTCTCGCACCCCCTGATCGGCCAGTACGAGTACGCCGACCGGCTCACCGACGACCTGATCGCACACAACCGGGAGCACCTCCCGTGGGCCTGATCCTGGCCGTCGACGCCGGCAACAGCAAGACGGACGTGGCCGTGGTGAACCACGACGGCGAGGTGCTGGCCACGGCCCGGGGCGAGGGATTCCGCCCGCCCGCGGTGGGCCTGGACACGGCGATGTCCGCGCTCACGGCAACCGTCACCCGAGCCCTCGCCACCGCCGGAACGCCCACCGTCTCCCATGTCTCGGCCTGCCTGGCCAACGCCGACCTCCCCATCGAGGAGGAACAGCTCACGGCGGCCCTCACCCACCGCGGCTGGGGCACCACGGTCGACGTCCGCAACGACACCTTCGCGATACTGCGCGCGGGGGTGACCGAACCCCGGGGAGTGGCCGTCGTCTGCGGGGCGGGCATCAACTGCGTGGGGATGCACCCCGACGGCCGCACGGCCCGCTTCCCGGCGCTCGGACGGTTCTCCGGGGACTGGGGCGGAGGCTGGGCGCTCGCGGAGGAGGCCCTGTTCCACGCGGCACGGGCGTCGGACGGACGCGGAGAGCCCACCGCCCTGGCCCACGCCCTCCCCCGCCACTTCGGCCTCCCGGACATGCCGGCACTGATCGAGGCACTGCACCTGGGGCACGTGGCCCCGGCCCGGCGGCACGAACTGGCTCCCGTGCTCTTCGCCGTGGCGGCAACGGGAGACGGCGTGGCGCTGACGATCATCGACCGGCAGGCCGAGGAGATCGTGACGATGGCCGTGGTCGCGCTGACACGGCTGGGGCTCCTGGACGAGCCGACGCCCGTGCTGCTGGGGGGCGGGGTGCTGGCGGCGCGGGACCCCCGACTCGAGGGCCGTATCCGGGCGTTGCTCGCCGAGCGGGCGCCGGAGGCGGAGCCTCGTGTGGTGACGAGCAGGCCCGTGCTGGGCGCTGCGCTGCTGGGGCTGGACCGTATGGGCGCGGCCGGGGAGGCGCAGGGGCGTGTACGGACGTACTTCGCTACGTGACAAGGCCGTTGGCGTGGGTTGTCCGACCCGGAGCTTGCGGGGTGCTGCGCGTCGGTGCGGGCCGGGGGTGGATGTGCGCAGCCCGGCGCCAACGGGGTGCCGTCGCGCCCACCCGTGCCGCCCTGCGGCACGACTGCCCGCGGAGTGCGGGGGGCTGGCGGCGCGACCGCGCGCGGAGTGCGGGGGCGACGGTGCTGCGCGCGGAGGGCGAGGGCGGGATGACTGCCCGCGGGGACGGCGGATGGCCGCTCACGGCGCGGAGGGGACGGGGCGGGGGTGGTCGCCCGCAGTGGCTGGCGCGTCCGCGCCCTGTGCCCCTTCCAGCCGGCACAGTCGCGCCAGTCCGAGGACGGCCACCCCCGACCCGGCCCCGCCCCACCCACCCACCGCGCGGGAACCGTACAGATTCCATCGGCGTGTTCGTGGGCAGGGTCGGTGCGGCAGGGGCCGCAATTCGGACCAAGATCACGCCAAGACCGGTGCATATGTCGGCCCCGGCGGCGATACTTGCCGCAAGGGAGGACCACGGGGGAGGCCAAGTGACATACACGCCGCACAACACGGCACCACCACCTGGCACCGCCGCGACCACCATGCCGGCGGTACCGCCCCAGCCCCGTCCCGCCCCAACCCCTCCCCCAACCCCCGCCTCCACACCGCCCCAAGAGCCCGAAACGCGCCGCACCGCCTTCGCCGAGGGCGCCGACCGCCTCCGCAGGGCCGCCACCACGGAACCCGGCCGCCTCCGCATCATCGGCGCGCTCCTCGCCGCCCTCGTCGTCGCGTTCGGCGCGGTGGCCGCCTGGCAGATGACCGACAGGGCCGCGGCCGCCGACGACGTCCTCACCAGCAGCCAGCCCCTCAGCTCGGACGCCGCCGACATCTACCGCTCCCTCGCGGACGCCAACACTGCCGCGTCCAGCGGCTTCCTGGCCGGCGGTCAGGAGACCGCCGCCTCCAGGGACCGCTACGAGAAGGACATCCGCACCGCCGCCGCCAAACTCGTCAACGCCGCAGCCAACTCGGAGCCCGACTCCCCCTCCGCCGAAACCATCGCCGAACTCAACCGCCTGCTCCCCGAGTACAAGGGCCTGGTCGAGCGCGCCCGCACCTACAACCGCCAGGGCTTCCCCGTCGGCGGCGCCTACCTCCGCTACGCGAACGAGAAGATGCAGGAGCAGATGCTCCCGGCCGCGGAGGACCTCTACACCACGGAGAACCAGCGCCTCCGCTCCGACTACGCGGACGCGACCCCCTACCCCTGGGCCGCCATGGCCCTCGGCGTCGTCGCCCTCACCGCCCTCGCCTGGGCCATGCGCCGCAACTACCTCCGCACCAACAGGGTCCTCAACCACGGCCTGGTGGCCGCCACGACGGCCGCCACGGTCGTCCTCCTCTGGCTGACGATCGGCCACACCCTCGCCCGCTCGGGCCTCAACGACTCCTACGACAACGGCGTCCGCTCCCTCAACGTGCTGCACGACGCCCGTATCGCCTCCCTGAAGGCGAGGGGCAACGAGAACCTGACCCTCGTCGCCCGGGGCGCCGAGACGACGAAGGTCGGCGACGAGACCTTCGACGCCTACGACTACGACTTCGACCGCGACATGGACACCCTCGGCAAGGGCCTCGCCCTGGCGCAGCGCCTCGCCGACGACGACAGCGGCGCCGAGCCGGTCTCCTCCGCGGCAGGGAACATGACGGAGTGGAAGAAGCGCCATGAGGCGGCCCGCGAGCAGGACGAGAACGGCAACTACCAGCAGGCGCTGGACATGGTGATCGGCGCCGAGGGCGCGACCGGAGAGTGCTTCGACGGCGTCGACGAGAACCTGGCCACCGCGCTCGCACACGAGCAGGACGAGTTCAGACGGGCGGCCGGCGACGGCCGGGACGCGCTGACCGGCCTGCCCGCCGGCGCCGCGGGCCTGGCCGTACTGGGCGCGGCCGGCGCGGTGCTGGGCATCGGCCGCAGGCTGTCGGAGTACCGATGAACGGACGCGTGAACGAGCCGAGGGGGTCCATGACGATGGTCGTACGACGCCTGCGGGCCCGCCTGAAGGGCTGGGGCGGGGTGGGCGCGATGGCCGCCGCCTGCGCCCTGGCACTGATCTTCGCGCTGGCGCTGACCCGCGCCGCCCCGGCCGGCCCCCGCGCCACACCGGCGGGTCAGCCCGTGTCCCAGGCCGCGGGGACCGACGCCGCCGAGGACTGCGACGCCCCGGAGAAGCAGACCCTCTCCCCGTCGGACGCCGACGGCCGCACCATCGAGGAGATCAAGAACCGCAAGGGCGAGAAGCGCAAGCTGATCGTCGGCGTGGACCAGAACAGCTACCGCTGGGGCTACCGCGACCCCAACGGCGGTGAGAGCGGCACGCTCGAGGGCTTCGACATCGACCTGGTGCACCGCATCGCCGAGGACATCCTCGGCGACCGGGACGCCGTCCAGTTCAAGGCGATCCCGACCGACCAGCGCATCCCGGCGATCCAGGCCGGCCGGGTCGACATGGTGGTCCGCACGATGACGATCAACTGCGACCGCATCAAGGACGTGGCGTTCTCCGCGCCGTACTTCAAGACGGGCCAGCAGGTCCTCGCCCCGAAGTCCGCTCCGATCGAGGGGTACGACGAGACCCTCGCCGACCAGGAGATCTGCACGGCGACGGGCTCCACCGCGTACGCGAAGCTGGAGGCGGACAAGAAGGCGGGCAGGCTGCCGGAGTCCACCGGCATCGGCACCACCGTCCCCAACCAGCTGGACTGCCTGGTGCGTCTGCAGCTCGGCGAGGTCGACGCCGTGGTCACCGACGGCGCGCTCGCGGCCAGCCAGGCCGCCCAGGACCCGACGGTCGAGCTCAAGGGCGAGGCCTTCACGACCGAGTACTACGGCGTGGCGATGAGGAAGGACGCCGACGACATGGTCCGCCGGGTCAACCGGATCCTGGTGGACTTCCGCGAGGACGCCGACGGCTGGCAGGCCTCCTACACGAAATGGCTGTCCGCCACCCTGAAGGGAGACCCCTCCCGCTCCGAGCCCCCGGCCCCGGAGTACCTCCGCGAGAACTGACCCACGACTCCACCGTCAACAACCCCCCAGCGAGAGGTGATCGATGGCCGACACGGATCCCACCGGGCCGGTGATGGACCGGGACGAGGTGGACCGTGCGCTGGCGCGGCTCGGCGCGGAGCACGAGGCGATCGAGACCTCGCTCCTCGCCCTGCAGGACCACGCGGGCCGGAGACTCCTGGAGGGCGCGCGGCTCACCGGTCTCACCGAGGAGCGCTGGACGGCCGCGGAGGCGTCGATCACGCTGCTGTGGACCTGCTTCGACGCGTACACGGACGCGCTGCGCACCGCCCGGGACATCAGGGCCCGCCGCCGCTGGTCCAGTCGCGAGGACCTGGTGGAGCTGACGGAGCTGCTGCGCGGCGACCCGGTGGCCCTGGCCGGCGGCTCCCCCGGCAAGCTCAGCGAGCGCTATTCGCTGGCCGCCCTGGTGGACCGGATGAACGAGCTGTACGCGTCCTCGCTGGACATGGTCGTGGCCGCGGACGCGGTGTGGTCGGCGCTGCCCGCGCGGATCGATCTGCTCGCCGCGGAGCTCCAGCGCACGAGCAGGCTGGCGCACTCGGTGGGGGTGCGCCCGGGAGAGCATCCGGCGGGCGACGACCTGGAGCGGATCACCCGCACCCTGACCAGGCTGCGCGAGCAGGTGGTGTCCGACCCGCTGGCGTACTGGAAGCGGGCGGAGGGCAGTTCGGCGCCCGGCGGCGGACGGCCCGACACCACGGTCTACGACCGTGAGGCGCGCGCCCTGGAGGAGGTGCGCCGGGAGATCGACGCGGTGCTGACGGTGCGCCAGGACGCCGAGAAGCGGATCGTGAGGCTGCGGGACGTGCTGTCCCGCGCCGACCGGACCCTCGCGGAGGCCCGCACCGCGCGCGGCGAGGTGCTCGCGAAGATCGCCGCGACGGAGGTGCCGGTGGTCAGCGGGCCGCCGACCGCGCTGCAGGAGCAGTTGTCGACGGCGGCCGAGTACCGCAGGCACGCCCAGTGGCACCGGCTGTCCCCGCTCCTGGAGGCCCTGGAGCAGCAGGCGGAGGACGAACTGATGCGCGCCCGCGAGTCGTTGACGGCGGTGACGGCCCCGCTGGCGGTCCGTGCCGAGCTGCGCGGCAGGCTGGACGCGTACAAGGCGAAGGTGGCCCGGCACGGTCTGGCGGAGGACCCCGTCCTGGTGGAGCGGTACGAGAAGGCGCGCCGGATGCTGTGGAGCGCGCCCTGCGACCTGCGCGCCGCCGACCGGGCGGTGCTGCGCTACCAGCAGGGTGCGGCGGAACTCCTCGGCACGGCGCCGCGGCTGCCCGGCCAGGGCGTTCCGGACGACCGGCGGGAGCCCGGCGCATGAGCGAGGAGGGGGAGACGACGTCATGAGCGAACCGGGAAGCGCGCCGGGAGGCACGCCGGGGAACGCGCGGACCGGCCAGGCGGCCCGGTCGGCCTGTCAGCGCCCCGACTGCGGCGGCGCGTACGAGGACGTCGGCGGCGGCGAGCTGTACTGCGACACCTGCGGTCTCGCCCCGGTCGTGTCCCCGACGGGCATGGTCGCCTCGCCCCCGACCGGCGTCACCGCCCACGGAAGGGACTCGCGGGGCTCGGGCAGCACGGGCGCGGGAGGCCACAGCGGTCGCAGCGGCCGCAGCTCCCGTACGTCGTCCCAGTCGTCGAAGTCGCGCCGTTCTGTCTCCGGACGCCTCTCCCGTTCGCTCTCGGGCCGGACCACGGGCCGCTCGGTGTCGGTGCGCAGCTCCGGCGCGGGCGCCGGCCCGTCCGGCCGGGGCCGGCTGGGCGCGGGCCTGGTCGAGGTGCCGCCGATCCCGCGCCCCGATCCGCGCGTGATGGTGCTGGACAACCCCGAGGTGCCCGAGCGGAAGCGGTTCTGCTCGCGCGCCGACTGCGGGGCGCAGGTGGGCCGGGCCCGCGGCGGCAGGCCGGGGCGCACGGAGGGGTTCTGCACCAAGTGCGGCCACCCGTACTCCTTCGTCCCGAAGCTGCGGGACGGTGACGTCGTGCACGGCCAGTACGAGGTGGCCGGCTGTCTGGCGCACGGCGGCCTTGGCTGGGTCTACCTCGCCGTGGACCGGGCGGTGTCCGACCGCTGGGTGGTGCTGAAGGGCCTGCTGGACACGGGTGACCAGGACGCGATGGCGGCGGCCATCTCCGAGCGGCGGTTCCTCGCGGAGATCGAGCACGCCAACATCGTGCGGATCTACAACTTCGTGGAGCACCTCGACCAGCGCACCGGCTCCCTCGACGGCTACATCGTCATGGAGTACCTGGGCGGCAAGTCCCTGAAGGAGATCGCCAACGGCCGCCGCACCCCGGCGGGCAGACGCGATCCGCTGCCGGTGGAGCAGGCCTGTGCCTACGGCATCGAGGCCCTGGAGGCACTCGCCCATCTGCACAGCCGGAACCTGCTCTACTGCGACTTCAAGGTCGACAACGCGATCCAGACCGAGGACCAGCTGAAGCTGATAGACATGGGCGCGGTGCGCCGGATGGACGACGAGGAGTCGGCCATCTACGGCACGGTGGGCTACCAGGCGCCCGAGGTCGCCGACGCCGGCCCGTCGGTGGCGTCGGACCTGTACACGGTCGCCCGTACGCTCGCCGTCCTCACGTTCGACTTCCAGGGCTACACGAACGTCTACGTGGACTCGCTGCCCGACCCGGACAACATCGAGGTGTTCCGGCAGTACGAGTCGTTCTACCGGCTGCTGGTGCGCGCCACCGATCCGGACGCGGCCCGCAGGTTCGCCTCCGCGCAGGAGATGACCGAGCAGCTGACGGGCGTGCTGCGCGAGGTGGTCTCGCTCCAGTCGGGCCGGGCCCGCCCGGCGCTGTCCACCCTCTTCGGACCGGAAACCAGGGTCACCGACACGGTGTTGTTCCCCGCGCTCGACGGGGACGTCTCCCGCCTGGGCACCCGCCCCGGCTCCCGTGCCGTGCGCCGGTCCCGCGGGGGGACGCCGCCCGCGCTGCCGCCCGCCGCCGGCGGGGGCCCCGCCCTGGTGGCTCCCGTCGACTGTGCCGCCGCCGCGCTCGCGCTGCCCGTGCCGCTCGTCGACCCCTCCGACCCCAACGCCGGTTTCCTGGCGGGCCTGCTGACGTCCGCGCCCGGTGAGCTGATCAACGCGCTCGCGGCGGCGCCCGCCCCGTCGGCCGAGACCCGGCTGCGCGAGGTCCGCGCCCGGCTGGAGACCGGCGAGTGGCCCGCCGCGCTGGCGGTGCTGGGCACGCTGGAGCAACAGGACCCCGACGACTGGCGGGTGGTCTGGTACCGGGGCGTGGCCGCGCTGGTCACCGGCGACCACGAGGGCGCCGCGCTCGCCTTCGACGCGGTCTACGACGCGTTCCCCGGCGAGATCGCGCCGAAGCTGGCGCTGGGCGTGTGCGCCGAGGTACTGGGCCAGTTGGACAACGCCGCCGAGTACTACCGGCTGGTGTGGGCGACCGACCCGAGCTGTGTGAGTGCCGCGTTCGGTCTCGCCCGGGTGCGGTTGGCGGCCGGGGACCGCGGCGGCGCCGTGCGGACGCTGGAGTCGGTGCCGGAGTCCTCCATCCACTACACGGCCGCGCGGGTGGCGGCCGTCCGGGCGCGGCTGCGCGGGCGTACGGCGGCCGACGGTGACGTACCGTTCCTTGACGACCTGTCCGCCGCCGCCGGGCAGGTCGAGGCCTTGGAGGCGTACGGTCTGGATCCGGCGCGCCGGGAGCTGTTGTCGGCGGAGGTCCTCGGCTGTGGGCTGGACTGGGTACTCTCCGGGGGCCAGGGTTCCGCCCTTCCCGCCGCCGGGGGACGGACGCTGCTCGGCAGCGGCCTGGACGAACGGGGCCTGCGCTTCGGCCTGGAGCGTTCGTACCGCGCGCTGGCCCGGCTGGCGCGCAGCGGCGAGGAGAGGATCGACCTGGTGGAACGTGCCAATCGTTACCGCCCCCGGACGTGGGTGTAGTTGATGTCCCAGATGCCCCAGCAGGCCGCTCTGCCGAAGTGCCCGAGCTGCGAGGAGCCCCTCGAGTCGGGTGATCGTTTCTGCGGTGCGTGCGGATACGACCTGTCGGCCGTTCCCGCACGGCCGCGGGACGAGCCGACGATCGCCATGAACGGCACGGTGCCCGCCCAGGCGCCGGCCGACCACGGCGTGCCCCGGCCTCCGGCGGCTCCGCCCGCCGCTCCGGCTCCCCCGGCCGCCCCGCCCGCCGCCGCGGCCTGGCCCGCCCCGGACGGCCCCGCCGACCCGGAACCGGCCCACCGCCCGGCCGACGTGCCCGGCACGAACTCGGACGGCTCCCCCCTGTCCGGCGCTCCCGCCGCGCCCCAGGTCCCGGCCCAGGACACGCCCGTACGGCCTTCCCCCGCCGAGGGCGCCCCTGTGCCGCCTCCGCCGCCCCCCGCCGCACCGTCGTCCGGGGTGCGTTTCGACCGGCGGGCGCAGCCGGACGGACAGGCCGCCGACGGCCCGGCCGGGCAGCCCGACGAGTACCCGCTGCAGGCGCCGGACCCGCGGGTGGCCGCCGAGCCGGCGGGGGCCGGCTCCGCCGCCGCGGTGTGCGTGGCCTGCCGCGCGGGCCGGGTGGACGACGACGGCTACTGCGAGAACTGCGGCCACGCCCAGCCGCGCGAACGGGACCACATGGAACAGGAATGCGGCCCCCTGGCCGCGGTCAGCGACCGCGGACTGCGCCACCACCGCAACGAGGACGCCTTCGGCGTGGGCACCACGGCGCTGCCGGACGGCTCCCCCGTCTCCGTGGCGATCGTCTGCGACGGCGTCTCCTCCGCGACCCGCCCCGACGAGGCGTCACTCGCCGCCTCCCGCGCGGCGAACGAGTCGCTGCTCGCGGCCCTGCCGCGCGGCACCCACCCGCAGCAGGCGATGCACGACGCGATCGTCGCCGCCGCCGAAGCGGTCGACGCGCTGGCCGGCGAGCCCGCGGCGGCCCGTGAGCGCGACCCGCACGAGAACGCCCCGGCGTGCACCATCGTCGGGGCCGTGGTCACGGCCGGCCTGCTGGTCGTCGGCTGGGTCGGCGACAGCCGCGCCTACTGGGTGCCGGTCGACCGCTCCGCCCCGGCGGCCCGGCTCACCGAGGACGACTCGTGGGCCGCGCAGATGGTCGCCGCGGGCCTGATGGGCGAGGCCGAGGCGTACGCCGACCAGCGCGCCCACGCGATCACCGGCTGGCTCGGCGCCGACGCCTACGAACTGGAGCCGCACACCGCGTCGTTCAAGCCGGACCGGCCCGGCGTGGTCGTGGTCTGCACGGACGGGCTGTGGAACTACGCGGAGTCGGCCGACGAGATGGCCGGGGTCGTGCCCGAGGACGCCGCAGTACGGCCCCTGCACGGGGCCCGCGTACTGGTGGGTCACGCCCTCGACGGCGGGGGCCACGACAACGTAACAGTGGCCCTCGTGCCGTTCCCGGCCGTCCCGCAGGGGGCAGGATCGGCCTGAGGCCGCTCACGGGAAGCCTCTCGCGGGGAAGCCTCAACGGACCGGAGGGGACCGGTCCGTCATCCGTCGTCGCCCCGCGCCGCCGGGGCAGCCAAGGGGGAGCGAAAAAGGCATGGCCAATTTCTCCAAATCGAACGTGCCGCAGTTCTCGGTGGACGTGTACCAGAACGCGTATCTGCCGGAGGGCGGCCGCGAGGTCAACGCCATCGTCACGGTGACGGCGACCGGCGGCGGCACCATCGGCAGCGCGGTGACGGCGCCCCACCTCTACTCGCCCGGTGAGGGGCCGTCGGCCGCCGTGGTCCTCATGGTCGACTGCTCCGGCTCGATGGACTACCCGCCGACCAAGATGCGCAACGCCCGCGACGCCACGGCCGCCGCGATCGACGCCCTGCGCGACGGCGTGCGCTTCGCGGTGGTCGGCGGCACGCACGTGGCCAAGGAGGTGTACCCGGGCGGCGGCGGTCTCGCGGTCGCCGGTCCCGGCACCCGTGAGCAGGCCAAGCAGGCGCTGCGGAAGCTGAGCGCGGGCGGCGGCACGGCGATCGGCACCTGGCTGGGGCTGGCCGACCGGCTGCTGGCGTCTGCGGACGTGGCGATCCGGCACGGCATCCTGCTCACCGACGGCCGCAACGAGCACGAGTCGCAGGAGGACCTCAAGGCGGCCCTGGAGGCCTGCGCCGGACGCTTCACCTGCGACGCCCGCGGCGTCGGCACCGACTGGGAAGTGAAAGAAGTCACAGGCGTCGCCTCCGCCCTGCTCGGCACCGCCGACATCGTCGCCGACCCGGCCGGTCTGGCCGCCGACTTCACGCGGATGATGGAGACGGCGATGGGCAAGGAGGTCGCGGACGTCTCGCTGCGGCTGTGGACCCCGGTCGGCACGACTGTGAGGTTCGTCAAACAGGTCGCGCCCACCGTCGAGGAGCTGACCGGCCGCCGCACCGAGGCGGGCCCCCGCGCCGGCGACTACCCGCTGGGTTCCTGGGGCGACGAGTCCCGTGACTACCACCTTTGCGTGGAGGTCCCGCCCGCCGGCGTCGGACAGGAGATGCTGGCCGCCCGGCTGTCGCTGGTGATCCCCCGGCCCGGCGAGGAGACCGCGCGCAACCTCGGGGCGCAGGGTCTGGTGCGGGCCGTGTGGACGGACGACATGGCCGCCTCGACGTCGATCAACCCTCAGGTCGCCCACTACACGGGGCAAGCGGAACTGGCGGAAGTCATCCAACAGGGTCTCGATCTCCGCAAAGAGGGCGATATGGACGGAGCGACGGCCAAACTGGGCAGGGCCGTCCAGCTCGCGAGCGCGTCCGGCAACGCGGATACTGCGAAACTGCTTGCGAAGGTGGTGGACGTGGTCGATGCCGCGACGGGTACTGTGCGACTGAAGGCGAAGGTCGAGGAGGCCGACGAGATGACGCTCGAAACTCGGTCGACAAAGACTGTTCGTGTAAAGAAGTGATCCGAAACTAGTCGAGCCCGACCCCCCGGGGTTGGAGAAACCGGTCGTCACCGGCCGGACAAGGAGAGGGGGAAGCGCCGACATGCCGACCTGCCCGAACGGACACCAGTCGGGTTCCGACGACTGGTGCGAGGTGTGCGGTCACCGCATGGCGGGTGCCGTGCCCCCACCTCCTCCCCCGCCGCCCGCGCCCGGCGGTGGTTACGGGTTCCCGCCGCCCGGCGGTCCCGCCGGCGGCCCCGGTGGCTTCGGCGGCCCCGGTGGCGCCCAGCCGCAGTTCTGCCCGCAGTGCCGCACGCCCCGTGAGGGCGCCGCGCCGTTCTGCGAGGAGTGCCGCTGGAACTTCCTGACGAACACGGCGACTTCGTACACCCCGGCCGCCCCGCGCCCGCCGGCCCCCGGCCCGGGTCCCGGTGCCGGCCCCGGCCCCGGTCCCGGCGGGCCCTTCCAGCAGCCGCCCGGCGGTCCGTCGTACGGCGGCGACTCCTACGACTACCAGGGCTCGCGTCCCTCCCAGGTGAACCGGCCCGCCGAGCCGATCCCGCCGGGCCCGCCCGGCTTCGGCGGCGACCCCTCGCGGCCGGTACCGCCCCCGCCCGGCCCGGGTGGTCCGGGTGGTCCCGGCGGCTTCGGTGGTCCCGGCGGCTACGGCGGCCCGAACGGCCCCGGTGGTCCGGGGGGTCCCGGTGGTCCCGGTGGCCCTGGACGTCCCGGAGGTCCGGGTGGTCCCGGCGGTCCCCACGGTCCCGGTGCGCCGCAGGCGTTCCAGTCCGGTCCCCCGGCCCCGCAGGTGTTCCCGCAGGACACCGGCCGCCCGCAGCCGGGCGGTCCCGCCTCCGGCGGTGACGACGACTGGGTGATCTCCCCGCCCACCGGCGGCCCCGGTGGCCCCGGCGGTCCCGGCCCGGGTGGTCCCGGCGGCCCGAACGGCCCCGGTCCGCGCGGCGGTTACGGCTATCCGCAGCCCGGCGCGACTCAGGCGCCGCCCGGACCCGGCGGCTTCCCGCAGCAGCCCCGTCCGCCGCAGGGCCCGGCGACCTGGACCGCGACCATCGGTCCCGACCGCGAGTACTTCATGGCGATGATGCACCGCTCCGGTCCCGAGGCCGCGGGCCTGAACCTGCCCGCGTACTCGCCCGAGCAGCAGCGCACGCTCACCGGCAACCAGATCACCATCGGGCGCCGTCGCCACTCCACCGGCGACACCCCCGACATCGATCTGTCGACCCCGCCGGAGGACCCGGGCGTCTCGCACCAGCACGCGGTGCTGGTGCAGCAGCCGGACGGCACCTGGGCGGTCGTCGACCAGAACTCGACGAACGGCACCACGGTCAACGGCTCGGACGAGCCGATCCAGCCCTTCGTCCCGGTCCCGCTGCAGGACGGCGACCGGGTGCACGTGGGCGCCTGGACGACGATCACGATCCACCGGGGCTGAGGCTCCCGGGCACCGGCCAGACGTGCGGCCCCGCGGGGTCGTCCAGCCAGGCCCGGTCGCCCTCGTCGTCGACGGTGAGGCCGTAGCGTTCGCGCTGCGGCCTCCCTTCGCGTTCCCAGACGCCGTACGCCTCGCGCGGTTCGAGTGCGCCGGCGGTCAGCGCCAGCAGGAACCGGAACAGATCGCTTCCCCGGGCCGCGGCCGGCAGCCCCTCCAGATCGGGCGGTTCCTGCCACGACCGGCTCGCGCCGCGCAGCGGGACGAAGTAGGCGGGCGTGTGCAGGAAGCGTCCCTCGGCGTGCCCGGCGTCGCGCACGGTCAGCACGACCAGGCCGGTGGCGAACGGAGCGAGGATCCGGGCGCCCGGAACGCACTGGGCCGGCCAGGCCCGCGGGACGGACGGCAGGGCGCAGGTCGCGATGATCCGGTCGAAGGGGGCGCGGGCCGGCACCCCGCGCGCGCCGTCGCCGGTGACGACGGCCGGACGGTGCCCCGCGGCGTCGAGGTGGCGGCGGGCCGACTCGGTGATGTCCGGGTCCAGGTCGACCGTGGTGACCAGGTCGTCGTCGCCGAGCCGGTGGGCGAGGAGGGCGGCGTTGTAGCCGCTGCCGGTGCCGATCTCCAGGACCTTCTGTCCGTCCCGGAGCCCGAGGCCGGCCAGCATCAGCGCCATCAGGGAGGGCTGGCTGCTGGAGGAGAGCAGCTCGCCGTCGCGCAGCCGGATCGCCAGCGGGGTGTCCTCGTACGCGCCGCGCAGCCAGCGCTCGCGGGCGGCGGGGTCGGGGCTCTCGCCCCACCGTCGTTCGTAGCCGCCGACGACGCCCACGTAGTAGTACGGCACGAAGAGGTGGCGGGGCACGGCGGCGAACGCCTCCCGCCAGACCGGGTCGGCGTCGAACGCCCCGCTGGCGTCGATCTCGCGCACCAGCCCCGCCCGCGCCGAGGCGGCGAGGCCGTCGCGTGTGTCAGGCTCCTGCCCGCCCATGCGTCCACAGTACTTAGGCCTCGAGTCCTACGCCGTCCCGTCTGAGACCATGGACGGCGTGACAGAGATTCGGCGCGGCACGCTTCAGGAGCAGACGTTCTACGAGCAGGTCGGCGGGGAGGAGACCTTCCGCCGGCTGGTCCACCGTTTCTACGAGGGAGTGGCCGGGGATCCGCTGCTGCGGCCCATGTACCCCGAGGAGGACCTGGGCCCGGCGGAGGAGCGTCTGGTGCTCTTCCTCATGCAGTACTGGGGCGGTCCCACCACGTACAGCGAGAACCGCGGTCACCCGCGTCTGCGCATGCGCCACGTCCCGTTCAAGGTGGACCGCGCGGCGCACGACGCGTGGCTGAAGCACATGCGGGACGCCGTGGACGAGCTGGGCCTGTCCGAGGAGCACGAGCAGACCCTGTGGAAGTACCTGACCTACGCGGCGGCCTCCATGATCAACGCTCCCGACTGATCCCCGGCCGCCTCACATTCCGGGCACCCGGCACCGATTTCCGGTCACGATCCGGTCAAGCCCGGGCACCAACCGGTTACCCCCGGCACAAACCCTCTGACAACATCACCCGAAGGTCTGAACAACCACGGGGGGTTGAGTGACTGCCGCAGGGGGGACTGCGCTTTTCGTACTCGCGCGCGCACACGCACACCGCCCTCTCCTGACCGCCGCGCTCCTCACCGTCCTGCTCACCACGTCGGTCCTCGCCACCCTCACCGCGTACTCCACGACCATCGGCGACGCCGCCCTGCGCCACGCGCTGTCCGACCCGCGCAACGCGTCCGCCACCACCCTCACCGTCCGGACCGACGTCCGTCCGGACCACCCCTCCGCCGCCGCCACCGCCGTGCGCGACGGAGCCCGCGAGGCCTTCGACGGACTGCCGGTGACCCTGCGCACCCTGACCCGCTCCGGCCCGTACGCGCTGCCCGGCTCGCTGCGCGGCGCGGACGCCCGCGCGGAGTCGGACGACCCCGACCTCACCCACTTCGCCGCGCTCGCCCCGGACCAACTGCGGATCACCGAGGGCCGGATGCCCCGGGAGGGCGCCGGAACGGAGATCGAGGCCGCGCTCCCGGAGGACGCCTCCCGCGCCCTCGGCCTGAAGCCCGGCGCCCGGCTCACCGTCACGGACCGGCTCGACGGCCCGTCCGCGAAGGTGCGCATCACCGGCCTCTACCGGCCCCGGGACACCACCTCGCCGTACTGGCAGCTGGACGAGCTGAAGGGCCGCGGGGTGGTCAAGCGCCACTTCACGACGTACGGCCCGCTGCTGGCCCACCCCTCCGTCCTCGCCGGGGACCGGGTCAGCGCCGGCGCGTCGGGCTGGCTGGCGTCGGCCGACTTCTCCGCGATGGGCACGGAACGGATCGACGCGCTGCGCGAGGCGATGCGCGAAGGCACCGCCGCGCTGCCCGAGGGCGAGGCCCTGGGCGGCTCCGCGACCGCGGCGAGCGGGCTGCCCGCCGTGCTGGACCGGATCGAGCGCTCCCTGCTCGTCTCCCGCTCGACCCTGCTGGTCATCGCGCTCCAGTTGGTCCTGCTGGCCGGCTGCGCCCTGCTCCTGGTGGCCCGGCTGCTGAGCGCCGAACGCGTGGCCGAGACCCGGCTGCTGCGGGCCCGCGGCGGTTCCCGCGTCCAGGTGGCCGGGCTCGCCGCGCTGGAGGCCCTGCTGCTGGCCGTGCCCGCGGCGGCCTGCGCCCCGCTGCTGGCGGGCCCGCTCATCCGGCTGCTGGCGGGACAGGGCGCCCTGGCCCGGATCGGACTGCGCCTGGACGCCTCCGTCGGCACGGTCGCCGGCCGCGGGGCGGTGTGGCTGGTGGCCGGGCTGGTCGCGCTGGGCTGCGCGCTGGCCGTCACCGTCCCGGCGCTCACCTCGTCCTTCGCGGCGGGCCGCGCCAAGCCGCTGCCCGGCGTGGTGCGCGCGGGCGCGGACCTCGGTCTGCTGGTGGTGGCCGGTGTCGCGTACTGGCAGCTGAGCCGCCGGCCCTCCGGCGTCGTCGGCGACGACCTCGGCGTCGATCCGCTGCTCGTCGTCGCCCCGGCGCTGGCGCTGCTCGCGGGCACGGTGCTGACGCTGCGGCTGCTGCCGCCGGTGGCGCGACTGGCCGAACGGCGGGCGGCGCGCAGCCGCGGGCTGCCGGGCGCGCTGGCGGGCTGGCAGTTCAGCCGCCGCCCGATGCGCGGCGCGGGCCCGGTGCTGCTGCTGGTGCTCGCCGTGGCGCTCGGCATGCTGGCGATCGGCCAGGCCTCCTCCTGGGAACGCTCGCAGGACGACCAGGCGGACTTCCGGGCCGGTGCGCCGGTACGGGTGCTGTCGGCCGGCGAGTCCGGCTTCGGCCGCACCCAGGAGTACGCGGCCGTCCCCGGCGTACGCACGGCCGCTCCCGCCGTCCGTACGTCGGTGCCGCTGTCCGGCGGCCGTACGGCGACCGTACTGGCGCTGGACACGGCGCACGCGGCGGACACCGTGCTACTGCGTCCGGACCTGGCGTCGGCGCCGGTGCGCACGATCGCGGCCGAGCTGGCGCCGAAGGGCACGGTGGCCGGCGTGCGCGTGCCGGAGGGCACCGCCCGTCTGGCGCTGACGGCCCGGATGCGGGGCGCGGACCCGGGGACGGCGGTCGACGTCGGCGTCACCGTGATGGACCCCTACGGCACCCCGTGGGCGCTCGGCCTCGGCCGGCTCCGCGCCGACGGGCGGCCCCACACCCTCACCCTGGACCTCGCGGCGGTCGCCGACGCGCCGGTCGGCGCGCTGACGCTGACCGGGCTCCGGCTGGACCTCTACCAGCCGGTCGGGAAGGCCGAGCGGCACCGGCTCACCCTGGCGGCGCTGACCGCCACGGACACCGGCGGGCGCGACCGGCCGCTGGAACTTCCCGGCGAGTGGAAGACGTCGGTGAGCGCGGGCGGCGCGGCGGCCTCCCCCGACGAGCGGACGAGCCCCACCCGGCCCCGGGTCGCCCCGGACGACGCGACGACCGTCGAGTACGGCACCGGCTACGTCCCGGAGGACATGTCCTGGCGGGCCTCGCCGCTCACCGTCGGCCTCCGGGTCCCGCAGCGGGCGGCGTCCGAGGTCGCCGCCGTGGCCACGGACCGGTACCTCGACTCCACGGGCGCCCGTCCGGGGCAGCGGCTGGACGTGCGGATCGGCGACTCCACCGTGCCGGTGCGGATCGTGCGGGCGGTGCGGGAGCTGCCGTCCGCGCCGTCCGGCGGGGAGACCGACGGCGGCGCCCTGCTGGTCGACCTGCGGTCCGTGAACCGGCTGGTGCACGCCCGCCAGGGCGAGAGCGCGCCGCCGAACGAGTGGTGGCTGGCGACCGGGCCGGGCGGGTCGGCGCGGGTGGCCGGGGCGCTGCGCGAACGGCCCGGCATCGAGCCGTCCCGGGTGGTGGTGCGGGACGAGATCGCGGCGGAGCTGCGGGACGACCCGTTCGGCGCCGGACCGGGCGCGGTGTTCGGCGCGGCGGCCCTCGCGGCGGCGGCGCTGACGGCGGTCGGGTTCGCGGTGAGCGCGGCCGGGTCGCTGCGGGAGCGGTCCGCCGAGTTCGCGGTGCTGCGCGCCCTGGGCGCCTCCCGCCGGCGGCTGGCCCGCGTGGTCCTCGTCGAGCAGGGGGTGCTGGTCGGCCTGGCGCTGGCGGTGGGCGTACTGCTCGGCGCGGTACTGGCCCGCGCGGTGATCCCGCTGATCATGCTGACCGCGGAGGCCACCCGCCCGGTCCCCGGGGTCCTGGTGGAGCTGCCTCCCGCCCGGGTGGCCGCCCTCCTGGCCGCCGTGTCGGTGGCCCCCCTGGCCATCACGGCGGTACTGGCCCTGCGCAGAGCGGCCCCGATGACCTCCCTGCGCGACCGCGGAGGCGACTGACATGAGCCTCCGCGCCCCGACACCACACCGGCAGCCACCGGGACATCGCCGCCACGCGCACGGGAGGCGAGTGACATGAACCTCCGCGCCCCGAGACGACCCCGGCTGCACGCCCACTGGCCCTCCACCCGGCACCACGGCCCCACCGCCACGCGCAAGGGAGGCAGTGAGGTGAGCCTCCGCGCCCCGAGAGGCTCCCGACTGCACACCCTCTGTGCGCCCGCCCGGCACCGCACCGGCAGCCACCACGACATCGCCGCCACTCGCACGGGAGGTGAGTGACATGAGCGTCCGGGATCCGGGACGGCCGCAGGTGAACGCGCCCTGGGTGCGTACCCGGCTGCGGGCCGCGCCCGGTGGCGCGCTCGCGCTGGCGCTGCTGGTCGCGGCGACCGCGTTCCTGGCGGCCGCGCTGCCGCTCGCGGTCGACCGGTACGGCGACGCCGGGCTGCGCCGGTCGATGGAGGCGGCGGGCCCGGCCCGCACCACCGTGCAGCTGTACTCCACCGCCCTGTCCGACCTGGCCCTGCCGCCGGAGGAGCGGGCGGCGCGGGTGCGCGAGGAAGCGGTCCGCGACACCTACACCAAAATCTTCCCGCTGCCCGGCCGGTCCCTGCCGCTCGACCCGGACCAGTCCGCCTACGGTGTGCGCACCTCCCGGCCGCTGGAGGTCCAGGACCCGTGGCTGGCGATGCCGGACGCGGTCCCGCCGCAGTTCCACCTCGTCGCGCAGGGCGGGCTCGCCGGCCACTCCCGGCTGCGGGAGGGCCGCCTGCCGAAGGCCCCGGACGACGTCACCACGGCGGCGACGGAGGTCGAGGCCGCGGTCAGCGCCGAGACCGCGCGCCGGCTGCACATCGAGGTCGGGTCCGTCCTCCACGTGCCCGCGGTGGAACGCGCCCCGCTCGCGGTACGCGTGACCGGCATCGTCGACCCCCGCGCGCCCCGGGACGCGTACTGGTCGGCCAACTCCGTGCTGCGCACCCCGTATCTGACGAACGTCCCCGGCGACCCGGAGCGCAACGTGTTCTGGACCGGCGCGCTGCTGCTGCCCCCGGACGCGGCCCCGGCGACGCTGAGCACGGCCGGGGAGCCCGAGCGGTACTGGCTGCTGGCCCCCGACGCCGCCGCGCTGCACGGCTACGACCTGCCCCGGATGACCTCGGCCGTCGCCTCCCTCGAGGCGGGCCCGCTGCTCCAACAGGCCGGAACGGCCGCCTCCGGGGTCGTGGAGTCGGAGGCCGCGCTGGACGAGGTGTTCGCCGAGTACACCGAGCTGCGTTCCGCCATCGGACCGCTGGTCGCCGTCGCCGCCTTCGGCACCGGCACGGTCGCCGCCGTCGTCCTGCTCATGGCGGGCGGCCTCACCGCGGACCGGCGGCGCCCCGAACTCACCCTGCTGCGCGCCCGCGGCGCCTCCCTGCGCGGACTGGCCGGCCGGCTGCTGGCGGAGACGGCGGTGGTCGCCGTGCCGGCGGCCGCCCTCGGCCTGGCCGCCGCCCTGCTCGCGCTCCCCGGGGCCCGGCCGGCGTCCGCCGTGGCCGCCGCCGGGGCCGTCGCCCTCCTCGCCTGTGCGGCGCTGCCGCTGCGCGCGGTCGCCGCGCACCGCGCGGTACGCGTGCACGCCGCCCGCGACGACATCGCCTCGGCCCGCCCCTCGCGGCGTCGCACCGTCGCCGAACTCACGCTGCTCGTGCTGGCGGTGGGCGCGGTCGTGGCACTGCGCACACGCGGTACGTCCGACGGCGCCGGGGCGTCCGGGGACGAACTGGTGTCGCTGGCCCCGGTGCTGGTGGGGATGATCGCCGCGCTGGTGCTGGTGCGGCTGTACCCGCTGCCGCTGCGCGGCCTGGCCCGCCCGGCCGGGCGGCTGCGGGGCGTGGTCGGCCCGCTGTCGCTGGCCCGCGCGGGCCGCGCGTCCGGCTCGGCGGTGCTGCCGCTGCTGGCGCTGCTCACCGCGCTGACCACCGCCGCCTTCGGCGGTTCCGTCCTCACCGGCGTGGCCGACGCCCGGGAGCGTGCGGCCGTCCTCACCGTCGGCGCCGACGCCCGCGTCGAGGCGGTTCAGGCGCTGCCGTCCGGCCTGGCCGGACGGATCGGGCGCGTGCCCGGCGTGCGGGACGTCACCGCCCTGAGCGTCTTCCCGTACGCGCAGCCGGAGGGCGGCCGACTGGCCGTCCCGGTGGCCGGGGTCGACCCGGCCGGCTACGCGGCCCTCACCCGGCACACGGGCGTCGGCGCCTTCCCGGCGGACGCGCTGAAGTCCTCCGGCGGGAAGGACCTGGCCGCCCTGGCGTCCCCCGCGGTCGCCGACCGCTACGGCACCCGGCCGTTCCTGGTCCGTCTGGACGACGGCGGCATCGTCACCGTACGGATCACGGCGGTGCGGGAGCGGACGCCGGCGGTGGCCGGGGAGGAGTTCCTGGTCGTGGACCGGTCCGGGCTGCCCGGCGAGTCCGCGCGCCCGACCACGCTGCTGGTGACCGGCGACCCGGCGGACGCGGGGGCGCTGCGTGAGGCGGCGGGCGGCGGTGCACAGGTACAGCTGCGGACGGAACGGTTCGCCGAGTACGTCGACTCCCCCCTGCAGTCCGGGGCCGAACGGGTCTACACCGCGGCGGTGGCGGCGGGCGCCGGGTTCGCCATGCTCTCCCTGCTGCTGACGCTGCTGCGGGCCGCTCCCGAACGGGCCGCGCTGCTGGCCCGGCTGCGCACCATGGGCCTCACCCGGGCACAGGGCCGCCGCCTGCTGGTGCTGGAGTCCCTGCCGCAGGCGCTGCTCGCGGCGGCCGGCGGCACCGTCACGGCGTGGGCCGCCATCCGGCTGCTGTCGTCCGGCATCGATCTGACCACCGTCGCCGTCTCCGCCTCCGCGTCCCCCGCGGGACGGGCGGCCCTGCGCACCGACCCGGTGTCGCTGCTGGTGCCGGCCCTGGCGGTGGTCGCCGTCACCGTCGGCACGGCGGCGGCACAGGCCTGGTGGACGGGCCGCCGGGGCTCGGTCCGGGAGCTGAGAGCGGGCGATGCCCGGTGAACCCCGCCGTCCCCCTTCTTCCCGTGCCGCGTCGACTTCTCCCCGCAGGAGGCCCACGATGACCTCGCATCCCACGCTCGCCGAGCTGGCCGGCCGGGTCACCGCCGACCGCGACCGGCCGGCCTACGGCCATGACGCGCTCATCACCTGTGACCGGCTGGTCCGCGTCTTCACCGCGGACGGCGTGGAGGTGCAGGCGCTCCAGGGCCTCGACCTGCTGGTGCGCGAGGGCGAGCTGATGGCCCTGGTGGGCGCCTCCGGCAGCGGCAAGTCGACCCTGATGAACATCCTGGCCGGCCTGGACACCCCGACGGCCGGCGCGGCCCGGGTGGCCGGCCGCGACCTCCTGACGATGACCGCCAAGGACCGCCTCGCCTACCGGCGTGAGGTGGTCGGCTTCGTCTGGCAGCAGACCTCCCGCAATCTGCTGCCCTATCTGACCTCGGCGCAGAACGTCGCCCTGCCGATGCGGCTGGCCGGCGGCCGTTCCCGGTCCGCGCGCCGCGCCCGCGCCGAACGGGTGCTGGAACTCCTGGAGCTGCTGGAGGTCGCGGACTGCCGCGACCGGCAGCCGCACCAGATGTCCGGCGGCCAGCAGCAGCGCGTCGCCATCGCCGTGGCGCTCGCGGGCGGCCCCTCCGTGCTGCTGGCCGACGAACCCACCGGCGAGCTGGACTCCCACACCGCGGAACAGATCTTCGCCGCGTTCCGCACCGCCAACGAGCGGCTCGGCACGACGATCGTGATCGTCACCCACGACCAGGCGGTGGCGGGCGAGGTGCGCCGCACGGTCGCCATCCGCGACGGCCGCACCTCCACCGAGGTGCTGCGCCGCAGCGAGGTCGACGCCGCCACCGGTGACGAGACGGTGGTCGCCCGCGAGTACGCGATGCTCGACCGGGCGGGACGTCTCCAGCTGCCCGCCGAGTACACCCGGGCGCTGGACATGCGCGACCGCGTCGCCCTGGAACTGGAACCCGACCACATCGCCGTCCGCCCGGACGACAGCCGGCGGGACTGAGAAGAGGGGCCCGGCGCCCTCAGCGCACGCTGAGACCCAGCGCGCCGAGCCCGGCCCGGCGCACGGCGACCGATCCGTACGGCGTGCGCAGCCGGAGCCAGGAACCCGAGGAGAACAGGCCCGGCGCGGCGCCCCGCAGGAAGCGGAACGACTGGGCGGCGTGCACCGCGCGCACCGGAAGACCGGTCTCCGCGACCGTGCGGGACCAGATCTCCCGCCCGATCCGGTCGAGTTCGGCCCGGGTGCGCGACGAGGGCTCCAGCTGCCCGGTACGGGAGCGGAACTCCGCAACCGACGCGGCGACGAGCCCCCGCAGCTCCTGCGGCCCGGGCAGCCCCGGTTCGGCCCGCCAGCCGCCGCGCGGCGGCAGCACCCCGGCCCACGGCGGACCGGTCACCGCGCCCGGCACAGCGGCCGTGGCACCGGCCTCGTCCACCGACTCCAGCAGCTCACCGGCCGACACGGTCACGTCAAGGGTGACGTCCAGCCCGTTCTCGTACGGCTTGGCCAGCCGTACCGCGCGGATCGCCAGCACCTCGAACGACGGAGGCCGCCCGAAGACGGCGAGGGCCGTGCCGGCCGCCTGCAGCCGCACCGCGGCGGAACGGTCGTAGTGCAGCAGCCGGGAGAGGAAGGCCGCGAGATCCGCGGCCTCCCCCTCGTCGGCGAGATGGAGCACCGTCATGCGGCGACGGCCTCCTCCTTGTCCTGCGCGTCCATGTACTCCTCGAGGAACTCGCGCTCCTCGTCGGTGATCCGGCGCGGACGCTGCGCCGCGAAGTCGAACGGCACTATCACCGTCGACGCGCGGACGTACACCAGGTCGTCGTCCTTCACCTCGTAGGTGAGGGTGAAGGACGCCGCCCTGATCTCCGTGACCCACAGCTCGATGTCCACCGGGCTGTGCCGGTGGACGAGCTGCCGCTTGTAGTCGATCTCGTGGCGCGACACCACGGAGCCCTGCTTGAAGTCCTTGTCCGGGCGGAAGAGGAAGTCGATACGGGCTTCCTCCAGGTAGCGGAGGAACACCACGTTGTTGACGTGGCCGTACGCGTCCATGTCCGCCCAGCGCAGCGGGCAGCGGTAGATGTGCCGCAAGAGATCAGCCCCGGGTCAGCTTCTTGTAGGTGGCGCGGTGCGGCCGCGCGGCGTCCGCACCGAGCCGCTCGACCTTGTTCTTCTCGTACGACTCGAAGTTGCCCTCGAACCAGAACCACTTGGACTCGCCCTCGTAGGCGAGGATGTGCGTGGCGACCCGGTCCAGGAACCACCGGTCGTGGGAGACGACCACGGCGCAGCCGGGGAACTCGAGCAGCGCGTTCTCGAGGCTGCTGAGGGTCTCGACGTCGAGGTCGTTGGTCGGCTCGTCGAGGAGCAGCAGGTTGCCGCCCTGCTTGAGGGTGAGCGCGAGGTTCAGCCGGTTGCGCTCACCGCCGGAGAGCACGCCGGCCGGCTTCTGCTGGTCCGGCCCCTTGAACCCGAAGGCGGAGACGTACGCCCGCGAGGGCATCTCGACCTGCCCGACGTTGATGTAGTCGAGCTCGTCGGAGACCACGGCCCACAGGGTCTTCTTGGGGTCGATGTTCTCGCGGCTCTGGTCGACGTAGGAGATCTTGACGGTCTCGCCGACCTTGATGGACCCGGCGTCGGGCTCCTCGATCCCCTGGATCATCTTGAACAGCGTGGTCTTGCCCGCGCCGTTCGGCCCGATGATGCCGACGATGCCGTTGCGCGGCAGCGTGAAGCTGAGGTCGTCGATGAGGAGCTTCTCGCCGAAGCCCTTGCTGAGGTTGTTCACCTCGACGACGATGCTGCCCAGCCGCGGGCCCGGCGGGATCTGGATCTCCTCGAAGTCCAGCTTCCGCATCTTGTCGGCCTCGGCGGCCATCTCCTCGTACCGGGCGAGACGGGCCTTGGACTTGGCCTGCCGCCCCTTGGCGTTGGAGCGGACCCACTCGAGCTCGTCCTTGAGGCGCTTCTGCCGCTTCGCGTCCTTGGCGCCCTCGACCTTGAGGCGGGCGGCCTTGGTCTCCAGGTACTTGGAGTAGTTGCCCTCGTAGCCGTGCAGCCGGCCGCGGTCGACCTCGCAGATCCACCCGGCGACGTTGTCCAGGAAGTACCGGTCGTGGGTCACGGCCACGACGGTGCCCTCGTACTTGGCGAGGTGCTGCTCCAGCCAGTTCACCGACTCGGCGTCGAGGTGGTTGGTGGGCTCGTCGAGGAGCAGCAGGTCGGGCGCCTCGAGGAGGAGCTTGCAGAGCGCCACGCGGCGCTTCTCGCCACCGGAGAGGTTGCTGACCGGCCAGTCGCCGGGCGGGCAGCCCAGGGCGTCCATGGCCTGCTCCAGCTGGGCGTCGAGGTCCCAGGCGTTGGCGTGGTCGAGCTGCTCCTGCAGCTTGCCCATCTCGTCCATGAGCTCGTCGGTGTACTCGGTCGCCATCTGCTCGGCGATCTCGTTGAACCGGTCGAGCTTGCCCTTGACCTCGGCGACGCCCTCCTGGACGTTCTCCAGGACGGTCTTCTCCTCGTTCAGCGGGGGCTCCTGGAGCAGGATGCCCACGGTGTAGCCGGGAGTGAGGAAGGCATCGCCGTTGGACGGCTGCTCCAGCCCCGCCATGATCTTCAGAACGGTCGACTTACCGGCGCCGTTCGGACCGACGACACCGATCTTCGCCCCCGGCAGGAAGCTCAGGGTGACGTCGTCGAGGATCACCTTGTCGCCGTGCGCTTTGCGCGCCTTGCGCATGGTGTAAATGAACTCAGCCAAGAGAAACCGTCCGGCAGCTTGAAATCTGGCAGTGGGCAGATACACCCCATCTTGCCCGACCGCCACCCCTGGGGGGAAACCCGTTCCACCCGAGGGCCCTGACCTGGCCTTTCCCGACTGCCCCCTGAGCCCCGCCGACCTCGGGCACCCCCGCACGGTCCAGCGACGGCCCGGGCCGAGGATGCCGCTCCCCCACCGGGCCGGGCTACCGTGCCGTCGTGACCAGCGCAGCGGAGCGCCCTCTCCTCTTCCTCGACGTCGATGGCCCACTGATCCCGTTCGGATCCCCGTCCGGCCACCCACCGTCCGCCGCCGCCGCCGATAGAGGGAACCCACTGCTGGCCCGGCTCGACCCCGGGGTCGGAGCACGCTTCATGGCTCTCGGCTGCCCTCTCGTCTGGGCGACGACCTGGATGGAGGAGGCGAACAGGACCGTCGCCCCGCGCATCGGGCTACCGAAGCTGCCCGTGCTGGAGTGGCCGGACGCCGACGCGGAGGAAGGCCCGCGGGGCCTGCACTGGAAGACCCGCCCCCTCGTCGAGTGGGCCGCCGGCCGGCCCTTCATCTGGGTCGACGACGAGATCAGCACCATCGACCGCCTCTGGGTCGCCGCCGCCCACCCCGGCCCCTCACTGCTTCACCAGGTCGACCCGGCCAAGGGCCTCGAAGACTCCGACTTCCACACACTCACCGGATGGCTCGACGCCGCGTCCGGACCAGGAGGTTCGGCAGCCTCTCCGCCATTGACCTGACGGCCCGAAGCGGCAGCCCTCTCCGGAAACCACGGTGCGGCAGCGCTCAGTCCTGACCTACGATCACTCTGCCTGCGTCGGCCGGCAGCTGTAGACCCACAGCACCGGCCCGTTGTGGAGGGGACCAGCCCGTTCGAGCCGGGCCAGGTGGGCCGACATCCGCTTTGCGTGGCCAAATGGCGGGGAGCCAACCTGGTGTGGGACGGGGCGTTCTACCGCGTTCAACGCGACGGCTACGAGATCTGCTTCGTGCCCGATGCCGGAGTACCACTCGCCGAGATCGACGACGTCGACATGTGGGTGATCTTCGACAGTGGGGAACGCTGGTCGGGAACCATCCACACCTTGGAGGTTGTCCGCCGTCGCATGGACCATTGGCGGCAGACCGGTGAATGCCTTGGTGGCAGGTACTTCTACGTCTGGGACGGGCTGATCGTCCGCGACCGAGGCATCCCCGGGATGGTTGACGTCGTCGACGACCTTGTTCGGAATGGTGACTACAGCAGTGTCTTCCGTGACGTTGGTCCAGAAGACACGGACGACTGGCCCGCCCCGCACCGTCGCCGCTGGGGGATCACGTCGGGGAGGTCTCGCGACCTCGAGGAGGGGCGGGCTCGGGGTCGGGGCGTAGGGCGCCGAGGATGTGGGGGAGGTCGTCGCTGCCCGCGCCGATCAGTATGCGCGCGCCGGGCACCGGTTCGCCCAGGGCCTCGCACTCGGCGACGAGCGGGAACTGCGACCCCTTCCCGCCGTCCGTGGGCCGGAAGCGGCCGAACCTCAGCCGCAGCGGGTCGTCCCGGTGCGGTGGCCGCACCCGGACCAGGCGCAGAGCCCCGGGGAAGGGCCGCACCCCGAAGCTGCCGGCGCCCGTGGCCGGTCCGGGTACGGCGGCGAGTCCTCGCGGGCCGGTGCGCAGCCACCCCATCGACAGCAGCTGCCACGGGCCCGGCCCGCACACGGTGCCCGGGAAGTCGCGCTCGGCCGACGGCGCGACGGGCTCCATCCGCTCCAGCGCCGGCAGCCTTCGCCGCACCAGCCGGTACGCCCAGCAGGCCATGCCCACCGCGCTCACCGCGCCCACGACGCCCGCGGTCCACGCCATCGTCCAGGGCGAACGCACCGCGAACAGCGCGCCGAGGGCCCCGCCCAGCCCGGCCAGGGTGAAGCTCACCCCCGGCACCGTCGTCTGCCACGGCCAGCTCAACCGGGACACGCCCCCGCGCGCGATCCGCCACAGTCCCGCCCACAGGGCCGCCGCGCCCAGCCCGGCGAGGACCGCCCCGAACGCGGCGGGGGGCACGAACTCCCGGCCCGGGTGGTGCGCCGTGCGCAGCGTCCGCTGTTCACCGTCCGTCGACACCTTCAGCAGCCGCACCGAGTCCCGCCACCAGTACAGGGTGGCTTCTCCGTTCCTGCCGACGGCTTCGACGAGGTCCTGGTCGGCGTGGCGGATGTTCAGGGTGAGGGCCAGCGTGCGCCCGCCGGACCGGCCGAACAGGAACTCGTAGCGGGCCCCGCTCTTCCTGTTCATGTCCAGCAGGACCTCGTCCACCGCCACGTGTTCCGCCCGCAGGCAGAGCGGCTCCCGGTACCGGTCCCCGCACACCTTCAGGCTGCCCGTGTCCCGCCCCTGGGCGTCGTGTATCGCCAGGCGTGCGAAGTCGAGGTCGTCGGAGCGTTCGCGCTCCGCGCTCCGTGCCGACTGCCACGCCGCCCCCAGCAGCAGGACGGCCAGTACCACCCGCACCGTCCCCCACACCACGTCATGCACCCGCCCGTGCACAGGCCACCCCTCCCTGCCCCCCCGGACGCCCCTCGCGCCGGCGCGGCTGCCTGGAAGTCTGCCATCGGCCGGCGGCGGCCGATCGGGTGGCATGGCGCGGGCGGACGGGTGATTTCTCCGGTTTTCCCCGTGTCGGGTGGAAGGAAGAGGGTGCGCTGATGCGTGCAGAAGACGCGTGAGCATCTGGGAGGAATCATGCCGATGGACAAGGCCGCGCCCTTGCGCGGCGGTGCGGTGCTGGTCGCCGCCGTGGCGGCCGCCGCCGTACTGACTGCCCCTGCGGTGGGCGATGAAGCGGAAGCCCGTGGGGGGAAGGCGGCCGAGACCAGGCAGATCGCGTCCTCGGTCCTGGACGCGGAGCAGGACGTCAAGTTCACGCTGACCGCGGTGCGGTCCGCGGACGACCCGCTGATGGCGTCCGTCCGGCTGAAGGCGTTCGCGCGACAGCACGGCAGGTTCGTGCTGACGGACGAGGTGCGGGTCGGCGCGGTGGACGGCTGGTTCTGGTTTCCCGTGACCGGGCGGGGCGCGGTCTGCGAGTTCTCGACGGCGAGCACCGACCCGGCGCCCCTCGCCGTGAGCCTGCTGATCACCCCGTCCATCGGCTGCTCGGCCCCCGAACGCTTCGAGCTGCGGGACGGCAGGTTCGGGGGCGGGGACCGCGGCGCGCGGACCCCGCACGGCGGTGTGCGGACCGGCGGTGGCGGCTTGGCCGGACGGGCCGCCGCTCCCCCGGAGCGAACCTGACGGTCGGGCGGCTCCGGCTCCGGGGGGCGTCGGCGGGCGTCAGGCTCCCGGCGGGGTCTGCCTGCGGCGTGCGACGACCAGGCCCGCGCCGCCGAGGACGACCAGGCCGATCGCGGTGCCGGCTATCCACGGGGTGGCGCCGGAGGCTCCGGTCTCGGCGAGGTTGGTGTCGGTGGCCGGGGCCGCGAGCGCGGTGGGCGACGGGCCGGTGAGGGTCTGGGTGGTGGTGCCGGTCTCGGCGGCCCGGGTGCGGCAGTCGAGCATGCCGGTGAAGCGCCGTTCGAAGCCGTCCGGGCCCTCGACCGTGAAGTCGTACGGCTGGTCCTCGCTCAGCGGAACCGTCACCGTCCGGGACGCCCCGCCCGCGACGGTGTACTCCGCACCGGTCAGCTCGAAGGTGAACGGCTCGTCGTCCCGGTTGGCGACGGTGACGTCCACGCCGCCCTTGGCGCAGTTCGCGCGGGCGGACAGGGCGGGTATCGCTCCCTCCAGCGCCCAGGTGGCGGTCGCCGTCGCCGAGACCGTCGATTCGCTGGAGCCGGCCAGGATCTGCGTCTGGCTCCTGCTGTCGGAGGCGAAGGCCCGGCCGACCGGCACCGTGGTGGAGGCCTGCGCGATCAGCTCGGCGGTGTCCGCCGCCGCGTCCTCGGGCACCTCGAAGTAGACCTTGCCGCCGTCGGTGGCGGTGGTGACGGGTTCGCCGTCGCGGTCCACGATCCGTACGCCGGTCGTGGTGGCGTCGGCCGGCGGGGAGAGGGTCACGCTGCGCGCGTCCGTGCGCACCGTCACCGGGCCGATCCGCTCGCCCGGGCGGCCGGAGACCGCCGGCGGGTCCAGGGTCAGCGACGCCTTCGGCTCCGCCTGGCCGCGGGCGTTCTTCTCCAGGTAGTCGGCGAGCTGCTCGGCCTGGGGGTCGACGGCGTCCACGTCCACGTCGTCGGAGTAGCGCCAGATGGCCACCTGGGTGCCGGCCGCCGCGTCCTGCTCGGTGAGCCGGCCACGCACTCCGGCCTTATCCGCGAGTGCCGCGAGGTCGTTGACCTGCGGGTAGGAGTTCTGCAGCATCCAGCGGATCCGGCCGGCGTCCTTGTTGGTGCCCAGCGAGGTGCCGCTCCAGGCGGTCTCGTGGTACTTGGCGTCCTTCTGCGTCGGCGTCTGGATGTCGACGCAGTACGTCTGCAGCATGCCGCCGCCCTCGACGGACATCTCGAACAGTCCCGCCGACACCCGCTGGTCCCCGGCGGCGCCGCGTATCACGGCCTCGCCGTAGGTCTTGAGTCCGCCCAACGTGGCGGCCGCCCCGCCGTGGCCCGGTGCTGTTCCGTCGCTGTCGGCGACCGCAGTGCCGGCACCGGCCAGTGCGGTCGCGGCGACGAGTCCGGACACCAGGGCGCCTGCGGCGAGGCGGGCCGACCCGCGTCCGCGCGCGCTCCACGCGGAGAACGAAGCAAACACCGAAATCCTTTCCGAGCGGGACCCCTTGACGTGGGGGGACGGTCCCACCAGCAGAATCACCGGCCCCGAGAGCCCCGGGAGCCATGCCCGGCATCCTAAGGAGGCCGCGATGCGTGCTTGACGATGATCGCATCGGAGGAGTGATCCGAATCGGAATCGTTATCGCGAACGTCTCCGCGGGCAGGGCTTATCGACAAATCCACTCGGGATGGTTCGGCATCCATGCGCCGATAAGCCTCAGTTCGGTCAGCACCGCGCCGCGAGGCGATTCACTGACGTCACGTCACCACGGTTGCCTGCGCGTGTTGTTGGGGAGTCGCCGTCTGCGAACCCTCCGGTTTGCTTTCCCAGTTGGGTTCGGGACGGTCCGGCCCGGAGGTCTGTTCCGGCCGCTGGGCGCGGCGGAACGCGGTGGTGCCCCGGGCGAGGTCGTGGCCGATCGACACCGCGTCGACGTCGGCCGACATCCAGCCCTGCTGCCCCTCGCGCGTCTCGCTGCGGATCTTCAGCCGGCCCTGGACGATGACCGGTTCGCCGACCGACAGCGACGCCGCCGTGTTGGTCGCGAGCTGCCGGTTGGCCCACACCGTGAAGAAGTTGGTGTGCCCGTCCGCCCAGGCGCTCTTTTCCCGGTCCCAGTACCGGGACGTGACCGCGAGCCGGAACCTGGCCGCGGGGCCGGAGGCCGTCTCGCGGTAGACCGGCCGCGTCGCCACGTTGCCCACCACGCACACCATCGTCTCGTTCATCGTGTTTCCCTCCCTAGCCCGGACCCGCCGGCCGCGTGCCGCGACACCGGCGCCGGGCCGGTACGCGCACGGGCCCGTCCCGTACGGCTGCCGCCTGGCACGGCGACCGCGAGCCGTCCCGCGATCGCCGTGCGGCCAGACTGCCTCCGCAGGGGCCCGGCCCGCTGGGCACTGTGGACCACCACCGGCCTGTGGACATCCCCGCCACCCGAACGAGGGGTCCCCCCAACGTTCAGCTCCGCCCCGCCCCCGCCCCCACGACCCGCCCGTACTGCTCCCGCACCTCCCGGTAGCGCAGCAGCTCCGCCGCCACCGGGTCCAGGACGCGGGCCCTGCCGCATCCGGAGGCCGCTTCCCGCAGCCGTCTCTCCGCCTCCAGCCCGTACCGCCGCGCGGGACCCCGGGCCGCCATGCGGCAGCTCCACTCGATGAGCGGGCCGCCGACGACGCCGATCACCATCAGCAGCACCGGAACCCCCAGGTTCGGCGCCATCACCCCGATGATCTGCGCCAGCAGCCACAGGCCGCCGACGAACTGGAGGGCCGTCATCGACACCTGGGCGAGTACGGCCACCGGCCACCACCCCGGCCGCGGCGGCCTCCCCGGCGGCAGTCCCGCCCGCACGGCCAGCTCGTCCAGCGCCTCCGGCAGCCCCTGGGAGCCGCGTACGGCCGCCTCCCGCACCGCCTGCGCCCACGCCGCCGGCAGTCCGGCCGAGGCCCGGTCGGCCACCGTGCGCACCGCCTGTTCCACTCGCTGCCGGGCCGTGGCCTCCTCGTCGGGCCGGCCGCGCAGTGTGACCGAGCCGGTGGACGGCTCGTTCCGCGCCTGGCACCAGCGCCACAGCCGCAGCCAGGGCGTGCCGCACGCGCGGTTGGCGTTGCGCAGCCACGCGCGTTCCGCCGCCTCGCCCGCCGCGGTGGCGCCCACGGCGTCCGCGAGCCGGTCCGAGAACTCCTCGCGCGCCTCCTCGCTGAGCCCGGTGCGCCGCCGGGTGGCGTACACGGGCCACAGCCGGGCCGCCGCGATGTCCACGTCCGCGGCGATCCGGCGGGCCGGGGCGCCGCGTTCGGAGACGAACCGGGCGAGCGACTCCCGCAGTTCGCCGACGCCGTCCCCGGTGAGCGCGGACAGCCCCAGCACGGTCGTGCCGGGTTCGCCGTACTCCCCCAGCACGATGCCGTCCTCGTCGAGCAGCCGCCGCAGATCGTCGAGGACCTGCTCGGTGGCCTCCCCGGGCAGCCGGTCGGTCTGGTTGAGGACGACGAACATGACCTCCGCGTGTGCCGCCATGGGGCGCAGATAGCGCTCGTGCAGCATGGCGTCGGCGTACTTCTCGGGGTCGACGACCCAGATGACGGCGTCGACGAGGCCCAGGACGCGGTCGACCTGCTCCCGGTGCTGGACGGCCGCCGAGTCGTGGTCGGGCAGGTCGACCAGGACCAGCCCGCGCAGCCGGTCGTCCGCGTCCGCCGTCGCCTGGAGGGGGCGGCGGCGGAGCCGGGGCGGGATGCCGAGACGTTCGATGAGGCTCGCCGCGCCGTCGCTCCAGCTGCACGCGATGGGCGCGGCGGTGGTCGGGCGCCGTACGCCGGTCTCCGAGATGGGCACCCCGGCCAGCGCGTTGAACAGCTGGGACTTGCCGCTGCCGGTGGCGCCCGCGAGGGCGACGACCGTGTGCTGTCCGGAGAGCCGGCGCCGCGCGCCGGCCTCGTCGAGGACCCGGCCCGCCTGTCCGAGGGTCCGGTTGTCCAGCCGGGCGCGGGAGAGCCCGACCAGTTCGCGCAGCGCCTCGAGCCGGGACCGCAGAGCCGGGTCGTACGACAGCGGGGGCACGGCCGACGGCACGGGGGCCCGGTGTGCCGCGGTCAGCACGGGCGGCTCCTCCCCGGTGCTCCCGCTCACCCGCCGCGCGATCAGCCCGTCGTCCCAGGGACTCCCCGCGTCCGTGCGCGGGGCGGCCCCGGAGTCGTCGGAGGCGTCGTGGCCGGGATGTTCGGGGTGCTCGGGGTGCTCGGTGTGGTCCTGGTCAGTGACGGCGGTCACCGGTCACCTCTCCTTCTGCAGTACGGACAACGCGGCGATGAGTTCGGCCTGGGGCTCCGCGTGCACCTCCAGCGCGTCGAGCGGGGCGAGCCGGCGTTCGCGTTCGGTGTGCAGGACGCGGTTCACGTGGTCGACGAGCAGCCGTCCGCCCCGGTCGCGCAGCCGCAGCGCGCTGTGCGCGCCGATCCGTTCGGCGAGCCCCTCCCCGGCGGTGCGGGCGCGGCGGCCGCCCAGCAGGACGGTGGCGACCAGCGCGGCGACCATCTCGGGGTCGGGTGCGGTGCCGCGGTCCAGTTCGCGCACCTCGTCCTCGGCGAACTCCTCGAGTTCGCGCCGCCAGCGCCGTACGGCCAGTCCGATGCGGTGCTCGGCGTTCTCCGGTGCGCTGTCGCGGCCGGTGAGTTCCGGGGCGTTCGCGGCGGGCTCGCGCCTCCAGGCGTCGTCGACGCGCTCGTCGGCGGCGGCGACGGCGCACAGCAGCAGCGCGCCGAGGCTCTCCACGAGGGTGTCGAGGAGTTCGCCCGGGGTGCAGTCGAGGGGGAAGGCGCGCCACCGTTTGAGCGCGTCCCCGGCGAGCACGGCCCCGGCCTGCAGGCGGCCCCGCACACGCGCGTGCTCGCTGTCGTACGCCCCCTCGACGGCGGTGGTGAGCCGCAGCGCGGCCGCGTACTGCGCGGCCGCGGCACCGGCGAGTTCGGGCATGCGGGAGCGGAGGGAGTCGAGGACGCCGTGCGCGGTGCGGGCCACCACGTACTGCCGGGCGGCGGGGTCCAGGGTCTGGTGGACCAGCCAGGTCCGCAGCGAGGCCACCGCGGTGGCGGGCAGCAGTCCGCCGCCCCAGGCCGACTCGGGCAGCTCGGGCACGGTGAAGCGCGGTACCTCGCCGAGTCCGGCCTTGGTGAGCAGGGCGCCGTACTGCCGGGACACCTCGGAGACGACCTGGTGGGGCACCCGGTCCAGGACGGTCACCAGGGTGACGTCGTACTCCTTGGCGGTGCGCAGCATGTGCCAGGGGACGGCGTCGGCGTAGCGGGCGGCGGTGGTGACCATGACCCAGATGTCCGCGGCGGCGATGAGCTCGGCGGCGAGGACGCGGTTGTCGGACACCAGGGAGTCGATGTCGGGTGCGTCCAGGAGGGCGAGGCCGGGCGGCAGGGTGTCGGCGGTCTCGACGCGCAGCACCCGCGCGGGGTTCTCACCGGGCAGGAGCAGGTCGTCGGCGGGGTCCCGGTGGTGGGGCACCCACACCCGGGTGAGGTCCGGCAGCACCCGCATCCCGCTGAACCAGTGGTGGTCCTCCGGGTGGCAGACGAGCACGGGCGTGCGTGTCGTGGGCCGCAGCACGCCCGCCTCGCTGACCCGCCGGCCCACCAGGGAGTTCACCAGGGTGGACTTCCCGGCTCCGGTGGACCCTCCGACGACGGCCAGCAGGGGCGCCTCGGGGTCTCTCAGCCGGGGCACCAGGTAGTCGTCGAGCTGGGCGAGCAGTTCGTCGCGGTTGGCCCGCGCGCGTGCGGCCCCGGCCAGGGGCAGCGGGAAGCGGGCGGCGGCGACGCGGTCGCGCAGGGCGGAGAGTGCGTCGAGCAGCTGAGGCCGTACGTCCAAGGTCACCACATGCGAAGAATGCCCAATTTTAGGGGAATTATGAAGCATATGGGCATGTCTGCGCGCCGACGGAAGAGAAGGGACGGAAGGGGCGACCGCGACACGTGCACAGTCCAGGCATAACGAGTGCACAACACCCGGTGCGAGAGAGGCCAAAATCGATGCAGGATTCGTACCTGCCTGCGATTATCGGGACCGCTTCACCGAACCTCCACACCCAGCCACGCAGGTGAGGCAGCAGGGACAAGGATGCGGGAGCCCTATCCTTGTCTCCGGCGACGTCGAGGACCGTCCGGACCCGGACGCCGCGACAGAGGCCACCACCGGCCCCCGTAGCTCAGTGGATAGAGCAGGCGCCTTCTAAGCGCTTGGCCGCAGGTTCGAGTCCTGCCGGGGGCGCCAACACTCATCGACCAGCGGAAACGCTGGTCTTTTCGCGTTCCGTCGCACCATCCGCCGACCCCCGGCCAAGCGCCTTGCCTTTCTCCGTTTTCTTCCGGTTAGACCGGATCGCCCACAATGGAGTGATTACGCCGGACTGGCGAGACTCCTGGTAATCATGGAACGGTTCGCCATCGTTCCGCCTTATCCGGAGCCGTTCATGCGCACTGCCGTCACCGCCGCCCAGGACTCCGTGGAGGAGCGGCGGCTCGCCTTCCAGGGTTTCTCCTACACCTGCCGGATCGTCCATCAGAGCGCGCCGCGGACGGCTCCGCTGCTGCTGCTGGGAGGGTCGTCGCAGGACCGGTACTCCTGGCAGAGCCACGAGAAATGGCTGGCGCCGCTGTGCACGCTGATCACCGTGGACCTCCCCGGCTACGGCACCTCGGACTTCCTCCCGGCCCGTTACGACATCGACTTCCTCGGGGACGCGGTCCAGCACATGCTGGCGGAGATCGGCGTGCCCGAGGTGAATCTCTTCGGCGGCTGCTTCGGCGAGGTCGTGGGCCTCCGCTTCGCTCAGCGCCACCCCGAATCCGTGCGGCGCATCGTCTTCGCCGGCGCGGCGAACCGTCTTCCCGGCATCTACACCGAGGCGGTGCCGCGGCTCTCACAGGCACTGGGCCGGGGCGACATCGAGGGGGCCGCCCAGGGGCTCGTGCGGCTGTTCATGTCGAATCCGGAGGCGGGCAGGGTCCGCAGGCACGCGGCCGTGGCCCGGCTCCTCCAGCGGCAGTTCATGAACCAGACGCCGGAGGAGGTCAGGAAGGCCCTCGAGCACAACACCCGGCTGGTGACGCACGGCTGTTACGAGCCCCTGCCGGTCCCCGAGGTGCCGACGCTGGTGTTCACCGGGGAGCACGACACCCTGTGCACACCGGAGATGGGCCGCGAACTGGCGGCGACGATGCCGGGAGCGTGGTTCACCACGGTCAGGGAGGCGGACCACCTGGTGACGGTGGAACGCCGCGAGGAGTCCGCGGACCTGATCGCCCGCTTCTGCACCGACCGCCCCGTCGACGGCCTGCCGTACTGCAGCGCCCTGGAGTCGCCGGCCGCCGAACTCACCGGTGCGTCCTCGGCCCGATGACGGCACACGGCGAGTGGCCGGGACCCGGTACCGGGTTCCGGCCACTCGCCGTTGTTCAGGTGGTTCCGCGGTAAGGGACGTCAGGACTTCCCGTCCGGGACGGCGAAGCTGCTCGTGCAGGACACCTTGGGCCCGCCGGAGCAGGTCTGCCGCGAGTCGTTGGCGACGCGCATCTTCCCGTACTCGTCCGAGGTGACCTCGTACTCGCTCACCTGGGCGCAGCGGACGGTGCCCTTGCTGTCCTTGACGCAGTCGCCCGGACCCTCGGCACCGACGGCCTGCACGGCGCCGGCACCGATCAGGACGAAGCCTCCCAGGACTCCCGCCACCGCTGCGATCTTCTTCGACTTGAACATCTACCTGTTTCCTTGACGAACGAACGAGGGCAGGCCCGGGGCTCGAACACCTGGTTCGAGCCCCGGGGCCTGCCCCGATCACCTGACTGCGATCAGTGCTGGCCGCCGACGCTGAAGCCGGTGCTGCAGGCGACGGAGTTGGTGTCGTTGGCCTCGTTCTTGGTGAGACCCAGGATGGAGACCCCGATGTTGACGTCCTCGATGTTGATGAGGCCCTCGGTCGAGTTGTCCTGGGCGCAGGTGGTGGCCTGCTTGTTGTTCAGCTCCACCATCGGCTCGTCGCCGGCGTGGCTGACACCGGCACCGAGGAAGCCGACGCTGCCGAGCATGGCCACGACGACAGCGGCCTTCTGGAACTTGCGCATGATCTCTCCATTCATTCGAACACGGTCCGCACGGACCGCGTCACTGAAAGTCGCAAAACTGGGCGACACTTCGCGGCAGTTGTTAGCTGGAACGCCGAATCGTGCCTTTTCGGGAAAAGGGTCACCGCGCATTGCCGGTGGAGGGGTCAGGACTTCCCGTCACTCGTCGACGCTGTTCACACAGGTGAGCCGGGGCGCCGAGCTGGAGCAGGCCAGGTCCGACTCGTTGACGAGGCGAACCTTTCCGTTCCGGTCGGCCGGAAGCTGGTACTGCCTCACCTGCTCGCAGCGGATGTTGCCCTTGCTGTCCTTGACGCAGTCGCCCGGACCCTCGGCGCCGACGGCCTGCACGGCGCCGGCACCGATCAGGACGAAGCCTCCCAGGACTCCCGCCACCGCTGCGATCTTCTTCGACTTGAACATCTACCTGTCCCCTTGACGGTCGGCCCGCCGCCGGGCGGCGAAGCCGTTCCTGACTACTGGACCGGTCGAACCGGCCACTTCGGCCGGGCAGGCCCGGGGCTCGGACACGTGCCACGAGCCCCAAGGCCCGCCCAGATCACTTCACAGCGATCAGTGCTGGCCGCCGAGGCTGAGGCCGGTGGCGCAGGCCACGGAGTTGGCGTCGTTGGCCTCGTTCTTGGTGAAGCCGAGCAGCGCGCTGATGCCCACGTTGACGTCGTCGACGTTGACCAGACCCTCGGTCGAGTTGTCCTGGGCGCAGGTGGTGGCCTGCTTGTTGTTCAGCTCGAAGTCGGGCTTGTCACCGGCGTGGCTGACACCGGCACCGAGGAAGCCGACGCTGCCGAGCATGGCCATGACGACAGCAGCCTTCTGGTACTTGCGCATTACCTCTCCGTTTCTCGAGTGGATCCGGTCCGTGACGGACCGGTCACTGACAGGCGCTAACGTAAGCGACGTTTACGACTTTCGCGCTTCAAAACGCCCAATCCCGTAAGTTTCTCGTGAAGACGCAGGTCAGCGCCCTGAGTCGATACTCAGACGGGTGAACGGCCGCTCGTGTCGCGGTCGGTGTCCGACGCGGAGGCGGGTCGAGGAGTGGTCCTCCGGCACTCCCCGTGACCGGAACCGGTGTCCCGCGTTGAGCCGGGAGTGCGGTCGCTGTTGACGCGGCCGGACTTATCGCACCAGTTAAGGAGAACGTGATGTCTCGCATCGCGAAGGCGGCCACCCTTGCTCTCGGCACGGGCGCGGTGGTGATCGGTGGCGCCGGAATGGCCTCGGCGCACGCCGGCGCCGAGGGCGCGGCCGTCCACTCGCCCGGAGTCCTGTCGGGCAATGTGATCCAGGCTCCCGTCCACGCGCCCGTCAACGTGTGCGGGAACACGGTCAACGTGGTCGGATTCCTCAACTCCGCCGTCGGCAACCACTGCGTGAACAAGTAGCGCCGCGGGGGACCGCCCCGCCCCGAAGAGCCCCGGCCGCCTCGAGCGCCGGGGCTCTTCCCGTGCCCGCGTGTACCTCACGCGTAGCGGTACGTCCCGCCGACGTCCTCCAGTTGCTCCGGGGTCACGTCCCACGGCGGCAGCGTCTCCCGGCGGGAGACGACCCGGCCGTGCTGCTCGTCGCCGGAGCCCGGAGCGGCCGCCGGAAGATAGCGGGCCCCTCGGTGCCGGCGCTGCCAGCGCTGCCACTGCAGGTCGACGAAGGCGTGGTGCAGCCAGAAGACGGGGTCGTTGACGGAGGCGGCGGAGAGCATGACCCCGCCGACCCAGCGGTGCACCCGGTTGTGGTTGCGCCAGGAGGCGCTGCCCCGGCCGGTGCCCCAGCCCTCGAGACGGTTGCGGAAGCCCCGGGTGACCGTGGAGTCCCAGGGCGCCACGTCGTAGGCGGGCTCCTTCAGCGCCCACTCCAGGTCCTTCTTGGCCGGCAGGCCGATCGGATCGGCGCGGCGGCCGAGGTCCCGGGTGAGGAACTCCCCCTCGGTCACGCCGACCCTGATGGTCCAGTTGCCCTCCTTGTACGCGAACGGCCCCGTCGTCACCCGGAGGTCGGAACGGCGTCCGTTGCCGCCGAGGAGGTCCGCGGTCCACGGTGCGGAGGTGGTCTTCCGGTCGCGCGTCCAGTCCCAGTACGGGAGGGTGACCGAGGAGTCCACCCGGCGCAGGGCCTCCTCCAGGTCGAGCAGGAACCGGCGGTGCCAGGGCAGGAAGGAGGGCGCCATGTGCGCGGTGCGCAGGCCCCGTTCGCCGTCGGAGGAGTAGTACGCGAGATGCGTGCGCACGAACTCGTCGTACTCCCCGCGGCGTTTGACCTCGAGCAGCGCGTTGACGAAGCGGCGTTTCTCGGCTGCCGTGAGGGTGGCGGCGTCCTTACGCACGTACGCCATGCCGGCCCCCCTGGTCGTGGCGCGGGGCCGTGTCCGCGGTGCGCAGCCGGTCGCCGGGGGCGAGCGCTTCCACGGCGGCCCGGGCGGCGTCGAGCGGTGCCGGGTAGGAGCAGTAGTGGTCGACCATGCTCAGCCAGGTGCCGTCGGCCCGGCGCATCAGGTGCAGGGGACGGCCGTCGAGGGTGACGTGCCACCGGCCGTCCGCGTCCCGCGCCCCGCGGATGCGGTGACCGCGGTGGATCTGGTCGAAGGAGTCGCCGTCCGGGGCCTTCGCGGATGCGGGGCGGGCCGGCCGGAAGGCGGTGAGCAGCGGGGCCAGGGCCGCGGCGAGGGCGCCGGTGCGCAGTCCGCGGGTCACCTCCCGGCGCGTCCTGACCTCCGCCGCGGGTGGCGGCTCCGCGCCTTCGCGGAATTCGTCGACGCCGATGACCATCGGTCCACTCCCTTTGTCCGTACGGATGTCCGTAGCGGCAAACGACATCCGGCCCCCAGTGGAAACTGGGGGCCGGATGCGCGGGGCGTGAATTTCAGGCGTGCAGCCCCAGGTCGCCGTGGACCGGCTTGGCCTCGTTCACCGTGGCGGCCGCTTCCCGCGTCGTCGCGAGCACCGAGGCGCGGTCGGTCTCGAGCACCTGCGCCTCGCTCACCGGCATCACCTCGAAGGGGACCGCGGTGCGCAGACCGGTGTCGAGGCCGGTGGACGCCAGGTCGGTGGACTCCGCGGCCTGCGCGGGCGCGGCGAAACCGGCGGCGATCAGGGTTCCGGCAAAGACGGCGGCAGCCTTCAGGGACTTCATCGTGTTCCTTTCTTCGGCAACGCGGGGTCGGTCGCCGGAGGGAAATCTGTCGCCGTGCCTAACGATTCCCGGCCGGACCGGAAACCGGGAAGCCCAAGATTCACAAGTCGTCATATGAACGCTTCACGAGGACGGGACCAGTACCGATCTGAGCGCGGGGAGGGTGAGACCCGGGAGCAGGGGCGTCTGCGCGGGGCCGGCGGGCGCGGGGAGGGTCGACGCCGTCTCGGGTTCGGTGCCGAGCAGGGCGGCGAGGAGGCTGTCCACGCGGGCCAGCAACTCGTCGACCATCGCCGGCGCCTGGGCGGTGGCCAGGTTCGCGGCGACGGTCGCCTCGGCGGCGTCCTCCGTGCTCGTGTCCTCCTCCGTCTCCGTCTCCGTCTCCGTCTCCGTCTCCGCTTCGGTGCTGGGTTCGGTGGTCGCCGCGGTGTCGGTCTCCGTGTCCGGGGCGGCCGGCGTGTCCGTGCTCGTCGTGGTGCCGGGCAGGAGCATCTCCATGAGGTCGTCGAGGGCCTCCCGCAGGTCGGCCAGCTCCTCGGGGGTGAGGTCGTCCTCGGTGGTGGTCAGCACCGTGGCGGACGTCGTCGTGTCCGGCGGCGCCGGCAGGGTGGCGTCGGTCGTGGCCACCGGGTCCTCGTCGGCCGCCTTCGTCACGGCGGCCCTGGCCGCGTCACCCAGCCTCCTGGCCTCGGCGGTGGACAGCCGGCCGTCGTCCGCCTCGAGCACCGTCCGCACCAGGTCGACGACCGGCGTGAGTCCGTGCTGTCGCGCGTCGACGGTCCCGGCCCGTGCGAGCAGCAGGGCGGACGACGCCGCTCGGTCGCGCACGGGGGCCGTGTCGGCCGCCATGGCGGCGGGACCGGTGACTCCGGCCAGGAGGGCGGCGCACAGGGCGCCGAGGGCGAAGCGCCGGGCAGGCAGGGGGCCCATGGGGTGTCCTTTCGCGGATTTCCGGATCTTGAAGCCCACCGTGGGAGCGCCCATGGAGTCCCGCAACCGGAGCTGCGCCATTCGGTTTTCGCTCTCACCCGGCCACGCGTCCCGCCCGTTGGGGACGGTCGGCCCGAACCGGCCGCCCGCCGACCCGGGCTTCACGTTTTCAACACACTTGGCACCATTCACTGAATTTCGGTGAATTTGTCCGTTTGATGGCTAGAGTTGCGAACCTCCGAAGCACCCTCCTGGGCGGACGCATCGCACTCGTCCCCGCGCCTGCCGCCGCCACCCCTGTTCCGAAAGGCTCCGACGGTCATGCGCCAAACCCTGGGTCAGCTGCTTCGCCGTGCGACGGTGGGCGTCCTCACGCTCGCGATGTGGGCACCCTGCGGCTCCGCGGTCGCCGCCCCCCTCGCGCCCTCCCCGGAGGCCGACAGTCTCGCCTTCGCCCAGCGGTACCGGGCGGTCCAGCACGGCGGCATCGTCCGGGCGGCCAACGCCTCCGCCACCTGCCTCGGCGCGGGGAGCTCGTGCCGGTCCGCCCAGTCCGGCGGCGCCGGCGCCAACGGTGACTTCGAGATGGGCTACATCGACGTCGACCGGGACCCGAACACGTACAACTCCTCCCGCGCGGAGGTCCGTCTGCCCGCCGGCGCCCGGGTCACCTACGCGCGTCTGTACTGGGGCGGCAACCTGCTGGCCGGTGAGCAGAAGCCGTGGGAGGACAACGGGCGGGTGCTGATCGCCGAGCCCGGCGGGGAGTACAAGGAGCTGATCGCGGACACGCTGGTGGGACACCGGGTGGCGGACGGCGCGGACGCCTTCCAGGCCTCGGCGGACGTCACCCGGCTGGTGCGGGACAGCGCGCCGGGTCTGTACACGGTGGCGCAGGTCAACGTGGCCATGGGCAGGTCGGCGGCCGGGACCTGGGGCGGCTGGACGCTGGTGGTGGCGTACGAGGACCCGGCGGAACCGCTGCGGCACCTCGCGGTCTGGGACGGGTTCGCCCCGCTGGGCGGCCGCTCGGGTGCCGCGATGCCGCTGAGCGACCTGCCGTTCCCGGCGGGCGCCGGGGGCCGGGTGGGGCTGGTGGCGTACAACGGCGACCGCGGCACCACGGGCGACTCGTTCGTCCTCACCGCCGATGAGTCCCGCTCCACCGCGTTCGCCGGGACGGCCAACCCCTACGACGACGTCCTGAACTCCACCATCGCCGACCCCGCCGACGCGGCCCCGGCGCGCGTGCCGGCGTACGCCAACACCCTCGGCTACGACTCCGACGTGTTCGACCTCGCCGGGGGGCTGGAGCGCGCCGGTGACCGCGCGACGTTCCGGCTCACCTCCGAGCGGGACGCGGCCTGGGCGGGCGTGCTCTTCGCCGCCGTCGACGCCCGGCGGTGAGCGGGCCGACGCCGAGCGTCTTCCTGAGCGGGGACGCCGTGCACAAGAACCTGTCGCTGCCCAGCCGCCGGCCGCACGTCCTGCACCTCACCCAGCCGGTGGACGGCGGGGTCGCGCGGGTCGTGACCGACCTGGTCCGGGCCCAGCTGGCGGACGGCCTGGCCGTCACCGCGATCTGCCCCGACAGCGCGCTCACCGGCCGGCTCCGGTCGCTCGGCGCGCACGTACGGCACTGGCACGCCACGCGGTCGCCGGGCGCCTCGCTCGTGCGGGAGGTACGGCAGCTGGCCCGGCTGATCGACGAGGTGCGCCCCGATCTGCTGCACGCGCACAGCGCGAAGGCCGGGCTCGCCGGACGGCTCGCGGTGCGCGGGCGCATCCCCACGGTGTTCCAGCCGCACGCCTGGTCGTTCGAGGCGGTGGACGGGAACACCGCGGCCCTCGCCCTGCGCTGGGAGCGCTGGGCGGCGCGCTGGGCCGCGCGGGTGGTGTGCGTGAGCGAGGCGGAACGCGCCACCGGCGTGCACGCCGGGATCACCGGCCGGTGGACCGTCGTGCCCAACGGCATCGACCCGGACCGTTTCCGCCCGGCCCCCGCCGGCCCCGCCCGTGCCGCGCTCCCGCCACTGGCCGGGCTGGACGCGCGGGCACCGCTCGCCGTCTGTGTCGGGCGGCTGTGCCGGCAGAAGGGGCAGGACGTCCTGCTGCGGGCCTGGAGCGCCGTGCGGCGCAGGGTGCCCGACGCCCGTCTCGTCCTGGTCGGCGACGGGCCGGACCGGGACCGGCTGCGCGAGGAAGCTCCCGCGTCCGTGCTGTTCGCGGGCGCCGTCGCGGACGCCTCCCCCTGGTACCAGGCCGCCGACCTCGTCGTGCTGCCGTCCCGCTGGGAGGGCATGGCGCTGGCCCCGCTGGAGGCGATGGCCTGCGGGCGGCCCGTGGTGGTCACGGACGTCGACGGCGCCCGCGAGAGCCTGCCGCCGTCCTTCGCCGACCGGTGCCTGGTGCCCCCGGAGGACCCGGACGCGCTGGCCGGGACCGTGGGCGAGCTGCTGCTCGACCCGTCGCTCCGCACGTCGCTCGGTGACCGGGGCCGGCGGCATGTGCTGTCCCTCCACGACGTGCGGCACACCGCTCGGGCCGTCGCCGACGTCTACCGCGATCTGCTCGGCGCCTGGCCCGCCGCGGGGACCCGCCCGTACCCGGCCGTCGGGGACACCGGCGCCGACCGGACGACACCGCGCGCCGAGCCCACAGAGCACAGGGAGTCCATCCACTCGTGACCGCAGAACACACCGTGCCCTCCCCCGGCGTACCGCCGCGGGACCACGGATTCTCCACGTCCGTCTCCGTCATCCCGCCGCGCGGCGCCGACTCCGGCCCCCGGCTGCCCGCCGCGCCGCCCCGGCCGCCCTCGCCGTTACCGCTGCTCCTCGCGGACGGCGCCGCGGTCCTGCCGGCCACGCTGGTGCTCACCGGGGCGCAGCGGCATCCGCTGCTCGTCGCCGTACTGATCGGGGTGTCGCTGCTGCTGCGCCCGCGGGACCGGCGGCCGCCGGTCCCGGGGCTGCTGGAGGAACTGCCCGCTGTGTGCGGCCGCGTGGCGGTGGCCTGGGCGGCGGGCGCGGCGCTGTGGGCGGCGTACCGGCCGGAGGACGCGCTGTCCGCCGGCACCGTGCTGGCCGGGCTCGCCGTGCAGGCTGCCGCCGGCGGCGCGCTGCGCGCGGCCGTGCACGGGCGGCGGCGGGCCGCGCTGCTGCGTCACCCGCACGCCGCGCTCGTCGTCGGACCGGCCGCGACCGCGCAGCGGGTGACCGCCGCCGTGCTGCGCCGCCCGCGGTGCGGGGTGCGGCCGGTGGGGATCGTCGCCGAGCAGGCGGACGGCGTCGAGGGCGTGCCCGTGCTGCGCACCGACGAGGAGGTCGAGCGGGCCGTCATCCAGAACGGGGTGCGGGCGGTGCTCGCCGTCCACCCCTCGGTACGGGCCGAACAGGGCCCGCTGCTGCGGACGCTGGCCGCGTCGGGCTGCGCGATCTGGGAGGTCGACGCCGGCTCCGCGCCGCACCCGGGGGGTGAGCGGCTGGCCGGGTTCTCCTGTCGGCGGCTGGACCCCGCCCCGGCGCGCGGCGGCGGCATCGGCAAGCGGATGCTCGACATCCTGGTCTCGGGGACGCTGTTGCTGCTGGTCGGCCCGCTGCTGGCGGTGTGCGCCGTGACGCTGCGGCTGTGCGACGGGCCGGGGGTGGTGTTCCGGCAGGAGCGCATCGGCCGGGACGGGAAGCCGTTCACACTGCTGAAGTTCCGCACCCACCGCCCGGTCGACGAGCACGAGTCGGCGACCCGGTGGAGCGTGGCCAACGAGCACGAGATGCGCTGGTTCTGCCGCATGCTGCGGCGCACCTCGCTCGACGAGCTGCTCCAGCTGTGGAACGTGCTCCGCGGCGACATGAGCCTGGTCGGGCCGCGTCCGGAACGACCTTACTTCGTCGCCCAGTTCAGCCAGACGTATCCCGGTTACGCGGCCCGGCACCGGATGCGCACCGGGATCACCGGGCTCGCGCAGGTCCAGGGGCTGCGCGGCGACACCTCGATCGAGGACCGCTGCCGGTACGACAACGCCTACATCGACGACTGGTCGCTGTGGCAGGACATCTGCATCCTGCTGCGCACCGCGGCCACGCTGGTCCGTCCGACGGGGAGCTGACGACACGTGAGCCACGTCCTCGTACCGCTGCCGCGCCGTGCCGCCGCGCTGGTGCCGGTCCTGCCGCTGGTGGCGGTGGTCGCCCTGACGGCCCTGCCGCCGGCGGGGGACGGTGCGGGGCCCGCCGACGTGGTGTCCGCGCTCGTCGTGGGGTACTGCGTGATCCGGCTGCTGCGGGAACGGCGGCGTCCGCTGTCGCCCGTCGCGGTCGTGCTGCTGGGTCTGCCGGTCGTGGGGGTGGCGCTCGCCGCCATGGGGGCGGCCTCCCCGGAGACGGCGCTCGGCGGTCTGAGCCGCTATCTGCAGATCTTCGTGCTGGTCCCGGCCGCCGCGCTGGTGCTGCTGCGCCGCACGTCCGACTTCCTCGCGGTCGCCTGGTCGTTCGTGGGGCTCGCCCTGTGGCAGGGGGCAGTCGGGGTGCACCAGTACGTCACCGGGACCGGCGCCTCGTACCAGGGCGAGACCGTCCGCGCGGTCGGCACCTTCGGGGCGCAGGACGTGATGGGCATGGCGTCGGCGGTGTCGCTGGGCGTGGTGTGCGCGGTGGGGATCGCGCTGGGCCGGGCGCCGGTGCGGCAGCGGGCGGCGGCCGCCGGGTGCGCCCTGCTGCTGGTGCTGCCGCTGGCGCTCTCCTTCAGCCGGGGCGCCTGGATCGCGACCGCGCTGACCTGCGCGGTGCAGCTGGCGCTGGCGGGGATGCGGCGCGCGCTGCGGGTGGGGGCGGCCGTGGTCGCCGCGGGGGTCGTCCTGGTGGGCGGGTTCGGGGTCGGTACGGCGATGCTGCAGGAGCGGATCGACAGCATCACGCAGGTCGCCGACACGCCCGACCAGTCCGTCATCGACCGGTACACCCTGTGGGCGGCGGCCACCGGCATGTGGCGCGAGCACCCGCTGACCGGGGTGGGTCTGAAGGGCTTCCCCGAGTACCGCGACGGGCACGCCACCCTGGCGCTGTCCTCGGGCAGCGACATCGAGGGCGCGGGCGAGACGTTTCACAAGCAGGCGCTGCTGTCGCCGCACAGCATGTACCTGCTGGTGCTGAGCGAGCAGGGCCTGATCGGGCTGCTGGCGCTCGCGGGGGGCTGGCTGGCGCTGCTGGTGTGCGCGCTGCGGCGGGTGCTGCGGGTGCGCCGCCGCGGACCCGGCCTCGACTGCGGGCTCGTCGCCTGCGGCCTGCTGCTCTGGCTGCTCGTCGACTTCGTGTACGGCGACATCGGCGGCCCCTCGACGGTACTGACCGGCGTGGCCCTGGGCCTGACGGCGTGGTGGGCGCTGTCCGCCGACGACCGGGCGGGCGCCGTGCGACGCGACGAGGTGGCGGAGCGGGTCGAGGAGGCCGCGACACGATGACAGTGCTCCCGTCCCAGCCCCCCGGCCCCAACACCGCGCCGGACGCACCCGGGGCTGCCGGCCCCCGCGGAATCGGCCTCGGCAGCCCCAAGGCCGGCCCTCGCCCACCTGACGCACCCGCCCCGGGCGAACCGGACGCAGCCGGCACCGCACCCGGCACACCCGACGGGAACGCGCCCGCAACCGGCGCACTCGGACTCGCCGGACCCAAGACCGCCACGCGCACAGCCGACGCACCCGCGCCGGACGGACCGGACGCAACGTCCGCGACCGCCGGGCACGCAAGCGGTGAGCTCGGACTGGGTCACCCAGAAGCCGGCACCCGCACGACCCATGCACCCGAGCCGGGAGGACCGCTCGCAGCGTCCGCGACGGCCGGGCACGGGAGCGGACCCAAGACCGGCACCCGCACAGCCGTCGCATCCGCGCCGGGCAGGCCGGACGCAGCGTCCGCGACCGGCGGGAGCGGCGGGCTCGGGCCGGGGCGGGCCGTAGCCGGCACGCGTACCGCCGACGTACCCGCGCCGGGTGGAGTGGGCGCGGGTCGGGGGGCCGGGGCGGGGGAGAAGGCGGCGTCGCGGGGGTTTCTCGCGCGGGCCGCCATCGGGACGGCCGTGCTGTCCATCGCCGGGTCGCTGCTCGGCCTGGTGCGGGACCAGTCGCTGGCGCGGCTGTTCGGCGCGGGGAGCGACACGGACGCCTTCCTGGTCGCCTGGACCGTGCCCGAGATCGCGGCGACGCTGCTGATCGAGGACGGGCTGGCGATCGCGCTGATCCCGGCGTTCAGCGTGGCGCTGGCGCGACGCGCCCGGGGCGTCCCCGGGGACCCGGTCCGCGAGCTGGTCAGGGCCACCCTGCCCCGGCTGTGCCTGGCCTTCGCCGCGGTGGCCGCCCTGGTCGCCGCCGGGGCCCCGTACATGGTCCGGGCCCTGGCGCCCGGTCTGGCCGACCCCCGTCTCGCCGTCGACTGCACCCGGCTCACCGCGCTGAGCCTGCTGGCCTTCGGGCTCGCCGGGTACTGCAGCGCCGCCCTGCGGGCGCACCGCCGCTTCTTCGCGCCGGCGGCGATCTACGTCGCCTACAACACCGGCATCGTCGCCACGATGTTCCTGCTCGGCGGGGAGTGGGGGGTGCGTTCCGCGGCGGCCGGCGTCGCGGTGGGCGGCTGTCTGATGGTGGTGGTGCAACTGCCCTCGCTGTGGCGGCAACTGGCCTCCCCCGTCCCGGCTCCCGCCGCGACCGGCCCGGACGCCGGGGAGCGGCCGGTGCGGCTCGCCCTGATCGCCGCCGTGCTGCTGTTCGCGCTGTGCCGTCAGTCGCAGGTCCTCGTCGAGCGGTTCCTGGCGTCGTCCCTGCCCGCCGGGGCCATCTCGCACCTCAACTACGCGCAGAAGGTCGCGCAGATCCCGATGACGCTGTCGCTGATGGTGTGCACCGTCACCTTCCCGGTGGTGGCGCGGGCGCTCGCCGACGGCGACACCGCGCGGGCCCGCGCCCGGGTGGAACGGGATCTGGTGCTGGCCTCCTGCGTGGTGCTGCTGGGCATGTGCGCGGTGATGGCCTGCGCCCCGCAGATGATCGGACTGCTCTTCGAGCAGGGCGCGTTCACCGCGGCCGACACCGCCGCGACGGCGGACGTCATGCGCGTGTACGCCCTCGGGCTGCTCGGCCAGACCCTGGTGGGCGCCCTGGTGCGCTGCTACTTCTCGGCGGGCCGCCCGAGCTGGTACCCCGTCGGCGTGATGACGGCGGGCGTCGTCGCGACCTCCCTGATCGGCGCCGTCGCCGTGGGCCGCTGGGGTGTGGCGGGGATCGCCGCCGCCAACGCCTTCGGCATCACGCTCACGGCCGTCCTGCTGCTGACCGGTCTGCGCGGGGCCGGCCGCGGCAACCCCATCGGGGTCACCCTCGGCATCCGCAAGGTGCTGGCCGGGCTGGGCCGCCCCGTGCTCGCCTCGGTCCTCGCCGTCACCGCGGGCACGTTCGCCGCGAGCCGCTTCGCGTCGCCGGTGGCGGCGCTCGCGGCCGGCTGCGCCGCCGTGGCCGCCGTCTTCGTCCCGCTCGCCCTGTCCGTCCTGGGCGCCGACCGCTCCGCATCCGCCCTGCGCTCCGTACGCACCGTCACACGAAGGCTCACACATGGCCGCTTCCGTTGATTCCGTCGACACCGGCAGACCTCCCGCGTCCCGGTCCGGTCCCGTCCCCTGGGTGGCGATGTACCACTCGGTGGGCGACTGCTCGGACGACCCGTACCGCATCACGGTCACCCCGGAGCGGCTCGAACGGCAGCTGGCCTGGCTGCGCCGGCACGGGCTGCGGGGCGTGTCCGTCGCGGAGCTGCTCGCCGCGCGCGCCGAGGGCCGGGGCCGGGGCCTGGTCGGTCTCACCTTCGACGACGGGTACACCGACTTCCTCACCGAAGCGCTGCCGCTGCTGCGGCGCTTCCACTGCGGCGCCACCCTCTTCGTCCTGCCGGGACGGCTCGGCGGCGACAACGCCTGGGACCCGCTCGGCCCGCGCAAGCCGCTGCTGACCGCGGACGGCATCCGGCGCGTCGCCGGGGAGGGCGTGGAGATCGGCTCGCACGGTCTCACCCACGTCGACCTGACCCGCGCCGACGACACCACGCTCACGGAGGAGGTCGCCGTGAGCCGCGCCCGCCTCGAGGAGCTGACCGGCGCCCCCGTCACGGGGTTCTGCTACCCGTACGGCACGGTCGACGCGCGCGCCGTCGAGGCCGTGCGCGGGGCGGGCTACACCTACGCCTGCGCCATCGACCCCGGCCCGCTCACCGGCCCGCACGCGCTGCCGCGCGCGCACGTCGGCCAGAACGACACCGAGTGGCGCCTGTACCTCAAGCTCCGGCTGCACCGGCTGCGCCGGCGGCCGGTGGAGGGCGTGTGAGATGAGGGCGCTGCACATCATCACCGGTCTCGGCGTCGGGGGCGCCGAACAGCAGCTGCGGCTGCTGCTGCGTCATCTTCCGGTCGACTGCGACGTGGTGACGCTCACCAACCCCGGCGCGGTCGCCGACGGTCTCGGCGCCGACGGCGTGCGGGTCGTGCACCTGGGCATGGGCGGCAACCGCGACTTGGGCGCACTGCCCCGTCTGGTCCGGGTGATCCGGGCCGGCGGCTACGACCTGGTGCACACGCACCTGTACCGGGCCTGCGTCTACGGCCGGCTCGCCGCCCGGGTCGCCGGGGTCCGCGCGGTGGTCGCCACCGAGCACTCCCTCGGCGACACCCAGATGGAGGGCCGCAGGCTGACGGCGGGGGTGCGCGCCCTGTACCTGGCGAGCGAGCGGCTCGGTTCGGCGACGGTCGCCGTCTCCCCGACGGTGGCCGACCGGCTGAAGCGCTGGGGGGTGCCCGCCCCGCGCATCGAGGTGGTGCCCAACGGCGTCGACCTGGACCGCTTCCGTTTCCGGCCGGACCTGCGCGAGCGGACCCGCCGCCGTCTCGGCCTGCCGGAGGGCGCGTTCGTCGTCGGGGGCGTCGGCCGGCTCACCCGGGGCAAGCGGTTCGACGTCCTCGTCCAGGCGCTCGCCCTGCTGCCGGAGGACCACTGGCTGCTGCTGGTGGGCGGCGGTCCCGAGGAGCACCTGCTGCGCCGCACGGCCCACGAGGCGGGGGTGGCCGGGCGGGTGCTGTTCACCGGCGAACGGCCCGGCGTGCCGGACGGCAGCCCCGGCCCCGATCTGCCCTCGCTGGCCTCGGCGATGGACCTGTTCGCCTCCCCGTCCGCGGAGGAGGCCTTCGGCCTGGCGGCCGTGGAGGCGCTGGCGTCCGGCCTGCCCGTGCTCTACGCCGCCTGTCCCGCGATCGAGGACCTGCCCCCGGAGAACCGTGCCGGGGCCCGGCGGGTGCGCGGCGGCGCCGCGGCGTACGCCCGCGCGATCGCCGAGGTCCGCGCGGCGGGCCCGGCCCCGCGCACGGCCGCCCCGGCCGCGCACCACTACAGCATCAGCCACAGCACAGCCCGCCTCATGGACGTGTACGCGGCGGCGGTCGCCCGTACCGCGCCGTGAGCCGTCCGCCGTACCTCAAAGGGAGCAAGCCCCTCATGACCGACACCCCGACCCGTCGGCTCCGTCCGTTCCTGGCCCGTGTCCGAAGACTGCCGGCCTGGTCCGCGCTGGTGACGGGCACGTTCGTCGGCGGTCTGCTCGGCGGCGCGTACGGCCTGTTCACGCCCCCGGAGTACACGGCCACCGCCTACGTCGTCGCGGTGCCGACCGACAAGGCGACCCCGGACGCGGCCCGCGGTTTCGCGCAGGCGTACGGCCGGGTCGCCACCCAGCTCGCGGTGCTCGGCGACGCGCAGGTGTGGGCCGGTGTGCCGGTGCGGACGCTGCGGGACAGCGTGCGCACGGCGACCTCGCCGGACGCGCCGATGGTCGCCGTCTCGGCCACGGCCCCCCGGCCCGGTACGGCCGTCGACATGGCCAACGCGGTCTCCCGCGCGCTGACCCGGCACGCGGAGGACACCAAGGGCAACACCCAGGTCAGGCTGGTGCAGTTCTCGCGTGCGGTGAAGCCGGGCGCGCCGGCGAACGCGTCGTCCGCGGTCACCTCGCTGGTGGGCGCGAGCGCGGGCGGGCTGCTGGGCGGCCTGGCGCTGCTCGCCCGCCCGCGGCGGGCCGGGCGGGGCGAGGACCCCGCCCCGGCCGCCTCGGTGCCGGGCCCCGCCACCGCCGCCGATGTGCCGCGGTGACGGCGGCGACCCCGGCGGGAGCGGCGCCGTCACTCGCGGGCGCCTCACCACCAGTCGAAGCGGAAGCAGAACTGTCCTCCGAGCCAGTACTCCACCCACCGGCCCAGGTCCAGCGGCGAGCAGTCCTCCGGCGGCGGCGGGGTGTCGGGCGTGGTCGGTGCGGGAGCCGTCGGTGGCGGCGTGGTCGGCACGGGCGTGGGCTGCGGGGTGGTCTCCGGCTCCCCGTCGTGCGTGCGGCCGGAGAGGACGGACCGGTAGACGCGGGACGCGTGCGGGTTGTCGTCGCACTGCCACACCCCGTGCGGGCAGTAGTCGGTCAGCGTGTTGTAGAGCGGCCGGTGCCGGTCGATCCACGCGAGCATGCGCCGCATGTACTCGGGGTTGTCGCCGTTGCGGAAGAGCCCCCACTCCGGGTACGAGATCTGTTTGCCGTGGGCCCTCGCGAAGTCCACGTGCGCCTGGAGTCCGTACGGCTCCCTCACCTGCTCGTCGAAGGAGCGCCCGGCCGGCTGGTCGTAGGAGTCCATGCCGACGATGTCGACGGTGTCGTCCCCCGGGTAGCACTCCGTCCAGGGGACGGCGTCCCGGCCGCGGCTCGGCGTGAAGTCGAACCGGAACTTCTGTCCCGGCACCGCGCGCATGGTCCTGACGATCCGGTTCCAGTACTGCTTCCAGGACTCCGGGTCGGGGCCGCAGCGGTGGGTGTAGGTGACGCCGTTCATCTCCCAGCCGAGGACCACGACCGTGTCCGGCACCTTGAGCGCGACCAGCCGCTCGGCGAGGGCACGGAAGTGGTGGTCGAACTCGCCCGCCGCACCCCGCCGCAGCAGCGCGCGGACCTCGTCGTCGGGGACGCCCTCCTCGTTGCGTTCCTGCATGGGGACGTTGAGGACCAGCATCCGGTCGTTCCTGGCGTTGCGCCAGCGCGCCCAGGAGTCGAGGAAGCCGATGTCGCCCTCGATGTCGCTCCAGCGGTTGCCGGGCAGGTAGGTGTGGCCGACGCGCAGCTCGGCGCCGCCCAGCCAGCGGCTGAGCTCGTCCATGCGGGCCACCCCGCGCTCGTCGGAGGCGAGGAAGGCACCGAACGCCGGGACGCGGTGCGGCGCCGGGAGGACCGGCTGGGGGACCGACGGGGCTCCGACCGACGGGACTCCGACGGACGGGACGTCGACCGCCGGGACGTCGACCGCCGGGACGGTGGGGACCGCGGGCTCTCCGGGCGGGCCCGCGGGCGCCGCCCGGACCGGCACCGCCGGACGGGGGTCGGCCGGCACCGCTCCCGCCGCGGGGCCCGCCGCGAGGGCCGCGGACACGACGACCGCCGCCGCGCCCACTGCTTTCGCGCGGGCCCGGACCCGCCTGTGCTGTGGGGCCATTGGCTGCTCCTCTGTTCGGTCTCGTCCGCCTTGTGCCTGAATTCCGCCATATTGACGAACAGTCATTTCATACGAAGTCAGACACAGGACGTACGCCGGTGCCAATGCCACTGCGGCTTTCGAGTGCCGGGCTCCCCCGTGCGGGTGAGCCGGCGCCAGAAGAAAGTGAGAATTCGTGTCGTTGCTCGACACCCGTGTCCCCGCGGTTCTGCTGCGGACCGACCGGAACCCCTTTCACCACGGAACGCTGGGGGCCGTGCGGTCGCTCGGCAGGGCGGGCGTGGAGGTGCACCTCGTCGCCGACTCCGCGGGAAGTCCCGTCCACCGCTCGCGCTATGTGCACCGGATGCACGCCCCGCCGCCGCCGGGGGCCTCGGCGGACGAGATCCTCGCCGTGCTGCGCCGCGTGGCCGGACAGGTGGGCCGCCCGGCCGTCCTGATCCCGCTGGACGACGCGACCGCGATCGCCGCGGGACGCCTGCGTGACGACCTCTCGCCGTCCTATCTGCTGCCCGCGATGCCGGCCACGCTCTCCGAACGCGTCGCCGACAAGGCGGAACTGGCCGCCGTGTGCGCGTCCGCGGACGTACCGCACCCGCTGACGCTCGTTCCGGACAGCCCGCGGCAGGCCGCCGAGGACGCGCGGCGGCTCGGACTGCCGCTGGTCGCGAAGTGGAGCCGGCCCTGGCTGCTGCCGGCCGGCAGCGGACTGCGCAGCACCCAGGTGGTGCACACGGCACAGCAGGCCCGCGCGCTGCACGCGCGCACCGCGGAGGCGGGCAGCCCGCTGCTGCTCCAGGCGTTCCTGCCGCCCGGCGAGGACCGTGACTGGTTCTTCCACGGCTACGCCGACCGCTCGGGGACCGTGCGCGCCGGCGGGCCGGGCCGCAAGCAGCTGTCCTGGCCGCGCGGCGCGGGACTGACCGCGGTGGGCCACTGGACGCCCAACGCCGAGGTGCGGACGCTCGCCGAACGGGTCACCGGCGCGCTCGGCTACCGCGGTGTCTTCGACCTCGACTTCCGCCGGTGCGGCAGCACCGGCCGCTACCACCTCCTGGACTTCAACCCGCGCCCCGGCGCGCAGTTCCGGCTCTTCGCGGACAGCGCGGGACTGGACGTCGTACGCGCCCTGCACCTGGATCTGACCGGGCGTCCGCTGCCGGACGGGCAGCCGGTGGCCGGACGGTCGTTCGTGGTGGAGAACTACGCGCCGTTCGCCGCCCTGCGCACCGCACCCGGCGGACGCGAACTGGCTTGGTACGCCAGGGACGACCGGGTTCCCGGATGGGCGATGTGGGCCCTGTGGGCCCGTCATGTGTCCGGCCGGCTGCGGCAGCGGCTGGGCACCGCCCTCCCCGTACCGGCGCCCCGCCCGGCTCCCCGGGCGGTCGCACCCTCCCTTACCGACAACGAGAAAGCGAGCAGCTGATGATGTACGACCTCCTGGTGGTGGGCGCCGGTCCTTACGGTCTGTCGATCGCGTCCCACGCCGCGGCCGCCGGGCTGAACGTGCGGGTCTTCGGCCGGCCCATGGCGTGCTGGCGGGACAACATGCCCGGCGGCATGTTCCTGAAGTCGGAGCCGTGGGCGTCCAACCTCTCCGACCCGGCCGGGCGCTGGAAGCTGGAGGCCTACTGCGCCGAGCAGGGCCTGCCCGCGCGTCACGCGCACCCGATCCCCGTGGAGGCGTTCGCCTCGTACGGCCTGTGGTTCGCCCGCAACGCCGTGCCGGAGGTGGACGAGCGCATGGTGAGCCGGGTGTCGTCCGGCGCGGACGGGTTCACCGCGGTCACCGAGGACGGGCAGGCGCTGCAGGCGCGGACGGTGGCGCTGGCGGTCGGCGTGATGCCATTCATCGAGGTGCCGCAGGCGCTGCGCGGACTGCACCCCACGCTGGTGACGCACAGCAGCCACCACAGCGACCTGGGCCACTTCCAGGGCAAGGACGTCACGGTGATCGGCGGCGGACAGGCGGCCCTGGAGACCGCGGCGCTCCTCGCCGAACAGGGCACCCGGGTACGGGTGCTGGCGCGGGCGGAGCGGCTGTGCTGGAACGACGTGCCGCCGGCCTGGGAGCGGCCCTGGTGGCAGTCGCTGCGCTCGCCGCACAGCGGGCTGGGCCCCGGCTGGCGGAACTGGTTCTACTCCGAGCGCCCCGGCCTGTACCGGCGGCTGCCCGAGGCGACCCGGTCGCGGATCGCGGCCACGGCGCTGGGTCCGGCGGGCGCGTGGTGGGTGCGGGACCGGGTGGAGCGGGCGGTGGACCTGTTGCCCGGCCACGAGGTCACCGCGGCCGCCGCGGTGCCGGGCGGGCTGCGGCTCGACCTGGCCGGCCGGGACGGTTCACGGCGTTCGCTGGAGACCGAGCACGTCATCGCCGCGACGGGGTTCAAGGCGCACCGCGACCGGATCGGCCTGCTCTCCGCGGAGCTGCGCGGAAGGCTGACGGCCCTGCCGGACGGGTCCCCGGCGCTCGGCCACGGCTTCGAGTCCTCGCAGCCCGGGCTGTTCATGGCGGGTCTGGTGTCCGCGTCCGGCTTCGGACCGGCGATGCGGTTCGTGCACGGCGCGACGTTCACGGCGTCGACGCTGGTGCAGGGGGTGCGCCGGCGGCTGCGGGCAACCCCGGCGCGCGGGACCGTCCCGGTCCCCGGGGGCGGCAGCCGCAGCGCGGCGCCGTCGCCGGTGCGCGGCTGACGGCGGAACGGAACGAGGCGTCCCCCGGACCTGATCGGTCCGGGGGACGCCTCGTTGTGCGGGTACGGGTGCCGGGTGGGGTGGGCCCGGCATCCGTGGGCGGCTACCGGCGGGCGCCGAGACGGCCGCGGCGGTACAGCATCGCCCCGCCCGCGATCAGCGCGGCGCCGGCCGCGGAGGCGCCGAGCAGGCCGTCGCTGCCGGTCTCGGCCAGGTGCGGCGGGTTGCCGGGCACCTCCTCCTCCTCGGCCGGGGGCTTCTCGACCTCGTGCGTGGGAGGCGTCTTGACCTCGGTGGGCGGCTTCGGCCGCTCCTTCTCCGGCTCGTCCTCCTCCTTGCCGTAACCGCCGTCGTTGACGCAGGTGTTGCCGTAGGCGTCGTTGAACAGGCCGATCAGGCTGATGTTGTTGCCGCAGGCGTTCACCGGCAGGTGGATGGGCACCTGCACGTTGTTCCCGGACAGCACGCCGGGCGAGCCCTTGGCCCCGCCCACCGCGTGCGCGCCGTCGCCGGAGTCGCCGTAGGAGGAGTCGCCGTGCGAGGAACCGCCCTGCGCGGAGCCTCCGTGCGAGGAACCGCCGTGCGCGCGGTCCTCGGACTTCTTCCCGTCGCCGTGCGAGCCGTTGACGCACGTGTTGCCGGACGCCTCGTCGGCGATACCGACCACGGCGACGTTGTTGCCGCACGCGTTGATCGGCGCGTGGACGGGCGCCTGCACGTTGTTCCCGGAGAGCACGCCGGGCGAGCCCTTGGTGCCGCCCTCCGCGTGCGCGCCGTCACGGGACTCGCCGTGCGCGCCGTGCCCGGACTTGTCGGAGCCGTTGACACACGTGTTGCCGGACGCCTCGTTGAAGGCGCCGACCACGTCGACGTTGTTGCCGCACGCGTTCACCGGCACGTCGATCGGTGCCTGCACGTTGTTCCCGGACAGCACACCGGGAGAATCCTCGGCACCGCCCCCCGCGAACGAGTCGGCGAGGGCGGGGGTTCCGTACAGGGACAGAATGCCCGTGGCGGTGGCGGCCGCCGCGAGCATTCCCCTGCTCAGGGTCTGTCGCAATGTGGTTGTCTTCCTGCTTGAAGAAATGGGAGCGGCCACGCGTTCTGGCCCTCCGCTGCCGCATGGCCTACTCCTTCATCAACCCGACTCGGCGGAATCGGTTGCGCAGGTTCACCCGGTTGGACCGCTCGGTGCGGTGCGCGGGCCGGGCGTCAGGACACCACGTCCTTGCGGACGAAACCCCGGAACGCCAGCGCGAACAGCACCAGCGCGTACGTCACGGACACCGACGCGCCCTGGAGCATGCCGGACCACTCCAGCTCCGGCTGGACGGCGTCGGCCCAGGCGAACTGCCAGTGCGCGGGCAGGAAGTGCCGCCAGTCGCCGAGGGCGGTGACGGCGTCCAGCACGTTGCCCACGATGGTCAGGCCGACCGCGCCGCCGACCGCGCCCAGCGGCGCGTCCGTGCGGGTGGACAGCCAGAACGCCAGCGCGGCGGTGACCAGCTGCGACACGAAGAGGTACGCCACGACGACCACGAGCCGCTGCGCCGCCGTGGCGGGGTCGAGCGCGCCGCCGGTGGGGATCCGCAGCGGTCCCCATCCGTAGGCGGCCGTGCCGACGGCGAGCGCCACCACCGGCAGCAGCACCATCGCGGCGAGGCTCAGCCCCAGTCCGACGATCAGCTTGGACCACAGCAGCCGCATCCGGGGCACGGGCGCGGCGAGCAGATAGCGCAGGGAGGACCAGCCGGCCTCCGAGGCGACCGTGTCCCCGCAGAACAGCGCGACCGGGATGACGAGCAGGAAGCCCGCCGACACGAACAGGTTGACGGCGGCGAAGTTGGCGCCGGACGCGGTCGCCGTGTCCATCAGGTTGACCCGGTCGCCGCGGGCGCCCGGTTCGCCGCCGATCGCGAAGGCGATCACCAGCACGAACGGCAGGACGGCGAGGATCGCGCCCATCACCAGGGTGCGGCGGCGCTTCAACTGGCGGACCAGCTCCACCCGCAGCGGCAGGGTGCGGCCCGCGCGGTAGCCGGCGGCGACCTCGGCGGACCCGTCCGGGCCGGCCGGCTCGGCCCGCTCGGTGAGCGTGCTCATGCGGAACCTCCGATCAAGGTGAGGAAGGCGTCCTCGAGGCGGCGGTGCGGGCCCACCGACGCCACCGGGACCTCCAGCCGGACCAGCTCGGCGACCAGGCGCGGGGCGGTGCCGTCGGCGTCGAGCCGGACCAGCAGCCCCTCGTCGGTGCGGACGGCCGAGGCGACGCCGGGCAGCGCGGCGACCTTCTCGGCGACCGGCTCGTCCACGGGCGTGGACGTCCCGACCAGGAGGGTGTCGCCGGAGCCGACGATCTCATGCACCGGGCCCGCCTGGACGAGCTGCCCGCGGTCCATGACGACGAGGTGGGTGCAGGACTGCTCGACCTCCGCCAGCAGGTGGCTGGAGACGATCACCGTGCGGCCCGCGGCGGCGTACCGGATCATCACCTCGCGCATCTCGCGGATCTGCGGCGGGTCGAGTCCGTTGGTCGGCTCGTCGAGGATGAGCAGGTCGGGGAGGCCGAGCATGGCCTGGGCGATGGCCAGGCGCTGGCGCATGCCCTGGGAGTAGGTGCGCACCGCGCGGGCGAGCGCGTCACCGAGGCCGGCGATCTTCAGCGCCTCGTCGAGGTGGGCGTCCCCGGCCGGGCGGCCGGTGGCCCGCCAGTACAGCTCCAGGTTCTCCCGGCCGGACAGGTGCGGCAGGAAGCCCGCACCCTCGACGAACGCGCCGACCCGCGACAGCACCGGGGCGCCGGGGCGGATGGCGTGGCCGAAGACGCGGATCTCGCCGGCGTCCGGCTTGATCAGGCCCATCAGCATCCGCAGGGTGGTGGTCTTGCCCGCGCCGTTCGGGCCGAGGAGGCCGAGCACCTGACCCTTCTCGACCCGGAAGGACAGGTCCCGCACGGCGTACCGGTCGGAGGAGCGGGCGTAGCGCTTGCCGAGGCCGGTGATCTGGAGCGGCACGTCGGCCAGCGCGGGGTCGGGGGCCGGCGCGCCGGCGCGGCGGCGGCCGGTGAGCAGCAGGGCGAGGGCGGTCAGCGCGCCGGCGACCGGCAGCCACACCACCCAGCCGGGCAGCGGGGCCGCCGCCGTGGTCACGCCGGGCGCGGTGGGCACGGTGAGGCCGCTCTTCAGGGAGACGGTGTACGTCGCCGGGGCGACCGGGGAGGCGTAGCCGAGGTCGGTGGAGGACAGCACCAGGCGCAGGCGGTGGCCCTTCTGCACCTCGTGGTCGACGGCGGGCAGGGTGAGGGTCACGTCCTTGCCGGATCCGGCGTCCTCGACGCGGACCGGGGTGACGAGCTGGGAGGGCAGCACCTGCTGCCGTCCGTCCGGCCCGACGTCGTACACCTTGGCGAAGAGGACGGCGTCCTCGGCGGTCGACTCGACGCGCACGGTGGCGGTGGGCGATCCGGTGATCCGCAGATCGCCGGCGACCGGGGCCGACTCGAAGCGGGCGAACTGGCCGGGGAAGTCCAGCGAGACGCCGACGCCGAGGGAGGACAGCTGGGCGAGTCCGCCGGAGCCGCCGAGGCCGGGCAGGGAGGAGATGGCGGGCGGGCCGGCGCCGGCCGGGTTGGCGAAGCTCTGCTCGTCCCCGGTGAGCGGGACGGGCCGACCGCCGCTCGTCAGCCCCGGGTAGGTATCGGCGCTCGCGCCGTTCAGCACGGCCCGGCCGTCGGTGGAGTCGACGCCTCCGGTGCGGGTGACGCGGAAGGCGGGGCCGGTGTCGGCGCCCTCGTCGTCCTTCAGGTACCGGTCGAACCAGCCGCGCACCCGCTGCCGCACCCGGTCGTCCTCCAGGTTGCCGCCGTCGTGGCCGCCCGCGATCCAGTCGACGTCTACCGGGGCGCCGTTGGCGCGGATCGCCTTGGCGGCGGCGTCGGCCTGGCCGAGCGGGAAGAGGGAGTCGGTCTGCCCCTGCGTCAGCAGCGTGGGCACGTCGATGCGGTCGGCGACGGCGGCCGGGGAGCGCTCCTCGAGCAGCTCCCGGGCCGGGGCGTCCGGGTTGCCGGACTCGGCGACCCGCTCGTACATCGAGCACAGCTCGGGCTGGAACTTCTCGCAGCCGCCGCCGGAGTTGACGAAGACTCCGGCCCACAGCTTCTTGAACACGCCGTTCGGGAACAGGGCGTCGGCGAGGTCGAAGTAGGTGATCGCGGGGGCGATGGCGTCGACCCGGTCGTCGTACCCGGCGCCGAGCAGGGCGATGGCGCCGCCGTACGAGGCGCCGGCCATGCCCACGCGGGGGTCGCCGTCCTTGTCGAGCCGGACCTCGGGCCGCTCGGCCAGCCAGTCGATCAGCCGGGAGACGTCGGCGACCTCGCCCTCCGGGTCGTTCAGCCCGATCTTCCCGGTCGACTTCCCGAAGCCGCGCGCGGACCAGGTGAGGACCGCGTATCCGTCGCGCGCGAGGTCCTCGGCCTGCTCGCGCACGTCCTCCTTGCTGCCGCCGAAGCCGTGTCCGAGGAGCACGGCGGGGCGGCGGCCGCCGGGCCCGGCGGTGAAGTACGAGGTGTCGATGCGCACCCCGTCGCCCACGGCCATGACCCGGTCGGCGCGGCGGACCGCGGGCGCGTCGTCGGAGGCGACGGCGGTCCAGGTGCCGGCGCCGGCGAGCACCACGACGGCGGCCGCGGCGGCGATGACCCGTCGCGGCCGCCGTGACCGCAGCCACCGCGCTCCGGGCAGTCGAAGATCCATGCGTCAACCGTACGGGGCGAACCTGTCGGCACGATGTCGACCGGGGACCGAACCCGGGGACCTCCCGTGGGCGTACACCGCACCGCCGCGTACCGCGGACGCGGTACGCGGCGGTGCGGGCCGCTTCGGCTCAGTGGTTGCGCGGGAAGCCCAGGTCGACGCCGGTGGGGGCGTCGGCCGGGTCGGGCCAGCGGGTGGTGACGACCTTGCCGCGGGTGTAGAAGTGCGTGCCGTCGTTGCCGTAGATGTGGTGGTCGCCGAAGAGGGAGTCCTTCCAGCCTCCGAAGGAGTGGTAGCCGACGGGGACCGGGATCGGGACGTTGACGCCGACCATGCCGGCCTCGACCTCCAGCTGGAAGCGGCGGGCGGCGCCGCCGTCCCGGGTGAAGATCGCGGTGCCGTTGCCGAACGGGGAGCTGTTGATGAGGTCGAGGGCCTCCTCGTAGGTCTCCGTGCGCAGGACGCACAGGACCGGGCCGAAGATCTCGTCCTGGTAGGCGCTGGCGGACGCGGGGACCTTGTCGAGGAGGGAGATGCCGATCCAGTGGCCGTCCTCGTGGCCGTCGACGGTGTAGCCGGTGCCGTCCAGGACGACCTCGGCGCCCTCCTCCGCCGCGCCGGCGACGTAGCCGGCGACCTTGTCGCGGTGGGCCTTGGTGATCAGCGGCCCCATCTCGGAGGCGGGGTCGCTGCCCGGGCCGATCTTGATCTTCTCGGCGCGCTCGCGGATCTTCTCCACCAGGGTGTCGCCGATCGCGCCGACGGCGACGACCGCGGAGATCGCCATGCAGCGCTCGCCGGCCGAGCCGTAGGCGGCGGAGACGGCCGCGTCGGCCGCCGCGTCGAGGTCGGCGTCCGGGAGGACCAGCATGTGGTTCTTGGCGCCGCCGAGGGCCTGGACGCGCTTGCCGTTGGCGGAGGCGGTGGTGTGGATGTAGCGGGCGATCGGGGTGGAGCCGACGAAGGAGACGGCCTTGACGTCGGGGTGGGCGAGGAGCCGGTCGACGGCCAGCTTGTCGCCGTGCACGACGTTGAAGACGCCGTCGGGCAGTCCGGCCTCGGCCAGCAGTTCGGCGAGGCGGACGGCGGCCGAGGGGTCCTTCTCGGACGGCTTCAGCACGAAGGTGTTGCCGCAGGCGATGGCGAGCGGGAACATCCACATCGGCACCATGGCCGGGAAGTTGAACGGCGTGATGCCGGCGACCACGCCCAGCGGCTGGCGGATGGACGACACGTCGACGCGGCTGGCCACCTGCGTGGACAGCTCGCCCTTGAGCTGCACGCTGATGCCGCAGGCCAGGTCGACGATCTCCAGGCCGCGGGCGACCTCGCCGAGCGCGTCGGAGTGCACCTTGCCGTGCTCGGCGGTGATCAGCTCGGCGATCTCGTCGCGGTGGGCGTCGAGCAGCGCGCGGAACTTGAAGAGGACCGTGGTGCGGGCGGCGAGCGAGGACTGGCCCCAGCTCAGGTAGGCCTCCTTGGCGGCGGCGACCGCGGCGTCGACCTCCTCGACGGAGGCGAACGCGACCTTCGTGGTGACCTCGCCGGTCGCCGGGTCGGTCACCGGCCCGTAGGTACCCGAGGCGCCTTCGGCGGTCTTGCCGCCGATCCAGTGGTTGACGATCTTCGTCATGACCGAGAACTCCTTCACAGATGGCGGCGACGGGTGGAGACGTGCCGTTCGTACAGCTCGTGCGCCCCGGCCGCGGGCGGACACGCCGCGGCCTCGGCCACGGGTCCATCCCACCAGCCCCGGGCGGCCGGGCGGGCCCGACACAGTGTCGGCCGTTTCGGCCCCCGCATAGACACTTGGGGCTTCGGCGGAACCTCCGGCGCGGGGCCGCGGCGGGCGGGGAGTCTTCGCTCGCACTTCGCTCCTGCCAAAGCGAGGCGGCCTCCCGCGCCGGAGGCGTTCGGTGCCGGGGTGCCGCCGGTCGCGCCCCGGTCGCGACGGCGTGCCACCCGCGGGGTGATCACGTCGTACGCCAAGGCGTCCCCTTCCTACGGCCGCACGGCATCTACGGCTCCACGGCTTCACGGCTCACCCCGGTTCTAGCCCCGGGCGTGAAGCCCTGTCAATGTTTTGTCCGGACATTCGGACGAAACTTTGCCGGGCGTCCACCCGACGGGTCCCCGTCCGCGGGGGATGTCAACGCGCCCCGCCGGTGAACCGGCGTGCGCCTGTGTGGCAGCCGTGTCACAAACACCTCTGCGCCGTCACGGTCGTCACGCGTGCGCGGGCCTTCCGTCACACCCGGCGCACAGCCCCTGCCCTGCCGCCGACGGTCCTCGTTCACCGGGCACAACGCATGCCCGATCACCAGCGCGCACCCGGCTCCCCCTGACGGCCGCCCCCGGCCGTCGCCGTGGTGCGCGCGGGGAGGTGCCACCATGACCGACCGATCGCTGTGGTCCTACAAGGACATCGCCGCCCACATCAAGGTGCAGCCGGACACCGTCCGCTCCTATCGCAAGCACGGACTGCTGCCGCCGCCCGACACGGTGGAGGCGGGCAAGCCCTTCTGGTACGCCGACACCATCCGGAACTGGGTCGCCGCCCGCCCGGGCAACCGGGGCCGCAGAAACGGCTGACCTCCCGTCCCGTTCCCCGAGCCCCGGTACGCGGTGCTAGCGCCAGGGCTCGATGACCGTCACGCCCGCTCCCGCCGCCGTCCCCATGGCCGCGAGGGCGGGCGGTGCGGCGTCCAGGGGGAGGGTGGAGGTCACCAGCAGATCGGGGCGGAGCACGCCCGCGCGGACCAGCTCCAGCATCGGCGGGTAGGTGTGGGCGGCCATGCCGTGGCTGCCGAGGATCTCCAGCTCCAGGGCGATGGCGCGGGCCATGGGGACGGGTGTGGTGCCCGTCGGCGAGGGCAGCAGGCCGACCTGGACGTGACGGCCCCGGCGGCGCAGGCCGCCGACCGAGGCGGCGCAGGTGGCGGGTGCGCCGAGGGCGTCCAGGGACAGGTGGGCGCCGCCGCCGGTGAGGTCGCGCACGGCCTCGGCGGTGTCCGGTGCGGCCGCCGCGTCCACGCAGGCGGCGGCGCCGAACTTCCGCGCCAGGTCGAGCGCGTGCGGCGACACGTCGACCGCGACGACGCGCGCGCCGGCCGCCGCCGCGATCATCACCGCCGACAGGCCCACCCCTCCGCAGCCGTGCACCGCCACCCACTCCCCCGCCGCCACCCGGCCCTGCTGCACCACGGCCCGGTAGGCCGTGGCGAACCGGCAGCCCAGGGAGGCGGCGGTGGCGGACGACATGCCGTTGGGGACCGCGACCAGGTTCACGTCCGCGTGGTCCAGCGCCACGTACTGGGCGAAGGAGCCCCAGTGGGTGAAGCCCGGCTGGGTCTGGCGTTCGCACACCTGCTGGTCGCCGGCCGCGCAGGCGGGGCAGGTTCCGCAGGCGCAGACGAAGGGGACGGTGACCCGGTCCCCGGCGCGCCACCGGGTGACCCGGGAACCTGCCGCCTCGACGGTCCCGGCGAGTTCGTGACCGGGGACGTGCGGCAGCGTGATGTCCGGGTCGTGACCCTGCCAGCCGTGCCAGTCGCTGCGGCACAGGCCGGTGGCCTCGACGCGGACCACGACCCCGTGCTCCGCCGGCTCCGGGTCCGGGACCTCCCGTACCTCCGCCGGTTCGCCGTACCGCTCGAACACCACCGCCCGCATGACCTGTCCCACCTTCCGCCCGACCCTCGTGGATTTATACCCCCTAGGGGTATAGTCTGGAGTGGTACGAGGGTCCCGCGGCCCCCTGTGGCCCGCACGGACCCCCACCGCCCCACCCATCATCCACACCCCGACGAGGAGTAACGCCATGACCTCCCAGACCGACACCCAGGGTTCCGTCACCACCGTCTACAAGGTGAGCGGGATGACCTGCGGCCACTGCGAGGGCGCCGTCTCCGGCGAGATCTCCCAGCTCGCCGGCGTCAGCTCGGTGCAGGCGGTCGCCTCCTCCGGCGAGGTGACCGTCGTCTCCGCCGCCCCGCTCGACGAGGAGGCCGTGCGCGCCGCCGTCGACGAGGCCGGTTTCGAGCTGGCCGGCAAGGCCTGAGGCCCCGCCCGGCGTGAGCCGGGCCGCAACGGCCACCCGTCCACCGCGGCCCGGCACGCCACCACCACGGTTCACCGCATCCCCCCGGACGTCCCAGGAGTACGGACATGACCAGCACCACCGCCCCCGCGGCGCCGGCCGCCGGACAGCCGGCGGGCTCGGAGGTCGAGCTGCTCATCGGCGGGATGACCTGCGCCTCCTGCGCGGCCCGCGTCGAGAAGAAGCTCAACCGGATGGACGGCGTCACCGCCACGGTGAACTACGCGACGGAGAAGGCCCGGATCACCTACCCGCCGGGCATCGAGGTCGCCGACCTGATCAGCACGGTGGTGCGCACCGGCTACACCGCCGAGGAACCCGCGCCGCCCGCACGCGAGGCGGAAGACGGGACCGGCGCCGCGGGGGCCGACCCCGAGCTCGCCGCGCTGCGTCAGCGCCTCACCGTCTCCGTGCTGCTCGCCCTCCCCGTCGTCCTCCTGGCGATGATTCCGCCGCTGCAGTTCGACAACTGGCAGTGGCTCTCGCTCACCCTCGCCGCGCCCGTCGTGGTCTGGGGCGCCGCCCCGTTCCACCGGGCCGCCTGGACCAATCTGCGGCACGGCGCGGCCACCATGGACACCCTGGTCTCGGTGGGCACGCTCGCCGCGTTCGGCTGGTCCCTGTGGGCGCTGTTCCTCGGTGACGCGGGCATGCCCGGCATGCGGCACCCCTTCGAGCTCACCGTCGCCCGCACCGACGGCGCCTCCACCATCTATCTGGAGGTCGCGGCCGGCGTCACCGCCTTCATCCTGCTCGGCCGCTATCTGGAGGCCCGCTCCAAGCGCCGCGCGGGAGCGGCCCTGCGGGCGCTGATGGAGCTGGGCGCCAAGGACGTGACCGTGCTCCGGGAGGGGCGCGAGGTGCGGATCCCGGCGGAGCGGCTGGCCGTCGGCGACCGGTTCGTCGTACGGCCCGGCGAGAAGATCGCCACCGACGGCACGGTCGTCGAGGGCTCCTCCGCCGTGGACGCGTCCATGCTGACCGGCGAGTCCGTGCCCGTGGACGTCACCGCCGGCGACGCCGTCACCGGCGCCACGGTGAACGCGGGCGGACGGCTCGTCGTCGAGGCCACCCGGGTCGGCGCCGACACCCGGCTCGCGCGGATGGCGAAGCTGGTCGAGGAGGCGCAGAACGGCAAGGCGCAGGTGCAGCGCCTCGCCGACCGGATCTCCGGGGTCTTCGTCCCGGTGGTGCTGCTGCTCGCGGTCGGCACCTTCGGGGTGTGGCTCGGCTCCACCGGCGACACCGTCGCCGCGTTCACCGCGGCCGTCGCCGTGCTGATCATCGCCTGCCCCTGCGCCCTGGGGCTGGCCACGCCGACCGCGCTGATGGTCGGCACCGGACGCGGCGCCCAGCTCGGCATCCTCATCAAGGGCCCCGAGGTCCTGGAGTCCACCCACCGCGTCGACACCGTCGTGCTGGACAAGACCGGCACCGTCACCACCGGCCGGATGACCCTCCAGGAGGTGTACGCCGCCGAGGGCACGGACGAGGAGCTGCTGCTGCGGCTCGCCGGCGCCCTGGAGCACGCCTCCGAGCACCCCGTCGCGCGGGCGATCGCCGCGGGCGCCGAGGAGCGGGTCGGCGCGCTGCCCGGGGCCGAGCACTTCGAGAACGTCCCGGGCCGGGGCGTGCGGGGGCGGGTGGAGGGCCACGAGGTGGCCGTGGGACGGCTGTCCGAGCTCTTCGGGGAGCTGCCTTCGGAGCTCGCCCGGGCGAAGGACGAGGCCGAGCGCGACGGGCGTACGGCGGTCGTGGCCGGCTGGGACGGGGCGGCGCGCGGTGTCCTCGCGGTCGCCGACGCGGTGAAGGAGACCAGCGCCGAGGCGGTGCGCGAGCTGCGGGCGCTGGGGCTCACGCCGGTGCTGCTGACGGGGGACAACCGGACGGTGGCCGAGGCGGTGGCGCGGGAGGTCGGCATCGACCGGGTGATCGCCGAGGTGCTGCCCGAGGACAAGGCCGACGTCGTACGGCGGCTGCGGGACGAGGGGCGCAGTGTCGCCATGGTGGGCGACGGCGTCAACGACGCGGCCGCGCTGGCCGTCGCTGATCTGGGTCTCGCCATGGGCACCGGCACGGACGCGGCGATCGAGGCGGGCGACCTGACCCTGGTCCGCGGCGACCTGCGGGTCGCGGCGGACGCGATACGGCTCTCCCGCCGCACCCTCGCCACCATCAAGGGCAACCTCGTATGGGCCTTCGGCTACAACGTGGCCGCGCTGCCGCTGGCCGCGGCGGGGCTGCTGAACCCGATGATCGCCGGTGCCGCCATGGCGTTCTCGTCGGTGTTCGTGGTGACCAACAGCCTGCGGCTGCGGGCGTTCCATTGAGGTCTCAAGTTGGCGTGTACCCCTGTCGTCGGGTACGACCCTCACATAAGCTCTTCACAAGGCTCGCGCATCCTCCTTACGCTTGGGTCCCGTGAGAGATTTGCGGGCTCTTGCCCAACTTGAGGAGTTATGCAAGAGACGCAGATCACAGTGATCTGAACGTAACCATCGAAGGGGTTCGAAGGTCTAAGTTGGCGATGTCGGGCAGCGT